>JBHIEC010000106.1:0-8270 GCA_046760425.1 Anaerolineae bacterium
TGCTGCTGGCCTTCAACCAGGAGGCCTACGACAAGCACCACGGGGATCTGCGGGAGGGCGGCGTCCTCGTCTACGACAGCAACGCCCTGACCCCGCCCCGAGCCCCCGGCCAGATCCACTATCCTCTCCCCCTGAGCGAGCTGGCGCAGGAGATCAACTTCCTGCGGGGTAAGAACATCGTGGCCATTGGAGCCCTGGTCAAGCTCTTCGGCCTGCCCCATGCGCGGGCCGAGGAGATGGTGCGCCGGCAACTGGGCCGCAAGGGCCGGGAGTTGCTGCGGCAGAACCTGACGGCCCTGGAGACGGGCTACGGCTACGTGGAGAAGAACGTCACCAAGGCCGACCCCTACAAGCTGAAGGCCCTCCAGCGAGCGGTGGACAAGCGGCTGGTCATGTCGGGCAACCAGGCCATCGCCCTGGGGGCTATCGCTGCCGGTTGCCGCTTCTACGCCGGCTACCCCATCACCCCTGCCACGGACATCATGGAGTTCTTGGCTGCCCAGTTCCCCAGGATGGGCGGCACCCTCATCCAGGCCGAGGACGAGATGGCCGCCCTGGCCATGGTGCTGGGGGCCTCCTTCACGGGACAGCGGGCCATGACGGCCACCTCGGGGCCGGGCTTCTCCCTGATGACCGAGCTCCTGGGCCTGGCCAGCATGACTGAGGTGCCAGCGGTCATCGTAGACGTGCAGCGGGCGGGGCCCAGCACGGGCATGCCCACCAAGACGGCCCAGGGGGACCTGTACCTGGCCCTGCGCAGCGGCCATGACGAGGGGCCGCGCATCGTGCTGGCGCCCACCTCGGTAGAGGACTGCTTCTATCAGACCATCAACGCCTTTAACCTGGCCGAGCGGTACCAGATGCCCGTCATCCTCCTCAGCGATCAGTCCCTGTCCCATCGCGTGGAGACCATCCCCCCCTTCCGGCTGGACGAGGTGAAGCTGAGTCAGCGGCTGCTGGCTCCCTTGGACGGCGGGGACGGCTATGAGCGGTACGCGGTGACGGACACGGGCGTGTCGCCCATGGCCCTGCCGGGCATGGCGGGCGGCCAATACACGGCCGAGGGGTTGGAGCACGAGCCCAGCGGTGTCCCCAACTACGAGCCGGAACTGCATCGTATTATGATGGAGAAGCGCTTCCGCAAGCTGGAGACGGCGGCGCGAGAGCTGGCCGGGATGGACATGGTGCGGCGCTACGGTGATCCTGAGGCCGAGATCGGCCTCATCGGCTGGGGATCCACGGAGGGGGCGGTGCGGGAGGCGGTGGAACGGGCCCAGGAGCGGGGCCTCAAGGTGGCCGCTCTGTATCCCAAGGTGCTCAACCCCCTGCCCGTGGAGGCCATCCAGGAGTTCGCAGCGCCCCTGAAGGCGGTCATTGTGCCCGAGATCAACTACACCGGGCAGTTCGCCGATCTCCTGCGGGCCCGCCTGGGCATCGAGGCCATACGGCTCAACAAGTACGAGGGTATCCCCTTCACTGCGGGGGAGATTTACCGGAAGATTGAGGAGGTAGCGGAAGATGCTTGATGTGGCCGTGCAGCAGAGGACGATGTTGGATTACCGGAGTGGGGCCAAACCTATCTGGTGTCCGGGCTGTGGCGATTATGGCGTGCTGAGCAGCTTCTACAAGGCCCTGAGCGAGCTGAACATCCCCCCTGAGAAGGTGGCCATCGCCTCGGGGATCGGCTGCTCGGGCCGCTTTCCGGCCTTTGTCAACGCCTATGGCTTCCACGGCGTCCATGGGCGGGCGCTACCCCTGGCCACGGGGATCAAGATGGCCAACCCGGACCTGGTGGTCTTCGCTATGGGCGGCGACGGCGACGCTTTCAGCATCGGGGCGGGGCATCTACCCCACGCGGCGCGGCGCAACGTGGACATCACCTACATCGTCATGGACAACGAGATCTATGGCCTGACCAAGGGACAGCCCTCCCCCACCAGTGAATTGGGCATAGTGCGCAAGGCCTCGCCCTATGGCAGCGTTGAGCGGCCCCTTAACCCCATCGCCATGGCCCTGGCCTATGATGCCACCTTCGTGGCTCGCGCCTTCTCGGCCCGGCCCCAGGACATGATCCAGTTGTTTATACGGGGCATCCAGCACCAGGGTTTCTCCTTCATCCAGGTGCTCAGCCCTTGCGTGACTTTCTATGACACCTACCGCCACTTCAAGCAGGTGACGGTGGACATTCCCCCTGATCACGACGTCACGGACAAGGCGAAGGCCATGGCGCTGGCCCTGGACGAGGAGCGCCTCTACCTGGGGGTCTTTTACCAGAGGGAGAACGAACTTCCCTACGACGCCAGGGTGAGGGCCGTTCAGGAGCGAGCGCAGGGGGATGGCTTCTCCCTGGAGAGGCTGATGGAGCACTTCCGCTGCTGAGGGAGAGCATTCACAGAGCAAGCAAAAAGATGAGTTTTTTCGTTGGCGAAGAGAAGTTGCCCCATTTGCCTAAAGGCCCCAAATGTGCTAAAATCAAGACGTGAATTCGGCATGTGTGGCGCGTGAATTGATTGGTGTGATGGAAGACAAACCTCCCTCATCTAACGACTATCCCATAGCCTTTGATCATCACGATGACCGGGACGACCTCCCGTCTCTCCCCAGGGGAGGTCATCTTGGTCGTCTTTTTTAGGAGCACGCGGTGAGGTTGGCTGTCGTCATCCTGGCCGCTGGCCAGGGCACGCGCATGAAATCGAAGCGGCCTAAGGTGCTGCACCCAGTGGCCGGTGAGCCCATGGCCAAGTATGTCCTGGAAGCTGCCGTGCCTTTGCAGCCGGCCAGGCTGGTCCTGGTGATCGGGGATGGGGCAGCCCAGGTTCGTCAGGCTCTGGGGGAGGACCTTTCGTACGTGGAGCAGCCTCAGCAACTGGGGACGGGCCATGCGCTTCTGCAAGCCCGTGGCACGCTGGAGGACGTGGCCGAAACCATTTTGGTCCTCTACGGCGATACCCCGCTCGTCACCCCTGCCACCTTGCGCCGTCTGCTGGAGCGCCACGAAGCGATCCGACCGACCATCACTATGCTCACCTGCCACCTGGAAGACCCGACGGGCTACGGCCGGGTGTTGCGGGACGCGACAGGGCGCGTATTAGGCGTCGTCGAGGAGGCAGCAGCTACAGTTACCCAGAAGGCGATCCAGGAAGCTAATTCCGGTATGTACTGTTTCGATGCCCGGTGGCTATGGCCCCATCTGGAGCGGATCGAGCGAGGCGAGAAGGGGGAATACTATCTCACCGACCTGATCGCCATGGCTGTGGCCGAAGGGAAGTGGGTGGAGGCCGTAACCGTAGAAGATGCGACCGAGGTCCTGGGCATCAACAACCGGGCCCAGTTGGCCGAGGCTGAGGCAGTGATGCGGGCCCGTATCCGACACCAATGGATGCTAGCAGGGGTCACTTTAATCAACCCCCCATCCACGTGGATCGACCGCAGTGTCCAGCTCAGCGCCGATGTTACCATTTACCCTAATACCTTTCTACAAGGACAGACAACCGTCGGTCGCGATTGTGTGATCGGTCCGAATAGCATCCTTCGGGATTCGGTCATCGGCGAGCGATGTCGGATCCTGGCCTCGGTTATCGAGGGGGCTATCCTGGAAGACGATGTGGATATAGGTCCCTTCTCCCACCTCAGGCCAGGGGCCCACCTGGCCCGGGGGGTTCATGTGGGCAACTTTGTCGAGATCAAGAAGTCCTACATAGGAGAAGGGTCCAAGATGGGCCACTTCAGCTACCTGGGCGATGCCACGGTGGGCCAGAAGGTCAACATCGGCGCGGGTACGGTGACCTGCAACTACGACGGCGTACAGAAGCATCCCACGGTCATCGAGGATGGAGCCTTCATCGGCAGCGACACCATGCTGGTGGCCCCGGTCCGGATAGGGGCCAGGGCTAAAATTGGAGCTGGCTCCGTGGTGACGCGGGATATCCCCCCGGACAGCCTGGCCTACGGTGTCCCGGCCCGGGTGAGGCGGAAGCTGATCCAATTTTGACTAAAAGGAGTGATACGCTTGGACCCTGACAGTAGTATTTGGCTGGAACTGGCTTTGCTAGGCTTCTTTCTCTTGCTGACCGCCCTGGCGGCGGGGGCGGAGACGGCTCTGACCTTCCTGGATCGGGCACGCCTCAGGGAGCTATTGAAAAAGGAGGGTTCCCGTCCCCAGGCCCTCGACACTCTTCTCAACGACCCCTATCGCGCCCTGGCGAGCCTCCTGCTCCTCAACGACCTGGGCCTCATCGGCGCCGCCGGCTCGGCCATGCTGATCATCCCGCACCTCGTCCCGGGGTGGGTGAGAGCCCTGGGTGCCGTCCTGGCCCTGGCCACCATTTTCCTCTTCCAGTTGGCTCCCAAAGCTCTAGCCGCGCGGAGCCCCGAGCGGATGGCTCTCCGCTTGGCGGGGCTCATCCACGGGCTGGCTGCCCTCTTCAGCCCTCTGCTGGGTCTGCTCCGTCTCTCCTCTGGCCTCGGCCCCCAGTTGGTGGCCGGGGAGCTCTCGGTCGTAGGGTTCTTCATGAACGAGGAGGAGCGGCGGTTCTGGGCCGACGTGGGACGGGAGGACATCGAGGAGGAGGAGCGGGAGATGATCCACGGCATCATCGAGCTGGGGGAGACCCTGGCCCGGGAGGTGATGGTGCCCCGCATTGACATGGTAGCCATCGAGGCCGGGACCCCGCTCCTGGAGGCCCTGGACGTCATCATCCAATGCGGGCACTCCCGCATCCCCGTCTATGAGGAGAGCATTGACCACATCATCGGTCTCCTCTACGCCAAGGACCTGCTCAGGTACCTGCGCGATGGTCAAACGGCTATCCCCCTGCGTGAGATCCTGCGCCCCGTTTACTTCATCCCCGAATCGAAGAAGGTGGATGATCTGCTGCAGGAATTGCAGCGGATGAGGATACACATCGCTATCGTGGTAGATGAATACGGGGGCACGGCGGGCCTGGTCACCATCGAGGATCTCCTGGAGGAGATTGTGGGCGAGATCCAGGATGAGTATGACATGGAGGAGCCGATCATGGAGCTGGTCAGCGACAACGAGATCATCTTCGACGCACGGATTGACCTGGACGACGTGAACCATCTGATGGCCATCGCCCTGCCCACCGAGGATAGTGACACCCTGGGTGGCCTCATCTACAGCCGGCTGGGCAAGGTGCCTGCCGTGGGCGATGAGGTGGTCTTCGATGGCGTTAAGATCGCAGTGCTGTCTCTAATAGGCCGCCGGATTAAAAAAGTGAGGGTTACGAAGGAAGGGACGCCGGGGCCGGCGGGGGAGGTCGAGCCAGCGAGGGCTTAGAGGGAGCTGAAAGGGAGAGAGGGCATGGGACAAAAGGAGGAGGCCAAAGGAGGCCCGCTGAGCGAGGATCAGCTCGTGGCCCTGGCGCAGACGGCGCGACGCAACGCCTACGCCCCCTATTCCGATTTCGCCGTGGGTGCGGCCCTGCAGGCTAAATCCGGCCAGGTCTACACCGGCTGTAATGTGGAGAACGCCTCCTACGGCCTGTCTATGTGCGCCGAGCGGGTGGCCGTCTTCAAGGCGGTGGAGGCAGGGGAGCGAGAGTTCACGGCTATCGCTATCGTCACCGAGACGGGAGCCATGCCCTGCGGCCCCTGCCGTCAGGTGTTGCGGGAGTTCGGCGGCGAACTGCGGGTGATCGTGGCCAATTCCCAGGGGGAGCGGTGGGTCTACACCCTGGAGGAACTGCTGCCTCATAGCTTCACTGTCAGGCAGTTACCAACGAGGAAGTGACCGAAAACAGCGCTTGGCAGGCCGCACCCCGGGAGCAGGTGCGGCTTTTTTGATGCCCTCTAACGTTTGCATCCTGGGCGGCGGGGTGGTATAATTTGGTTATGAGCAGGGAGCGTCTCTACCGCACTGAAGCCATCGTGCTGAAGCGGACGGACTTCGGCGAGGCCGACAGGCTTTTGACCCTTTACACGCCGGGTCTGGGCAAGATACGGGCCATCGCCAAGGGGGTGCGCAAGCCCACCAGCCGCAAGAGCGGCCACGTGGAGCTCTTCACCCACAGCCAATTGCTCATCGCCAAGGGGCGGGAGCTGGACATCATTACCCAGGCCGAGACCATCCATGCCTTCCGCCCCGTGCGGGAGGATCTGCGGCGCATCACCTATGCTTCCTACGCCGCCGAGTTGGTTGACAAGTTCACCAAGGAGGGCATCGAGAGCCGCTCCCTCTTCGATCTGCTTCTGGCCATGCTGACCTGGCTGGGGGAGGCCACGGACCTGGATCTGACCGCCCGCTTCTTCGAGCTGCGGCTGTTGGGCTACGTGGGCTACCGCCCGCAGCTCTTCCGCTGTGTGGAGTGCAACGCCCAGATCGAGCCCAGGGCCAACTTCTTCAGCCCTGAGGGGGGCGGGGTTGTCTGCCCCCGCTGTGGCGACAGGAAGTTGCCGCGCCGTGGGGGGACAGCCTTTCAGAGGCGGGATGTACAGCCCCTGTCCCTGAACGCTCTCAAGGTGCTGCGCTTCCTGCAGACGCGGGACTATGCCCTCTGCCGGCGCCTGAAGGTCAGCCCGGAGTCCCACCGGGAACTGGAGAGGACGATGCAGCGCTACATCACCTATCTCCTGGAGAGGCGTCTGAAGTCTATCGAGTTCCTGAACTTGATCCGTGGGCAGGCGAAAGTAGCTGTCTGAGACTTAGCACTCCGCAATTGGGTAGCTGCGCGGGCTCCCATGCCCGCGATTCGGCGGCGTGGGAGCCGCCTCTGCTGGGGATTTGCGGCCTACTGAGACTCGAGCATGGACATCCAAGCTTATCAAAGCCAATTGGAAAGGCTTTTCATCGAGCATGGCGTCGTGCTGGCCTATCTCTTTGGCTCACAGGCCGAGGGGAGAGCCGGCCCGCTGAGCGATCTGGACTTTGCCGTCTTGTTGGGCGACGACCTACCATCTGAGCGACACACCGACATCCAGATCGACCTCATCGGCGACCTGATGCGTCTGTTTCATCGCCACGATGTGGACGTGGTGATCCTCAACCGGGCGACGCCGCTTCTGGCTCATCAAGTCGTCAAGCATGGGAAGGTCATCTACGAGGACGAGGTTACACGTCCAGCGGTGGATTTCGCCGTTCATGCCATCAGCCGTTATGCTGACACGGAACCGCTGCGGCGGCTGGCACAGCGGTATCTCGAAGAATGGATCGAGGAGCGACGGAAGGCTCGTATGGAAAAGCCGTCCGTGCCGCATCGGTGGTGAGATGTTTTATGGTAAAACCGGCCACAGTTATCAAGCTGCTGGAATCTCTGAGCGAGCATATCGAGTTGCTGCGTCCTGCTCAGGGGTTGACCTTGGCTGAACTAACTGGGGACCCCTTGCGCTACGGCGGTGTTTTGCATTACTTGCAACTGGCTATCCAGCACGTGACCGATATCGGCGCTCACCTTTTGGCCGGCAGCGGCCGGGCTGTCCCTGATGATTACAGGGAGATCATCCTGAAACTGGGGAGGCATCGCATCATCCCTTACGAGTTCGCTGAGCGCATCGCTCCGATGGCCGGCTTTCGCAATATCCTCGTGCACGAGTACCTGACCGTTGACCCGACCATTGTGTATGATAACCTGCAACACGGCCTAGCCGACTTTGAGCTTTTCATCGAGCACATCTACGATTTCTTGAGGAGGGAGGGATACATCGAGGGAGGTGAAGGGGATGCTGGCTAAATTCGAGGTCTATTTTGATGGCGAATATTGGTGTGCGAGAGGCATCGGGGCTGATGTCTTCACTCAGGGGAGGACATTGGACGAGCTGATGGGAAACATCAGGGAGGCAGCATCGCTGCACTTTGAGGAGGTCTTGGAGAAGGGAGACAATCTTCATGTGCTTATTCTCTCTGAGATGGAGGTAAAGGGTGTCCCCCAAGTTGCCACTGGTTAGTGGTCGAGATGTGGTGAAACTCCTAAACCGACTGGGCTACGAGGTTGTTCGCCGACGAGGAAGCCACATCAGGCTGAGGAGGACAACAGAGGAAGGCGAGCATCACATCACCGTTCCTGATCACAAGGAGATAGCCAAGGGAACATTGAGCGACATCCTGTCCGGTGCTAGCAGGGCAACGGGGATACCGAAGAATGCAGCTAAGGAGGTGGGAGGATGCCGATATATACGATAGATGAAATGAGCGTTAAAGAGTTTACAGAGATGGTGCGCGGTTATCCGGTCAGGGTCAAACCACTGCCGCCGCGCTACCGGGAGGACGAGCGCTGGCTTTTCGAGCACGCAGCCGAACTCACGGAGCGATACCC
>JBHIEC010000107.1:0-8229 GCA_046760425.1 Anaerolineae bacterium
CAGCCTGGGGGTTTAGCCCCAGGCAACCCGGCGACGGTTCAGCAACACCCAGGCGGGAGATCATCCAAAATCCGACTCTGCTGGAAAGCACTTCTCCACTGGTAACTGTTCACCTCTTTGTCATTCCTTCGGCAAACTCAGGACAGGTCTGAGGAGCGCAGCGACGAAGCCTGCCCTAAGCCAGGCCGAAGGGAATCTCTCGTTTTCGCGACGGAGAGACTCTTCGGCTCCGCGGAGTTTATCCTGAACGAAGTGAAGGGCTCCGCCTCAGAGTGACAAGGTGAATGGTTACTTCCACTGGAAGCCCCTGGTGTGAGCCAGTCGCAAGCGCTCGCAGCGGGCTCGAACCTAACACAGGTCAAGTGATTGGGCTGCGAGCGCTTGCGAGGGGTCCCGTCACAGCTTGCCCAGGCAATTCATGCCAAACCCCCTTGACGGGAAAGTTCCGCTAGGTTACCATCTCGTCCCCACCGGCGAGGTAAAGAACAAGCGTCTGGTCATGTGTTTGAAGAGAGACCCGGAGGAGGCCGAATTGGTCAGGGTGGTATTCCACCTTTTCCAATGATTCTCGCCCGGCTTCTTTCCCTCATCTTCAAACGAGGGACATCGTGGTCAAGGGCGAGGGATCGTGTCAGTGGAACAGGCATGGCGTGTTGGTGAGCTATGAGTTCACCGAAGACTTTGAACATCTACTTCAGGGTTTTATGATCACCAACGTCCCTATGCCGGCCCAGTCGTATAGCCAGGCGGCGTCGGCCTGGCTCAGGTTGATGCAGCCGTGGCTCATGGGCTGGCCGAAGTTGTTGTGCCAGTAGGTGCCGTGGAGGGCGTAGCTTCTGTAGAAGTACATCACGTGGGGGACGTTGCGGAAGTAGTAGCCCGGGCCGCTCATGGTCTGAGAGAGGGATTTCGCCTGAATGCTGAAGCGGCCCGTAGGCGTGGGCGTCCAGGCCCGGCCGGTGGAGACGCGGCAGGAGTATACAGCGCGATCGCCCTCATAGGCCACCAGGGTCTGGGTCGAGAGGTCCACGTCTATCCATTTCCCCGCGCTGGCGGCGGGACGGGACTTCGGCGAGCTCAGTCGAGCCGTCGCTGGTTGGGGCGCGGGACGGGGTGGGGCCGCCTGCGCGCCGGGGATGACCAGGCGCTGCCCCACGTAGATAACGTTGTAGTCCCGCAGGCCGTTGGCCTGGGCCAGGGCCTGCACCGTCGTCCCGTAGCGGCGGGCCAGGGAGAAGAGGGTGTCCCCCCGGCGCACGATGTGAAGGCCACTGGACGGGGCTGAGGCCGTCGCCCGGGCGGGGATAGTCAGCCACTGGCCAGCATAGATAAGGTGACGGTTGAGGAGATTGTTGGCCCGAGCCAGGGCCCACACTGTCGTCCCGTGGCGCCGGGCGATGGAGTACAGGGTATCGCCCCAGCGCACCATGTAGACCACCGGCTCCGCCGTTGGGGGAGCGGCCTCGGCCACAGCGTTGGTCAGGACCAACTGAGCAGCGCACAGGGCCAGGATGAGCCATGTGCGGGAGGTGGTTTTCATCGTTGGACTCCTGACATTGGTTCGGGGTGGGCAGCTTATGTCGCGCTGATCTGCGCCAATGCCTCTCGCACAGGGATAAAGCGCTCGCCGGGCCACAGCCAGGCTACATTGATCCAGAAGCCGGGCACGGCGACGGAGCGCAGGATGCCATCGGGGTCAGGCATGACGGGCACAAAGCGGGTCCCTTGGAGTTGATAGAATTCGGTGCCGGCCGGCCCGTAGGGGTCAATGAGCCACAGCTCCCGCACGCCGGCCCGCTCGTAGGCCCGGAACTTGGGGCCCCGGTCGTAGGGGGCGGTGCTGGCCGAGAGGATCTCGATGACCAGGTCGGGAGCACCGAAGACCCCTTTAGTCTGCACGATGTCCGTGCGTTCGCGCGCTATGAAGAAGATGTCCGGCTCGTACACCTGCTCCACTTCCAGCTCCACAGCGGTGCGGGATCCGAGTACCTCTCCCAGATCGCGGTCCTCGACGTAGGCAGCGAGAAGGCGAAACAGGAACCCAAATAGTCTCTCGTGCATAGTAAGAACGGGAGAGTGCACGATCATCACCCCGTCAATGAGCTCAGCTTTCTGGTCTTCGGGCCCGTAGCGGAAGAACTCCTCGGAGGTCATCCGCTCGGCCACCTCAACGCGGGTTAACACAGTCATGGGGACACCTCGGCGCATACCGCCTTTGGTCACACGGTGCTTCAGGCGGTCTGAACGTTATAATCTGGATAAATTATACATCAGATTGTCGCATTTCGCAAGGCCACATGCTGCCTGGGAATCAGACATTTTGAAAGCCTCTGGTTTTCAACCTCCAGTTGCACAAAGGGTGCACTGTGGCGGGCGTATAGCCTGAGCGAGCCCTTCGATTCAAAATGTTTGAAAACTTCCTCAGGCTGTTGACAGCATCGCTTTTTTATGGTATGATGGCTTTGAAGGCTGACTCATCAGGTGCGTGATGGGGATAGCACTCCACTTCCTGTACCGCAGCACAATTTAAGGAGCTGAGCCTGTGGAAGATTTGAGCCGACAGATCCCGACCGGGGATGGGAGAAGGTCGGCTCTCGCCTTTTCTGGCTGCGATCAGGGTATGGGAGCTGGAAGTGAAGCAATCCTTGATGGATACCTGGAGAGGAGGTTCTACCATGCGCTACTTCGAACCGAAACCCGCTGAAGCCTTTGACTTTCAGGACATCATCTATCAGAAGAGGGACTGGGTGGCCACGGTGACCATCAACCGCCCCCAGGTCTACAATGCCCTCAGCACCCGGGCCCTGGAGGAGCTGGCCGCCGCCTTTCGGGATGCCTCCTTCGACGACAGCGTGGCCGTGATCGTCTTCACCGGCGCCGGGGATCGGGCCTTCTGCACCGGCGGCGATGTGAAGGAGTACCAGGCCGACTACACCCGGCGGCCCCGGGACTACTGGAAGTACATGGGCCTCTTCAGAGCCTACATGGAGAGCATCCTCAACGCCGGCAAACCGGTCATCGCCCGGCTCAACGGCATGGCCGTGGGGGGCGGAAACGAGGCTCAGTTGGTCTGCGACCTGGCGATCATGGCCGAGCACGCTTTCCTCTCCCAGGTGGGCACCAGCGTGGGCAGTGTGGCCTGTGGCGGCTCCACCCAGTGGCTGCCCCTCTTCGTGGGCGATCGCCGGGCGCGGGAGATCCTCCTGCTCAACGAGCGCATCCCGGCCTACAAGGCCCTGGAGTGGGGGCTGGTCAACCAGGTGGTGGCCTCAGTAGTGAAGGAGGGGGAATTCATCGAGGGGGCCAGTCAGGAGCAGATCCAGAAGGCCGCTAAAAGGGAGGACGGCTACAGCATCAGCCTGGCCAGGCTGGACGAAGCGGTGGAGGCCCTGTGCCAGAAGCTCATCCACAAGTTCCCCGAGTGCACCCGCTACACCAAGCAGCAGGTCAATTTCTGGAAGGACCTGGCCTGGCATCAGACCATCGGGCACGGGCGGGACTGGCTGGCCGTGCACTACACCAGCGTGGAGCCCTGGGAGGGCATGACGGCCTTCGTGGAGAAGCGCCCCGCCGACTATCTGGGGCTGCGGGAGAAGGCGGCGGCCGGAGAATCGAGCGAGTTCCTGTGGGGGCCGTATACTCAGACCTGCCCTGCTTGCGGGGCCAAAGGGTTGCCGGAGGAGTTCGCCTACTGCGGGCAGTGTGGAACAAAGCTGAGGGACATATAGCCCTGGAGTTTACCGCATTACTCATCTCCAGGGCGCGATCGCCTGTCACCACCCCTACTCGGATCTCAGAGTGGGCCGGAACTTGTAGCCGTAGACGATGAGCCCGTCCTCGCCATACTCACGGATCTTGCGGGTGACCATCCTCACTCGCATGCCGATGTGGGCCTCGTCCGGGTCCACGTCCGTCAACTGGGCTGTGACCAGGGGCCCCTCGTCCAATCGCACCAGGGCTACGGTGTAGGGCACGTATTCCTCGAAGCCCTCGGGGGCCTGGTAAACGGTGGAGTAGGAGTAGACCTCCCCCTCGCCCCGGAAGCGGTAGGGGCTCAGGTGCCGGGATCGGCAGTGGGGGCAGACCTGTCGTGGCGGGAAGAGCTTGGCCCCGCATTCATCGCACATCACACCTTCCAGCCTGTATCGTTGATCCTTCAACCGCCAATGGCGCGGCAGATCCATGACTCATCCTCCGTCGCTCATGCCAGGCCTTCCAGGATATGGGTAACCGCTGTCGCCCCGCTGCCACCGATGTTCTGGGCCATGCCCAGACGATAGCCCCTTTGACGGGCCGTGGTCTGCCACGACGGGGGGGCCACCTCCACTGACGTTGTCACCGATCCAGCCAGCTCTCGGGCCAGCGTCTGCTGTCGCATAGCCAACGCACCCCGCAGTTGCACCACCAACTCCACGATCTGGTAGACTCCGGTGGCGCCCACGGGGTGGCCCCGCCCCTTCAGGCCACCCATGGTGCTGATGGGGATCCGCCCGTCAGGGGTGATCTCGCCCTCCTGGGCCAGCCGCACGCCCTGCCCTCGCTCGGCGAAGCCACAGGCCTCCAGGGACAGGGCGGCCATGATGGTGAAGGCGTCGTGCAACTCGAAGAGGTCAATGTCCTGGGGCCCCACCCCGGCCTGACGATAGGCCCTCTGCGCCGACTCATAGGCTCCCTGCAGAAAGAGGGGATCGCGCCGATCGTGGAGGGCCACGGTATCGGTGGCGATGGCCGAGGCGGCGATCCGCACCGGCTCGTCGGTGAAGCTGCGCGCCATCTCCGTGGGGCAGAGGATCACCGTGGCGGCCCCGTCGGCAAGGGGTGAGGAGTCCAACAGATTGATGGGATCGCAGATCATGCGCGCCTTGTGGAAGGCCTCCTCGGTGATGGGAAAGGGAAACATGGCGTAGGGGTTGTTGGCTGCGTTGCGATGGGCATTGATGGAGAAAGCGGCGAAGTCCTGGTGTTTCACCCCATACTCATGCATGTAGCGGCGCATGAGGAGGGCGTTCAGGGCCACAAAGGACACACCGTGAGCCGCCTCGTAATCGCCGTCGGCCGCCATGGCCAGGGCCGCCGTGGTACAGTGGCTGAGGCGGTCCGTCATCTTCTCCACCCCGGTGACGATGACGATGTCATGGAGGCCACTGGCCACGGCCAAATAGCCCATGTGCACCGCCCCCGCGCCCGCCCCGCAGGCCGCCTCGACCTTGATCGCTTCAATGCCCCGCAGGCCGGCGAAGTCGGCGATGAGGGCCGCCAGGTGCTCCTGGCCGGTGATCTCGCCGGAGAGCATATTGCCCACGTAGAGGGCGTCAGCCTCCTCGACCCCGGCGTCGTCCATGGCCGCCCACAGCGATTCTACGGCCAGGTCCCGCAGCGAGCGGTCCCAGTGCTCCCCCACCTTGGTCTGTCCGATGCCGATGATGGATACGTCTCGCATGATCGCCTCCCTAGCTCATCTCCAGCTTTTTGCGATAGCGCACGTAGGTGGCGTAATCAATCTCGTGCCGCCGCGCGATGTACTCCCTGGTGGTGGGCACCCCATCCCTCCGCTCCTTGATGCCCTCGGTGGCGACGAAGGACAGGGCGTCGCTGCCCGCGCCGGACCCGAAGGAGACCAGCAGAATCCGATCCCCTGGCCGGGCCACATCCAGGACCGCTGTCAGCCCCAGCATGGAGGAGCCGGCGTAAGTGTTGCCAATCTCCGGCACCAGGAGCCCCACCCGGATCTGCTCCTGGCTGAAGCCCAGCATCTTGGCCACCTTGCAGGGGAACTTGGTGTTGGGCTGGTGGAAGACGACGTGAGCGTAGTCGTTGGGCGTCCGTCCCAGCTCCTCCATGAGGTGCATGGCCGCCCCCACGATGTGGTGGAAGTAGGCCGGCTCGCCGGTGAAGCGGTTGCCGTGCCGGGGATAGTGCTGATATGGGCGGCGGAAGAAGTCCGGCGTGTCCGAGACGTAGGAATAGGAACCTTCCAGGATAGCCAGGCTCTCCTCGGCAGGGCCCATGATGTAGGCCGCTGCGCCGGCGCCCGTGGTGTACTCCAGAGCGTCGCCCGGCCGCCCCTGAGCCGTGTCGCCCCCGATGCCCATGGCGTAGCGGGCCATGCCAGCGCCCACGAAACCGATGGCCGCCTGCACTGTCTCCGTGCCGGCCTTGCAGGCGAACTCCCAGTCGGCGGCGCTGACGCTGGGCGTGGCGCCGATGGCTTGGGCCACGATGGTGGAGGTGGGCTTCACGGCGTAGGGTTTGGACTCGGTGCCCACCCACACGGCGCGGATCTCCTGGGGATCAATAGCCGCCCGCCGCAGGGCGTTGCGGGCCGCCTCGATGGCCATGGTGGCTACGTCCTCGTCCGGGCCCGGCACCGACTTCTCCACGATGGGCAGATCGGCCGTGCCGCCGTTCCAGACCCGGGAGATCTCCTGGGCCCTGATCCGATGGCGGGGCACGTAAGCCCCATAGCCGACGATGCCAACTTCACGGATGGGTTTCATGATCGCGCTGAACCTCCTGAGCTGTAAGGTGTAGGGAGTACGGGCGCAAGCCCGCCCCTAGGCAGCCTTGCGGCTGCACTCCAGCAGCTGCACCTATGATGCTCTATACCCACCAAAACTGCTATCAAGGGGCGTCCGCGCCCCGATTTTCAGGGCTAAACGGCCACCAGACGGGGCGATGACAAGCGGTCACCGAGCCCGTCTCAAGAGCGGCCTCTGAGTAAAAACGTAGGTGACCGCTTGTCAGAGGACGCCCCTCTGTAGCAGGGGAAAAGTTGAAAGAATGGGCGACCTGCTTAGCGCGCCCCCTGTCCCTCGGTTTCTCCGGTTCTCCCAATTCCCCGCAGGATCTCCTGAGCCCGGTCGAGGCGGATGACCCGCTCGGCCACCATCTGCTCGGCTACGTGTTCGATCAACGGCCCCTCGGCCCCGGCGGCCATGGCCACCTGCCGGGCGTGGAGGGCCATGTGGCCCCGCTGGATGCCTTCGGTGGCCAGGGCACGCAGGGCACCCAGATTCTGGGCCAGCCCCACGGAGACGATAACCTCGGCCAGCTCCCGGGCCGTCCGAACCCCTAGGATCTTGAGGGCTACCCTGGCCAGGGGGTGCACCCGGGTCGCCCCGCCCACGGTGCCCACGGCCAGGGGCATCTCCAGCGTGCCCACCAGGTTGCCCTCCCTGTCCTTGCCCCAGGTGCTCAATGAAGTATAGCGGCCGGAGCGGGCGGCGTAGGCGTGAGCTCCGGCTTCGACGGCCCGCCAGTCGTTGCCCGTGGCGATGACCACCGCATCCACCCCGTTCATGATGCCCTTGTTGTGGGTGGCCGCGCGGTAGGGATCAGCCGCAGCCAGGGCATAGGCCTCCACGATACGATCTACCACCAGCCAGCCGGGGAAGTCGCCGAAGGCCAGAGCATCGGGGGGGACGGTGCACCGAACCCGGGCCAGGCGCCTGTCGGCCAGGTTGGAGAGGATGCGCAAGACGACCCGCCCGCCGGTGATCTCCTCGACCAGGGGAGCCAGGGCCTCGCAGGCGGTGTTGACGGCATTGGCCCCCATGGCGTCCCGGCAGTCGTAGAGCAGGTGGACGACCAGCATGGGCCCGGCGGGGGTGTCAGGCAGGCTTCGCACCTCCAGATCCCTGGCCCCGCCGCCCAGGGCCACGATGGTGGGATGCTGGGCATTGGCCGTAGCCAGGATGTGTTCCCTGGCGGCCAGGATCCGGCTCTGGGCCTCAGCCAGATCGCTCAGGTCGAGCACCTGGATCTGGCCGATCATCAGGGGGTCGGTGGCTTCGGCGGAGAACCCGCCGCCGGCCCGGGCGAGCCTGGCGGCGAAGCTGGCCCCGGCCACCACTGAGGGCTCCTCGATAGCCATGGGGATGAGGAGGTCGCGGCCGTTGATCAGGAAGTTGACGGCGATGCCCAGGGGCAGGCCGTGGATGCCGACCACGTTTTCGATCATCTTCTCCGCCTGGGCGGGGCTCAGCCCCTGACGCAGGAGTGCTGCTTCTTCCTGGTTCAGGCCCGCCAGCTCCCGGACCTTCTCGATACGCTCCTCCATGCTCAGCTTGTAGAAGCCGGGGATCCTGGAGGAGCCGGCCAGCCTCCCTCCTTTGCGCGATTGCAAGTGTAGAGTATCCTCCAGCAGACACAAAAATGCCTACAAACGTAGTTGTAGGCTATATTTTGCTCAAGTATAACATACCTAAACTGTCAAAAACTATCAAGTTT
>JBHIEC010000108.1:0-8186 GCA_046760425.1 Anaerolineae bacterium
TCTTCCACGCCCTGACCATGGAGGACCTCCTGCAGATCGTGGACATCCAGTTGCGCCGTCTCAGGGCCCTCCTGGCTGAGCGGGACATTCGGCTGGAGCTGACCGAGGCCGCCAAGCGGCTCCTGGCCGAGGAAGGCTACGATCCCGTCTATGGTGCCCGACCGCTGAAGCGCGTCATCCAGCGGCGGATCCAGGACCCGCTGGCCATGAAGATCCTGACTGGAGAGTTCGTCGAGGGGGACACGGTGTTGGTGGACGCTGAGGCCGGCGAGTTGATCTTCCGCAGGGAGGCAATCCTGCAACCCGCCTAAGCATCAAAAGCCGAACCTTGCGAAGGTTACGCTTTCGTCTCCTCAACCCAGGGCTCCTGGGGCAGCCTGATCTACTCGCACAAGGGGGCGGGCTCGAACCTTCGCAAGGTTCCCCTACAGTTCTGAATGATACCCAGCGAGCCATAGCATCTTGCCAAAGGGCGGGAGGTGGGGTATAATTGGAATTGAGGGAGGTAACTCAACATGATGCGATTTGAACGCCTGACCGAGCGAGCGCAGGACGTCATCGCCCGGTCGCAAGAGATCCTGATGCGCTACCGACACACCCAGATGGACACGGAGCACGTGTTCCTGGCCCTGCTGGAGCAGCCCGAGGGCAGCGTTTCCCAGATCTTGGAGAGGCTGGGGGTGGATGTGGAGATGCTCAAGCGTCGCCTGGACGACATCCTCCGGGCCACCCCCCAGAGCTACATGCCCGGGAGCGGTGGCCCAACCCAGATCTACGTCACCCCCCGGCTCCAGTACCTGGGCACCGTGGCCAGCCAGGAGGCTAGCCGCCTGGGAGACAAGTATATCTCCACAGAGCACCTCCTCCTGGCCATCGCCAGCGAGCAGAACAGCCCCTCGTCGCGCCTGCTGAGGGATGTCGGTGTGACCAAGGACCAGATCTATGAGGCCATCGAGGACATCCGAGGCGGCCATAAGGTGACGGACCCCCAGGCCGAGGCCAAGTACCGCATCCTGGAGCGCTACGGGCGGGACCTGACCCAACTGGCCCGCGAGGGCCACCTGGATCCTGTCATCGGGCGGGAGAACGAGATCCTGCGGGTCATGCGCGTCCTGGCCCGCCGCACCAAGAACAACCCTGTCCTCGTCGGCGAGGCAGGGGTGGGCAAGACGGCCATCGTGGAGGGACTGGCCCAGAGGATCGTGGACGGCGATGTGCCCGAGAGCCTGCTGGACAAGCGGTTGATCGAGTTGGACCTGGGCGGCATGGTGGCCGGCTCCCGCTTCCGTGGCGAGTTCGAGGAGCGCCTCAAGGCCGTGCTGGAGGAGGTCCGGGCCGCCCAGGGCGAGATCCTGCTCTTTATTGATGAACTGCACAACGTAGTGGGGGCTGGCGCAGCTCAGGGGGCGTTGGACGCCTCCAATATGATGAAGCCAGCTCTGGCCAGGGGGGAGCTGCAGTGCATCGGGACCGCCACCCCGGACGACTACCGCCACATCGAGAAGGATGGGGCCCTGGAGCGTCGCTTCGCCCCCGTCTACGTGGAGGAACCCAGCATTGAGGAGGCCATCAAGATGCTCAAGGGCCTGCGCTCCCGCTACGAGGCCCATCACGGGGTGACTATCACCGACGAGGCCCTGGAAGCGGCGGCCAGACTATCCCATCGCTACGTGACAGAGCGGCACCTGCCCGATAAGGCGGTGGACCTCATAGATGAGGCGGCGGCCAAGCTGCGCATTGACGTCTACAGCATGCCGCCCGAACTGCGGGCCAAGAAGGCGGAACTGAACCGCTTGACCACCGAGGAGGAGGAGGCCTGGCAGAGGCGGGACTACGAGCGAGCGGCCAGCCTCAAGAGCCAGCGCATCCTGTTGGAGAAAGACTTCAATGAGAGAGTTGCCGCCTGGCGCCGGGAAGCGGGCATCAACGAGGTGGTGGATGAGGAGGACATCGCCCAGGTGGTGGCCAGTTGGACGGGCATCCCCGTCAGCCGCATGCTGGAGACAGAGGCGGAGAAGCTGCTCAAAATGGAGGAGCACCTGCACCAGCGGATCGTGGGCCAGGAGGAAGCGGTGGCTGCCGTAGCCGATGCCATCCGCCGTGGCCGCTCCGGCCTGAAGGACCCCCGCCGGCCTATCGGCTCCTTCGTCTTCCTGGGCTCAACCGGGGTGGGCAAGACAGAGCTGGCCAAGGCCCTGGCCGAGTTCCTCTTCGACGACCAGGATGCCTTGGTGCGCATTGACATGAGCGAGTACCGGGAGCGCCACACCGTCTCCCGCCTCATCGGGGCGCCACCGGGCTACGTGGGCTATGAGGAGGGCGGACAGTTGACCGAGGCGGTGCGGCATCGCCCCTATCAAGTCGTCCTCTTCGACGAGATCGAGAAGGCTCACCCCGAGGTGTGGAACGTCCTCCTGCAGGTGTTGGAGGATGGGCGGCTGACCGATGGCCAGGGCCACACCGTGGACTTCCGCAATACGGTCATCATCATGACCAGCAACATCGGCACCCAGTACGCCCTGCGGGGCGGGCCCCTCGGCTTCCGCACCGGCGAGCGGGGGGCTGAAGAGGACAAGTTCCGCACACAGGTTCTGGCAGAACTGAAACGCACCTTCCGGCCTGAGCTCCTCAATCGCATTGACGAGGTCATCGTCTTCCACAACCTGACCATGGAGCACATCCTGCAGATCGTGGACCTGCAGATGAAAGACATCAGCCGCCGCCTGGCGGAGCGGGGCCTGGCCGTGGAGCTGACCGACGCCGCCCGGGAGTGGCTGGCCAAGAAGGGCTATGACCCTCAGTTTGGTGCCCGGCCCCTGCGGCGCACCATCCAGCGGGCTGTGGAGAGCCCCCTCTCCAAGCATCTGCTGCACGGCGAGTTCAAAGAGGGGGACACGGTGGTGGTGGATGTGGGCGAGGAGGGCTTGACCTTCACCAGGAAGCCCGCCGAGCCCATCCCCCTGAGGGCCGAGGCGGAAGTCATGGCCTAGTTTCTGGTCCAACCCCAGTGTAGTTAGACGCCATGTGGGGAAATACACGCGAAGACTTGGAATCAACGAGATGAAAGAGAAAGTTCAACTCCCCAAAGTCTATCAGAAAGATGTCCACCGAGCTGTAGAAATACTCAAAGAGGCGGGGTGTACCCAGGTCTTTCTCTTCGGTTCCCTCACTGTTGGAAAGGTTAGAGGTGGATCAGATATTGACCTGGCCATTCGAGGGTGCCCTAAAGGAAAATTTTTCCACCTCTTGGGTAGGCTTCTGCTTGAACTGGATCATCCCGTGGACCTGGTTAGTCTGGACAGACAGGATGCCTTCGCGCGCTATCTGGAAGAGGAAGGAGAGCTACTCCAGATTGGCTAAGAAAGTCATCTGTTTCTGGACAGTCTGAGTTCGGATAAGACCAAGACGAACAGCGGCTAACATCCGGCTGGCGGACATGCTCGTTTCAGAGGCCGCAGACGTCCTTACGGAAGCACACAAGCCCTGCAAATGTCGGGGCAAAACGCAAGCCACCCCGCCAGCGTAGGCATAAAGAAGGGATATCGTTGGGTTTCCGTCAAGCAACAGACCTTAGAATAGGGCTGTCCCAAAGTAGGATTCGCCAGCGATCTGTCATTCTGAGCGCAGCGAAGAATCTCCCCTGAGAAGGCCGGAGACTCTTCGCTGCGCTCAGAGTGATAGCTAAAATACACTTTTTCTACACTGTCAACTTACTTTGGGACAGCCCTTCCTTAGAACCTTTATAATATGGTCGAATAGGAGGCAGCGAAGATAAAAAGAGTTTTGAACATCATCGGCAGCGTGTTTGGCATTCTGATTGTGGTGATCTTTATAGCAGCGTTCGCTCTAAACTTAGGGTCACGGAGCCGTGGACCGATGGCTTTGCAACAACCTACAACACCACAACGGCCTGTAACAGCGCGAGAGCACCAGGTGACCTACGCCTGGTATCTGTCCGACGGCAGCACCTACGTCGGGCCCTCGGGTAACGCGGCGGTGCCCATCCCTGTCCAGCCCGGCGAGGATGTGACCGTGACGGTTTCGGTGGATACACCTACCTCTCCAGGCTTCTACGTCCTCCGTTGGGATATGCGGCGCCAGGAATGGGGCCCTTTTACCCAGCAGTGGGATTGGGTATCTTTCAGCGATAGCGATTGGCCCACCCAAGATCAGGCCGAATGGACTACTCCAGAAGAGCCTCCCGAACGGGATCACCTTTACCTACGTCTCAGGGATCCAGAGGGCAACATCCTGACCACCCTTGAGACGATCAGTAACCGAAGCACCAAAGACACTTGGATGCTGTCTACCTTCGATCTCACCCCCTATGTTGGCCAGGCCATCCAGGTCTATTTTGAGGCCATCACCGGTGGCTCCCTCAGCCATCCTTTCACCGACTTCTACGTAGACGATGTCAGTTTGCAGGCCTGTGACTGAAAGCCGAAGCGCCCATGGGCCCAAAAGGCAGAGAAAAGCGAGACACCGACCGAAGGTTTCCTGCATGTAATAAGCCCCGCAGTGCACTGCGGGGCTTTCCCTTTCCACGCCGGAAGGTCACTCCAGCCGCCGCTGGAGGCTCACCAGGCCGATCACCAGGATGCCTGAACTCAGAAGGGCCAGGGCGACGACCTGGGGCCAGAGCAGGCTCAGCGATGCGCCCTTGATCATGATGTTGCGGACGATGGTCAGATAGTGTCGGAGGGGGACGAAGACGGAGAGCGCCTGCATAAGCCACGGCATGTTGCTCACAGGCACCAGGTAGCCAGAAAAGGTCATGTCGGTCATGGCTTGCAGGAAGACGAAGAGGATGGCCTGCTGCTGGGTGCGGGAGAAGCACGAGATCACCACCCCCCAGCCGCTCTCGGCGACGATGAAGAGCAGGGTCAGCGCCAGCAGCAGAGGAAAAGAGCCCCTGAACGGGACCCCGAAGCCGAAGACGGTCACCGCCAGCAGCACCAGGAAGTTGACGGTCCCGATGACCAGGGCGGGGATCACTTTGCCGATGACCAGCTCAGCACGCCGCAGCGGGGCCACAAGGAGCTGCTCCAGGGTGCCCAACTCCCGCTCCCGGGCGAAGGCCAGGGAGGCAACCATCAGTGTTATCTGATAGACGACGAAGCCCAACTGCGCAGGTAGGGTATAGTGCCGGATGTTGAGGGTGCGGTTGAACCGGATGGTCGTACGCAGGTTGATAGGGCTCACCACGTATGCCCTGTGGCAAAGGGCCATGTCGAAGGCAAAGTTGGTCAGGACCCCTTCGGCCGCGCTCAAAGCGGAACCTCCGACGATGCTGTTGGACCCGTCGGCGATGACCTGGATCTGGGAGCTGGAATGGGGGCTGTCCCACGAGGCTGTGAACCCCCTTGGGATGACGACGGCCAGGTCGGCCAGGCCCCTGTCGAGGAGGCGGCGCATCTCCGCTGCATCGTGGGGGTAATAGCGGGCGTCCAGTTCCTGGGTGTTGTCCAGGGCGGTGACCAACTGGCGGCTTAGCCTACTATTGTCGAGATCGAGGACGGCCATGGAGAAGTGTTTCAAACCCCTGCCGCTGGTTTCGGCCAGCAGAACCAGTTGCAACAGGGGGAGGGTGATGATGAATGTGGCCAGCAGCCAGTCGCGGCGGAACTGAATGAACTCCTTGAAGACCAGGTTGCAGATGCGAAGGATCATGGGACAACGCCCTCCGGGCGAAGCTACAGGTCACCAAAAGTTCTTGCACTTTTACTCTCGTTACCGAGGGGCGTCCTCGCCCCGTCATCCGGCCTTGCAACCCAGGAAAGCGGGGCGGTGACAAGCGGTCACGCTCGCTCGTCTCACTGCCAGCTTTTTACCCAGATCCGCGTGACCGCTTGTCAGGGGACGCCCCTTAATAACATTTGGGGGTGCCGGAGAAAGTGCGAAGAACTTTTGACAGGTTGCTTACGTCACCCTCTTCCGGGTGAACAGGAGGCTCAAGGCCAGCGTCAGGCTTCCGATCCCACCCAGGCTCAGGACAGGGGGCCAGAGATCGGCCAGCCCCAGCCCCTTCAGAAAGACGCCCCGGGCAATGACGATAAAGTGGGTGGTGGGCAGGCTGTAGGCGGCGAGCAGAGTCCACAGGGACTCCTTGTTCACCGGCAGGGTCAGCCCCGATAGGAAGAAGCTGGGCACGAAGAAGATCATCAACACCGTGAGCATGGCCGTCTGTTGGCTGGAGGCGAAGGACGCAACGAGCATGCTCAGGCCCATGCTGGCCACCAGGTAGTCCACGGCCAGGAGGAGAAAGAGGGGGAAGTCGCCCCGGAAGGGCACCCGGAACCAGGAGATGGCGACCAGCCAGGCCAGCCCCACGCTGGCCAGCCCGCTGAGGACGTAGGGCACCAGTTTGCCGGCCAGGTATTCGGTGCGCGATAAGGGGGTGGCGATCAGCGCCTCGAAAGAGCCGACCTCCTTCTCACGAGCCAGAGCCAAGGCCACGGCCAGGGCCGGCATGCAGAGCACCACCGCCATCAGGCCCGGCACCATGCTGATCAACGACTTCAGATCGGGGTTGTACCAGGCCCGGCCTCGGACATCCAGGCCAGCCCCGTAGCACTGGGCTACGGGGCCAGCCGCTGGCACGCTTCCACCCTCCGGCAGGAGGCCCAGGGCAAAGGCGTTGGTGCGGGAGGCGAGGCTGCGGAGGGTCTCCCCGCCGACGATGGGATCGGCACCGTCCACGATGGCCTGCAGCGGTGTGGGGGATCCGCTGTGCACCCCTTCCTCGAAATCGGGGGGGATGACCAGGACGGCGTCCAGTTCCCCACGGAGGAGGGCGTCCTCAGCCTCCTCGTAGTGGCCCAGGTACGACCGCACCTCCAGTTCGCCGTCGCTGGTGAGGGCGGAGACGTATTGGCGCGACAAGGCGCTCCTGTCCAGGTCCATCACCCCCAACACCATGTGGGTCACATCGAAGGCGAAGACGTAGGCCAGCATGAAGAGCAGGACCGCCGGCGAGATCGTCACCAAGAAGAAGGTGCGGGGGTCCCGGGTGATGTGGCGGAATTCCTTATAGGTGATAGCGAACCATCTCCGAAGAGACATCTTGACCGTCCGTTCGGCTGAGCCGCTCGACTGAGCCTTCGGCCTTGAGGGCCTCAGCCCGAAGGGTAGATCCCCTGCCAGCTCCCCAGTTGCAGCCTGCCGCCACTGACGAAGACCGTGACGCTGGATCCGCACAGGGTGGCCTTCAGGTGCGCTTTAGAACTCGATCGCAACCCCATCCCCTTTCGCGTGTTCTACATTATGGCTTTTTGGCCGCCAGCCCCAGGTGCCTGTTATCGGTCGAAGCCCAGGAAAGAAACCTTCGCAAGGCTTCAACTTCGAAAGGAACAGCGTGATGATCTCGGACTGGCTGGCTTTGCTCCTCTCCTACCTGTACGTGTTCGCCGTGATCGGGCTGGGGGAGGCTCTGCGCCGATTTGGGAGCTACGGGACGGAGTTCACGCGGAAGTTCATCCACATCGGGGTGGGGATGTGGGCCGTGGGAACGGTATTACTGTTCCAGCGATGGTGGTTCGCCATCGTGCCACCCCTCTCCTTCATCGTTATCAATTACATCTCCTACCGACGCGAAACCTTCAAGGCCATGGAGCTCGGGCAGAAGGGCAATCTCGGCACGGTCTACTTCCCCATCTCCTTCGCTGCGCTGATCCCGCTCCTGTGGGACAGCCCCGCCCTCCTCGTGGCCGGCCTGATGCCCATGACCTGGGGCGATGCCTTCGCCGCCATCATCGGGCAACCCTATGGCCGACATCGGTACCGAATTCTCGGCCGCGTCCGATCGTGGGAGGGGTCCCTGACCATGTTCGCCTTCAGCCTGCTCTCCGTCTTCCTGGCCCTCCTCTTCCTCTCCGGCTTCGGCGCTGCCCAGAGCCTGGCCCTGGCGCTGATCGTGGCCCTGATCGCCACCGTCGTTGAGGCGCTGTCGCCGTGGGGCATTGATAACCTCACGGTCCCGTTGGTCTCGGCGCTGGTGCTGGCCCTCCTAGCTCGATAGAAAGGGTTGGGAGAAACCCCCTGTGTAAGCAGGGGAGCGTCACAGCTTGCACAAGGAGCCCGTCTTCGGGGACCTTTTTCAGTGGGAAGGCTTCTTCGATTAGGCGACGCATGGTAATCAATCGCCTCTTGACATTACAACGATTGTGTGCTATACTTTAGATGGTGAG
>JBHIEC010000109.1:0-8097 GCA_046760425.1 Anaerolineae bacterium
AAAGCCGCTCCTCGCAATGACACAGGTGTGACCAGGTCCCCTTTCAAAATGCCTGGGGGCGACCGTCATCGTTTGGGGATAAGGCAAATAGGTCCCTGGGGTATTATGCGCAACGGAGTGCGGTCGCCAGCGCTCACCTACGAATTTGGTCGGAGCCGCTCTGAAGACAGCCAGGTGACAAGCGGTCACGCTCGCGTCAGTGTGCCAGCCTTTACCAAATCCCGCATGACCGCTTGTCAGGTGAGCGCTTGCGAGGGCGCAAGCCCGCCTTAACGAAGCCCAGCAGGCTTGCGCCTGCACTCCATATCCCCAACGTGTTACGCTCACGTAGGGGACAAAAGCAGGGTCATTCAGTTTTCCCCCTGCAAGCCTTGCGAAGGTTTGTCCTTGCAGTCACTCGGCTGCAACAGCACACTCTCGACGGCGGAGAGCGCTCCCAAACAATGCTGTGAACCTTCGCAAAGGTGACCGAATAAAACGGGCGTAACAGGGTCTAGACCAAGGCCGTTGTTTCATTTGACGAAGACGGTAATTTCTGCTATACTACCCTCGCCCCAGATGGCTCTCGCTAAGCCCCAGCCCCCGCGTAACCTGGAGCCCTATTTTGCGTCTCTGTAATCGGAATGTCTTGCGGCCTGGGACAGGACGAAGGCGAGAGCCAACTTTTAACCCAAAGACGCATCTCGACCTGCATGGTCTCCCATCCATCCCGGCTCCCAAGGAGGTTCCTCCCTATGAAGGGTGCCCGTAGCTCCCCTCCCCCCCCGAACCGCCTCCCGCGACCTGGCCAGGGGTGGGCTCGGAGCCAGGAAAGGGGAGCCCCCTCCGCAGGCCTCAGGAGCATGGGGATCATCTCCCCCTTGGAATACGCCCTGCGCCTGCTGATGGGCCTGGCGCTTATCCTGGCCTTCCTCCTCACCCTGTGGCCAGCCCTCAATCCCGCCCTCCTGGTCGCCTCCTCAGCCTCATCCTCGGTCGCCAGCCCCCCGGGGCAGGGGACCTGGACCACCTTCGCTAACGGCGACGACGTGCAGGCCCTGGCTCTGGAAGGCGACACCCTCTGGGCAGGCACCAGGAACGGTGGCGTCGTGCGCTGGGATATCACCGAGGGCCACTACGTCCAGTACCTCTACCCCCAGGATGGCCTGGCGGGCAACGACGTACGAGGCGTGGCCATTGGCGCTGACAGCCAGAAGTGGTTCGCCACCAACCGGGGGGTGAGCGTCCTGGATGATGGGGGAACAGCGGACAAGGGCGACGATGTCTGGACGACCTACACCACCGCCAACTCGGGCTTGCTATCGGACGACATCACCGCCCTGGCTATGGATAGCACGGGGAACATCTGGGTCGGCACTAACGGTGGCGGGGTCAGCGTCTTCGACGGCGCCACCTGGACGACCTACACCCACGATCCGGAGGACGCCAGGGCTGGGCCAGCCACCGACGAGGTCGTGGCCCTCATCGTTGACGAGTCCGACCGGGTGTGGGCCGCCTACGGCCAGGCGGGCTACGGCGCGAGCATGTACAATGGCCTGCTGTGGACTACTTACACCAGTGACAACTCGGACCTGCCCTCGGATAAGGTTATGGCCATGGCCGCCGGCATGGGGGGCATGTGGTTTGGGACGTGGGGCGGCGGGGTGGGCTTCCTGGGGGACAGCGGCTGGGCCCTGCCTTATACCAGGGGTGACGGCCTGGCCACCAGTTACATACTGGCCATCGCCGTGGGGCAGGAGGGGCGTGTATGGTTCGGCCTGGGCAGATCCAATGGGAAAGGCAGTGGCGCATGTCTGCTCGACGGCGGGAACACCCCGTACGACAAGGGGGATGACCTGTGGACCTGCTACAGGGCGGAGGAGGGGCTGGCCTCGGACAGGGTACAGGCCATCCTGGCCGGCGAGGACGGCCGGGTCTGGTTCGGCACCCAGGCGGGGGTGAGCCTCCTGGACGACAGCACCTGGGCGACCTATTCCACGGTCTATAGCCCGCCAGGGGCCCCGGCCAGCAACTGGGTCTCGGCCATCGCCTTCGGCTCTCTGGGAGGCGTCGAGGGGCAGGCCCTGTTGGGCACCCAGGCCAGCGGGGTGAGCCTCTTCGACGGCGTCACCTGGTCAACCTACAACAAGGACACCCGCTACCGGGGAGATCAGGTCAACACCGTGACCACCGATGCCCCGGCCGGCAGTTACAATGTCCCCATGGAGTTCGCCAGCACAGAGGAGGCCAACGACGCCTTCGACTCTGGTTACGTCATGTTCGGCACCGACCCCACCGTGTACGAGTACCGCTGGTACAATTCCGCCAGCCACTACATCCGCATCTCCCCCCCGCTCCAGCAGGACGCCCCGACCGATACGCCCGTCTACGCCGTGGAGGCGGGGACGGTGGGCAACCGCATCAGCTCCATCGCCTTCGATGGGCAGGGCTGGGCCTGGATCGGGGTGCGGGAGGATAATTTCGATTATCGGACATACGAATACCTGGATGGCGGGGTGAGCGCCTTCGATGGCCTCCACTGGGAGCGGTTCACCAGGAAGAACACCGACCCCAACGGCCGGGAGCCCTGGACAGGGCTCCAGGACAACGACGTGTCCGCTGTGGTCGTTGATAACGAGAATAAGGTGTGGATCGGCACGGGCAATCTGCAGGACTACACGGGCTCCGGGATCAGCGTCCTCGATCATGGGGGCACTGTCAGAGATAAAAGTGGCGACGTGTGGACTTTCTACACCTATCCCGCCATCGCCTCCAACAACGTCACCGCCCTGGCCATGGATAGAGCCAACAACAGAATCTGGGTGGCCATGGCGCCGTACCTGGTCAACCAAACGCTGGACGGTGGCGGGGTGAGCGTCTTCGACTTCCACACCAGCGCCTGGACCACCTATACCCCGGGGAACTCTACCTTGGTGGCGGCCAACAACGACGTGCGCACCATCGCCGTTGATAGCCTGGGTGGGGCCTGGGCCGGGGCATGGACCTACGAAGAGAGCTATCACTGGCCCACCGGGCAGGGGGTGGATGCCGTCGTCAACCACTTCGATGGCGGCACCTGGACACACTACATTTTTCTCGATAGGGGCTACGTTTCGGCCCTGGCCTCTGACTGCAGCGGCCGGCTGTGGGTCGGCACCTGGCTGGCGGGGGTGCGGGTCTTCGACCCGCAGAGCGACACCTGGACCATCTACAACACAGGCAGCTCGGGGCTGGTGAACGACGAGATTCTGAGCATCGCCCTTGAACCCGGCACCTGCGACGTGTGGATTGGCACGGCGGGCGGGGGTGTGAGCCGCTTCCACGAGCCGTCCCCCACCCCAACCCCCACGCCCACATGCACGGCTACCTCAATGCCCACCATCACACCCACGGGGACGCCCACCGAGACGGCCACGGCCACGCCCACCGAGATACCCACGGAGACGCCTACGGCCACACCCACCGAGACGCTCATCCCCAGCCCCACGCCCACCGCGACTGAGACGTCCGTGCCCACGGCCACCGCAACCCCGACACCCAGCCCACTGCCCACCAGCACGCCTCCCAGGATCAAACGGCTCTTCATGCCCATCATCATGGGGGCCTACCAACTGATGACAGAGTTGACTCCCACCCCTACGCCTGTGCCCACCAGCACCCCGACCGTCACGCGAACCCCCACCCCCACTGCCACGGCCACCAGCACCGCCACGGCGACCGCTACGGCCACATCCACTGAGACGCCCACCCCCACTCCAACGCCGACGGCCACGGATACCCCTACCCCTACCGCTACCGCCACGCCCACCGATACCCTCACGCCGACAGCCACACCCACGCCCACGGAGACGCCCACCCCGACCATCACCCCCACCAGCACGCCCCTTCCCATGGGCTCCTGGTCGGAGGTCATCAGCCCCACCACCAAAGACCTGTTCAGCGTTTTCTTCACCGACCTCACCCACGGCTGGGCCGTGGGGGCCGAGGGCATCATCCTGCGCACCACCGACGGCGGGGAGAGCTGGACCCCCCAGACGCAGGGCTCCGAGGATCTATATGACGTGCATTTCGTGGACGCCGATCACGGCTGGGCTGTAGGAGCCAATAGCACGATTTTGCGCACGGCCAACGGTGGGGAGAGCTGGACCTCAGAGGAGATCTCTTCCATTGATTCTTTTCACGCCGTCTACATGTTCTCCACCCCGGAGGGCATCCGGGGCTGGGCCCTGGGGCAGGACCGGGGCGACATTCTCTACTACGATGGGCAGCGCTGGCGCTTCGCCGATTCCAGCTATCGCGGGACGAACTACCAGTTCAGCGCCGTCTCCATGGCCTCGCCCGAAGATGGCTGGGCCACCACGTTGAGGGGCCAGATGATCCGCTATTGCAACGGTGGCTGGTTCTGCCGCGTGCTCAACCGATCGGCAGGAGAGCTCTATGACGTTCACCTGGTTTCAGATAGCCACGGCTGGGCGGTGGGACAGGGAGGGGCCATCTTCTACTACGACGGCAGCGACTGGATGGAAACCACGCGTCGGACTAACCGCGACCTGTTCGGGGTCCACGTGACCGGGACGGGCCGGGGCTGGGCCGTAGGGGACATGGGCGCCCTGCTCTACTACGAGGACGGCTTCTGGTCTGACAAGACCAGCGACTTCGGCGACAGAATTGGCTGGAACCTCAGGGCCGTTTATCTGGATGAGTCAGCCACCGCGGGCTGGGCCGTGGGGGAGGGGGGCCTCATCCTGCGCTATACGGTGCCGTAAGGGGAGGGATAAGATGTGGCGCCTCATGGCGATGCCTTTTATCGTTCTCCTGCCGGGTCACCTGGTCCTGCAGCTTGCTCAGGGCAAGGCGGAGGACAGAAGAGGTTTGGGAGAACATCTGTTCCTCGCCACCCTGGTGGGCATCCTGCTGGGAGGCTGGCTGGCCCTGATCCTGGCTCAGGTGGGCCTCTTCTCCCTGGGCCGCCTGCTGCTGGCTCTGGCCGCCTGCTCCCTGGCCTGCCTGGCCTATCTCCTCCTCCGGGGCATGGACCCCACGGCCGCCCTGCGCCGGGCGGGCATCGGCTGGGAGGAGGTGGCGGTGGCCCTGCTGCTGGGCCTCTCCCTCCTCCTCTACGCCAGGCCCGCCGAGTACCTGCCCGTCTTCCTCGACCCCGGCTGGTACGTGAACACCGGCTTCCACGTGGCCAGGACGGGCTCGCTGACGGGCGAGAGCCAGCTCTTCTCCGCCTTGCCCCTCTCGGCCAGGCCGCTATTCTTCCGCTCCTTCCGCTCCTTCAGGACGACGATGCCCCAGTTCCCTGACGTGGCCTCCAGCGGGTTCTACCTCATGGCCTTTGCCGTGGCTGACGTGACCAGGGGCCAGATCGGCCCCTACCATCCGCCCCTCTTCTCCGCCTGGATCGCCACCTTCTATGCCCTGGGAGGTCTGCGGGCGAGCCTGTACACCACGCCCTTCTTCGGGGTCCTGTCCGTGCTGGCCCTCTACTTCGCGGGCAAGGCGGTCTTCGGCCAGGGGATCGGTCTGCTGGCCGCCATCCTGATGGCCTTCAGCTTCACCCAGGTATATTTCTCGCGGACCCCCTTCGCTGAGATCCTGACCCAATTCCTGCTCCTGGGCGGGCTCTACGCCCTGACCATGTACGTCCGGGAGGGCAGGCCCCTGCTCGCCCTCGTGGCTGGCCTGGCCTTGGGACAGGCCCTCCTGGTCAAGATCGAGAGCCTCATCATCCTGGTGCCCCTGGCCCTCTTCTGGGGCTACTGGTTGTGGAGGGAGAGGGGTGCCTGGCGAGACCTGTTTTTTTTCGTCGTACCCTTCAGCTTCCTCCTGGCCCATGCCGGCCTGCTGGCCCTGACGGTCAACCGGCCCTACGTGGTCCTGAACGGCCATGGCCTGTGGCTGCGGCTGCGCTCCCTCGTGGCCGGGCCGACGGTATGGCTGGGGGTGGCCGTCCCTCTGCTCCTGGCGATGGGGGCTACCTGGGTGATCCTGCGCCTGCAGCGGAGAAGGGTGGGTCTGGGCTGGGTGGAAGGGCGTTGGCTGAAGCTGTCTCTCTCCTTCCTGATCCTTCTCCTGGCCGTCTACGCCTATTACCTCCAACCCCTCGCCGCTTCCGCCTTCCGGCAGACCCAGGCCCTCCCCCAGTTGGGGCTGTTCCTCTCGCCCCTGGGGGTCTGGCTGGGCGTCCTGGGCCTGGTGAAGCTGATCCATCAGGGGCTGGAGGGGAGGCAGGCTTTCTTCCTCACCTTCGCCACGACCTTCTCCCTGATCGTCCTGGCCGCGCCGACGGTCACCACCTCCCTGTCCCACGTCTATGCCATCCGGAGGCAGGTGCCGGCTGTGATCCCCTCCTTCCTGCTGCTGGCCAGCTATGCCCTGCTGGGCTGGCCCTGTGGAATGAGGCGGGGAAAGAGGCGAAAAGGAACGAAGAGGGGTATTCCACAGGGCTGGGAGGGCAGAGGCGCGCTCCTGCGCCTGGCCCAGGGGGTGGCCGTCGTGACTCTGGTAGTCAGCTTCCTGGCCCTGGATCGGCCGTTCCTGGGCTATGGCGAAATGGCCGGCGCCGTGGCTTTCACTGAGCGGCTGGCCGACCACTTTGGCGGGGAGGATGTGGTGCTCTTCGAGGCCATCACCGGGGATTCCCACGTGGGTCGCTTCGCCGCCCCTCTGTGGACTCTCTACGACAAACAGGCCCTGCTGCTCTCTGCGGACGATCCGCCGCAGGAGGAACTAGCTTCGGTCGTGGCCCGGTGGCTGGGGGAGGGACAGCAGGTCTATCTGGTCAGCCAATCCAGGCCGGCGTCTGTCACCCTGGAGCGGTACAAGCTGGTGCCCCGGGCTGAGGAGCGGTGGCGTTCCTCCACCCTGGCGCCTAATCTCAACTTCCCCCCTGAGACCTGGGAGTTCGAGATGCCCTTCCACATCTATCAAATTTTCAGATAACAGACGCCAGATGCCAGACGTCAGACCCCTGTTGTCCCTCTGCTGTCTGATGCCTGTAGTCTGATATCTGTTCAGAGGAGGTTACTCATGGCTTTGCCAAGTTGTACGGAGTGCAGCCGCAAGGCTGCCTGTGAGCGGGCCCCAGTAGTTGCCCACAGCATGGAAAGGGCCTGGCACCTATTGCTGGGTGGGGTCCTGCTCCTGGCTCTGGGGTCTGCTCTCCTGGTCGCTCCTCCCGCTGGTTCCTCAGTGGTCAACGCCCCACAGGAAGGCACCTGGACCACCTTCGCTAACGGCGACGACGTGCAGGCCCTGGCCGTCGAGGGGGACGTCGTATGGGCCGGCACCAGAGCCGGGGGCGCCGTGCGCTGGGACACGACCGACGATACCTACGTGCAGTATCTCTACCCCCAGGATGGTCTGTCCTGCAACGACGTGCGGGACATCGCCATTGACAGCGCCGGAAACAAATGGTTCGCCACCTGTCGCGGGCTGAGCGTGCTGAATGATGGGGGAACAGCCGACAAAGGCGACGATGTCTGGACGACCTACAGCACGGCTAGCTCCGGCCTGCCCCACGACGACGTGACAGCCGTGGCTGTTGACAGCACGGGGAAGGTGTGGCTGGGCACCAACGGTGGGGGGGTAGCCTCTTTCGATGGTCAGGAGTGGACGATATACACCAGGGAAAACACAGATCCCGATGGCGAAGAACCCTGGACTGGACTGCAGGCCAACCAGATTTTCGCCCTCATCGTTGACGACACCGATCGGGTGTGGATGGCCTATGGCATGGAGGGCTACGGGGTGAGCGTCTACGATGGCTCCATCTGGACCCACTACACCACCCAGAACTCGTGTCTGGCCTCGGACAAAGTCATGGCCATGGCCCCTGGGATGGGGGGCGTGTGGCTCGGGACGTGGGGCTGGGGAGTGACCTTCATTGGCAGTTGCGGCTGTGTCTCCTATACGACCGCCGATGGACTGGGTTCCAATTACGTCCTGGCCATCGCTGTCGGCCAGGATGGGCGGGTGTGGTTTGGCCTGGGCACCTCTGGTGGCGGTGGCAGGGGGGTGAGTGTGCTGGACGGTGCAAGCACCCCCTGCGACAAGGGGGATGACACCTGGACCCTCTACAACGAGGAGAACTCCGATCTGGTGGACGACCGC
>JBHIEC010000110.1:0-8070 GCA_046760425.1 Anaerolineae bacterium
GAGGTCCGCCCCAGGCTCTCACCGAGTGGCCTTTCAACGTGCTGCAGAACGTGGCTGGCGGCATCGTTGGCATTCCTCTGGTGCTGGCCGTGCGCCGGGCTTACCCTCCCATCTCTCGTATCGGTTAAAGGGGAAGCGATGCCTCGGGAAGCGGCCGTCATCGTCGAGGATTTGCACTTCGCCTACCCCCCCTTGCAGCCCGGGGGAGCGCCGATACCCGTTCTTCGGGGGGTTGACCTGCGGGTAGGGGGAGGCGAATGCCTGGCCGTGATGGGGCCCACAGGAGATGGCAAGACCACCCTCTGCCTGGCCCTCAACGGGCTGGTGCCCCAAGCCACGGGAGGGGACTTCCGTGGCCGGGTGATCGTGGAGGGGATGGATACCCGGGAACACACCGTGGCCGAGTTGAGCCAGCAGGTGGGCCTGGTTTTCCAGGACGCCGAGGCTCAACTCTTCAGCATGACTGTCGAGGACGAGGTGGCCTTCGGCCTGGAGAGCATGGGCCTGCCCCGGCCGGAGATGGTCGAGCGGATCGCCTGGGCTCTGGAGGTGGTTCGCCTCACAGGGCTGGAGGATCGCTCGCCGCTGCAGCTCTCGGGAGGGCAGAAGAAGCGGCTGGCCATCGCTTCGGTGCTGGCCATGCGACCGCCGCTCCTGGTGCTGGATGAACCCACGGCGGGCCTGGACCCGGTCGGCAAGACTGAGGTATTGTCTGTCGTCGAGACGCTGAGACGGGACGCAGAGACGACGGTCATCCTGGTGGAGCAGGACCCCGAGGTGGTGGCCGCCTTCGCCGACCGGGTGGTCGTGCTGGGGGAGGGGCGGGTTGTGATGGAGGGATCGCCCCGTCAGGTGTTCCCTCAGGTCGAGGCGATGCACGGGCTGGGCCTGGGGGTGCCGCAGGTCAGCGAGCTGGCTCACACTTTCAACGTGCACGAAGGGACGGATTTCCGCCTCCTGGACGTCGAAGAAGCGCAAGGGGCGTTGGAGGTGTTCTTCTTTGGATAGTCAACCTACCGTCGAGGTGAGGGACCTGTGGTACTGGTACGAAGAAGGCCACCCACCAGCCTTGCAGGGGATCAATCTGACCATCGGCCAGGGCGACTTCGTGGGGATCGTCGGGCAGAACGGATCGGGGAAAACGACGCTGGTCAAGCACTTCAATGGCCTGCTGAAGCCCAAACGGGGCCGGGTCCTGGTTGAGGGGCGGGACACGGTGGGGCAGACAGTTGGCGAGCTGGCCCACCATGTGGGATACGTCTTCCAGAATCCGGACCATCAAATCTTCTGTAGCACAGTCCGGGACGAGGTCGCTTTCGGCCTGCGTAACCTGGGGCTTCCCGAGCCAGAGGTCGAGGAGCGCACGGCGGAGGCACTGGCCCTCTTCGGGCTTACGGCACACGCCGAGACACCGCCTGCTGTCCTGGGGTATGGCTGGCGCCGGGCGGTCACCGTGGCCTCGGTGTGGGCCATGCGGCCGAAGATCCTGATCCTGGACGAGCCGACAACGGGGTTAGACTGGCGCGGCACTCGTGAGCTCATGGAACGGGTCGCCGATCTTCACCAACAGGGCCATACCATCGTATTGATCACCCACGACATGAAGCTGGTGGCCGAATACGCCCAGCGGGTGCTGGTCATGCACCAAGGGCTGGCCCTGGCCTATGGGCCCAAGAGGGAGGTGTTCAGGGAGGGGGCGATCCTGGAGCAGGCGTTCCTGACCGTGCCGCCCATCACGTTGCTGGCCCGGCGGATGGCCGCCTGTGGGATGAGCGGAGATGCCTTAACCGTCGAGGAATTCTACGAGGAATTCACCGCTCTTCGGAGATTGAGTAGAGGGAGAGAAACCCGGTTTTTCGCTGAAACTGACCGGGCTTTGTCGGGGAAAGCCTGGAGAATAGAGCGTACTTCACTCTCAATAGAGCCAAAAAACCGGGTTTCTGAGACAGCAAGGAAGGCGAAGCATGGGCCCGAGCTTTGATCTCTACGTCCCACGGCGCTCCTGGTTGCATCTCCTTGATCCCAGGACGAAATTGGCCTTCGTGGGGCTTGTCACCGCCCTGTTGCTGAGCTTCGGGCACGTGGTGGTCATTCTCGCTTTTCTGGCGTTCATGCACCTGATCCTGTTGTGGGCCCAAATTCCGACGAGCCGAATGCGGTGGGCCTGGGGCAGGATGCTGCCCCTCAGCATCCTGATCGTCCTGCTCTGGCCTCTGTTCGATCCACTGGGCAGCGACGTCCTGCTCCAGGTGTGGCGGGTCCGGGTGACGTCGGAGAGCGTGCTGCGGGGGTTGTCCACAGCCTTGCGAGTGGATGCGCTGGCCTTCGCCTTCTTTCTGCTGCTCTTCTCGACCGATCAGGCCCGCCTGGTGCGGGGCCTGGTAAAGGTGGGATTGCCCTACCAGTGGGGGCTGACCTTAGCCATCGCCATGCGTTATGTCCCTACCTTCTACGGCATCTACGTGGCCGTCACCGAGGCCCAGCAGGCGCGGGGGTGGATCGTTGGCCGGGGCGACTTCGTGAAGCGCCTGCGCTCCTACCTGCCCGTGCTGGTGGCCGTGATCATTACCGCTTTGCGTATGACGGACAACCTGGCCATGGCTCTGGCGGCCCGAGGGCTGGGGGGCCGACCCACACGCACCTATTTTCGAGAAGTGCACCTGGGCCGGGCTGATGGGGTATCCATGGCCCTGCTGGCAACTCTGTTCGTGGTCATGATGGTAGCTCGGTTGCGATACGGATTCGGCGTAAACCCATGGTGACGAAGTGATGACGAGCCATCGCACCTGGATCGTAAGAAGAGCCCTCCGGAACCGTAAAGGTGGTGCGACGGCTGATCAGAGGTGAACCGTTGATCCGTCCTTTTGATTTTCGTGACATTCTCCTGATCCGCAAGCTGCAGCGGCAGGGGACCCAACTGGATATGGAAAGGGCTGTCATCCAACCTTACTCCCCGCTGGCGGCTGCCCTGGCTGCTTACCTGCCCTTTAACGACATAGGAGCTGCTACCTATGTCCTGGATAGTGTGGAGAAGGGACGGCGCGTGCGAGGCTTTGCCCAGGTCCGGGGGCGGCGGGGCAGGATGGAGAGCGATGTGGTCTACATGGCTCCGGCCTTGACCAGCGACGAGGTCGCTGTGGCCTGGCAGCGCCTGCTGATCCACCTCTGCCAGGTGGAGGGGGAGCAGGGGGTGCAGCGCCTCTTTGCCAAGCTGCCGGAGGAGGCTGAGGAAGAGATCGAAGTCTTCCGCCGTGTGGGCTTCGGCGTTTATACCCAAGAACACGTCTTCCGCCTGGATCGGCCGCCGGCTCCGTTGCCCCCAGGGGAGGCGATCCCCCTGCGGCCCCAGCGAGCCGATGATGCGTGGGGGCTGGATCGCCTGTATCACCAGGCTGCCCCCCGCCTGGTCCAGCAGACCGAGGGGAGCTGGGAGTCATCTCCCGTCGCCTGGTGGCGGGGCAGACGGGACGAGCGGTACGTGTGGGAGGCCGAGGGGGAGATAAAGGGCTACCTGCGGCTCATCGGCGGGCAGCGGGGCCACTGGCTGAAGGCCCTGCTCCACCACGAGGCCCAGGCGCGGGCCGATGAGTTCCTGCGCTGGGGGCTGGCCCTCCTGGCCGACTATCCATCTCGACCCGTCTACTGCACCGTGCGCGGCTACGAGGCGGGCCTGCAGTGGGCCCTGAAAAGGGTCGGCTTCCAGCCTCACGCCAACCTCTTCCTCTTGGTGAAGCACACCACCGCCTGGGCCAGGGAGCCGGAGCGGAGGCGCGTGCCCGCCCTGGAGAGGGGCGTGGAAGCGGCCCCCACGGCCTCCCAGGCCGAGATGGAAGCCCAGGGGCCCATCCCCCGAGAATTGAAACCCTAGAGGTGAAGAGAGCACATGACCCTAGAGATAACCGATGATCTGGAAGCCATGATCGCTGTCCTGCCGCCGGCTATTGCCCAGGCCTTGCAGGAGGCGAACAAGGACGATGAACTGTTGGAGGTGGTGCTGGATCTGGGGCGCCAGCCGGAGGCGCGTTTCGTCAATAGCGAGGTAACCTTGAGTGACAAGGAGGTGACCGAGGAGGAGATCGAGTACGTCGTGTCCCGCATCGGAGACTTCGGCGACGACAACCGGGCCGGCATCGAGCGGACCCTGCACCGCATCTCGGCCATCCGCAACCGCAAGGGGCGCATCGTGGGCCTCACCTGTCGCGTGGGCCGGGCCGTCTACGGCACGGTGGACGTCATCCGCGACATCGTGGAGTCGGGGAAGAGCATCCTCCTGCTGGGACGGCCGGGCGTGGGCAAGACGACCCTGCTGCGGGAGACGGCCCGCATCCTGGCGGAGAAGAAGCGGGTGGTCATTGTGGACACGTCTAACGAGATCGGTGGGGATGGCGACATCCCCCATCCGGCTGTGGGTCGGGCGCGGCGCATGCAGGTAGCCACGCCAGCCCTGCAGCACGAGGTGATGATCGAGGCCGTGGAGAACCACATGCCGGAGGTGATCATCATTGATGAGATCGGCCGACAACTGGAGGCCGAGGCGGCCCGCACCATCGCCGAGCGGGGGGTGCAGCTCGTCGCCACGGCCCACGGCAACACTTTGGACAACCTCATGATGAACCCCACCCTGGCCGACCTAGTGGGGGGCATCGAGAGCGTGACGCTGAGCGATGAAGAGGCGCGGCGACGCGGCACCCAGAAGACGGTGTTGGAGCGCAAGGCCCCACCCACCTTCGACGTGGTGGTCGAGATCCAAGACTGGAACCACCTGGCGGTACATCACGACGTGGCCGCCGCCGTGGACGCCATCCTGCGGGGGCGGCCTCTGCCCGCCGAGTTACGCTACCGGGACGAGGAGGGGGAGATCCGTAAAGAGAAGGCGGTGCTTGCCCCTCCCCTCAGGGAACGGGCCCCCGTCCCTCAGCGCCAGCCGGCACCTGTGCCCACGACGATGCGCATCTACCCTTACGGCGTCAGTCAGAATCGCCTGCGGCAGGCAGCCAAGGGTCTCCAGTTGCCGGTTGTCATCGTTGACGACCTGCACCAGGCCGACGTGCTGCTCACCCTGAAGGGTTACTACCGCCGGCGGCCCCGGCCCATCAGCGATGCGGAGCGGCGGGGTATCCCCGTCTACGTCCTGCGGAGCAACACAGTGAATCAGATGGAGAGCTGCCTGGTGGACATCTTCGGCCTGGAGGCGGAGCCCGACCCCTTCGCCCTGGCGATGCAGGAGACCCAGGAGGCCATCAATCAGATCCTGAGGGGCGAACGCTCCATGGTCGAGCTCTCCCCCCAGAACGCAGCCGTCCGGCGCCAGCAGCACGAGATGGCGAAGCGGGCCCACCTCATCTCCCACAGCCGGGGCAAGGAGCCCCGCCGGCGGGTGCGGATCTACCGCAAATAGCATAGAGATAGGAGCTAAGTGATGTCCACTGTTGTGATTGATGACCGCTATGCCGAAGCGTTGAAGGCGTTCGGTGAGGTAGATACTCAGGTCAATGAGGCAATTGAGCACTACTTGATCGACCGCATTAGAGATCGCCTTGAGTTCGTGCGTGAACGCGAAAGGGAATACGAAAGCAAGTATGGGCTAGACTATGAGACCTTCTCGCGTCGCATCCAACTGGAAGAGGAATATTACAACGAGGTCAACCGAGCCAACCCACTCTGGGAGCAAGACTGGCTTTCTTGGATGTATTGGCACGAAGAGGTTCAAGATTGGACCGAGAAGCTGAACAGCGTTTTAAACAAATCCTAAGTCTAGCCCGGCAGCACTTCGACGAGGTGATCGTTGTCCGGCGAGACATCACTGCCCAACGCGCCATCCTCACCCTGCGTTGTGAATACCGGGGCAAAACCATCGCCGTTAACGAGGTTCTGGCTAAGGAGACCCGCTGGTATTCCTACTACCTGGTGTGGTCAGGAAAGGTGTTATTCGGACTAGACAACGCTTCGGACCGAGAAGCCCTCAGAATGCGTTACGGTAGCGATTTCATTCACCATTTGCAAGAGCCCATACCTCACCTCCATACCGAGGACAAGCAAGAACTGGAACTGACAGATGAGAAGGGCTTCGCCGATTTCGTAGAGATGGTGCTGGAGTTAGGAGGCACGTAGGTTGAGCTTGTTCATCACCTTCGAGGGGCCTGAAGGCAGTGGCAAGACGATTCAGAGCCAGGCCCTGTACGAGTATCTTCAGAAGCGGGGGCTGCCCGTCTTCCTGACCCGTGAGCCGGGGGGTACAAGCATCGGCGACCAGATCCGCCGTATCCTGCTCTCCCCCGAAAACGCCGAGATGCTGCCCCCCACGGAGATCCTCCTCTTCTCCGCCTCGCGGGCGCAACTGGTGGGCCAGGTGATCCGCCCCCACCTGGAAGGGGGGACCATCGTGATCTGCGACCGCTACGCTGACTCGACCCTGGCCTACCAGGGCTACGGACACAGGTTGGATCTCGACCTGCTCAAGACCATCACCGGCTTCGCCACAGGAGGGCTGAGGCCGGATTTGATTATCTATCTGGACATTGATGTGGAGGAGGGGTTACGCCGCAAGCGGGACACGGCTGAGTGGAACCGCCTGGATCAGAAGGAGCTAGCCTTCCACCGACGGGTGCGGCAAGGCTACCTGGAGATGGCCGCCGCCGAACCTGAGCGCTGGCTGGTCCTTGACGCCACGCGCCCTGTGGCCGAGATCCAGGAGGCGATCAGGGCCAGCGTGGAGAGGTTGCTGGCGGGGATGGTGGAGCCTGGAGGGGAGGTGAGAGATGAAGCTCGTCGTGAGCATCGTCCACTGCGATGATGCGGGGCAGTTGACCCAGGCCTTGACGAAAAAGGGGCATCGGGCCACAGTGATCAGCACCACCGGGGGCTTCCTGCGGGAGGGGAACGCCACGGTGCTGGTCGGCACAGAAGCGGAGAAGGTCGAGGAGGTTCTGGGGATCGTCAAGGAGCAGTGCTGCGCTCGCACCCAGTACGTCAACCCCTTGCCGCCGATCGCGGAGCCGGGGGAGCTCTATATGGCTCAGCCCGTTGAGGTGGAGGTTGGCGGGGCTATCGTCTTCGTCCTGGATGTGGAGCGGTTCGAGAGGTTTTAGGGGGAGTAGAAGGTAGACAAGTAAACAGGTGGATAAGTAGACAGGTGCTCTGTCTACAACCCAAACTCGCCGCCTTCTTCTCCGCCCAATTCCGGCATTGATTTCTCGATCTCCTCCGGGCTCTCCCCCGCCTCCAGCCGTTCCACCACCTCGTTGAACTCATCGCCCAGATCCTCGCCCATCTCGCTGCTCATCTTGCGCATCCAGCGGGCGATGCTGCGGGGATCGTTCTCGTCCAGGCCGGCCAGGCTGCTGGGGTCGGCCAGGGCCTCCAGGCGGGCCTCCTCGGAGCGGACGACGGCCACGCGGGAGATGAGGCGCGTGAGATCCTGGCTCCCACAGCGGTCACAAGCGGGATTCTCCGGCGGGGTGTAGCTCCGCATCCAGACGCTCACCCGGCGTCGGCAGTTGTTACAGCGGTACTCATAGATGGGCATACTCGATCCTTTCTCTGCGAGGATTGCATTCATTATACCTGAAACCCGTGTTCTAATCAAGCCCGAGTTCGGATTCCGGAAGACCTATGGCGGACAGTGATGGCTGTCCTCACCAGCCCGCCGGTCAGCGACTTCCTGTCCGTGGGGCTGGCGATAACACCACGTGTGCCGCCCCTGCCCGAACTGGCGGTGGCGTAATCCTGACCAGTCGGGCGGAGGTTCCTGGTACTGAAGTTGCCGTTAGCTCCCGAATTGAGCAATCGGTGGGACAATGCGCCCCGTCATTCTTGAAAGTGAAAACCACCTTTGATGGAGGTGGGTGATGTCAACTAAGGCATTGACTTTGACTGTTCCGGCTTCGCTGGCCCAGGAACTTGATTCGGCCAGCCAGGAGTTTCTGGTAGAGATACTGGAGCGTGGGCTGCGGGAGTTGAAAATCGAACGCGCTTTGGAACGGTATGCGCGTGGAGGGATGTCCGTTGGGGCGGCTGCGCATCAGGCTGGCGTATCGCAATCTGAACTGGCTTGTCACGCCTACGTGCGTG
>JBHIEC010000111.1:0-7984 GCA_046760425.1 Anaerolineae bacterium
CTACTGAACAAAGGTGAGATTGCCTATCCCCGGAAGGATCGGTCGGAGTATGAGCTGGGGATAGAGGCCCATGAGCACGGAGAACACGATCAGGAGGATGATCATCCCCCTCACCAGCCACGATCCCCGACCCCACGCCACCTCGCTCCGAAGACTGAGGGCGGCACGAAGGGCCCGCAGGTAGCCCAGGAACAGGAGCAGGCTGGCCAGGAGCAGGGCGTAGGCCTGCAAAGGCTGTCGTTGAAAGGCGGCGCGGCAGATCAGCCAGCGACCCGGAAACCCGCCAGAGAGGGGGAAGCCGCTCAGAGCCAGCCCGCCGAAGATGAAGGCCAGGGTGGCCGCCGGGCCCAGGGCCTGGCGGTACATGGCACCCAGCCCCATGGCCATCAACAGCAGGGCCAGGGCCCGGCTGACGAGCCCCAGAGCTGCTCCCGTGAGCCCCAGGGCGGAGCCGGCCCCCAGGCCCACTAAGATAAAGCCCAGGTCGCTGATGGCGGAGTAAGCCAGCAGGCGGCTCAAGCGCTCCTGGGGGAGGGCCAGGAGGCCACCGCCCAGGGCCGTCAACAGGCCCCCTGCCATCAGCACCTGCCGGGCCCGGGGCTCCGCCGCCAGCCAGGGCACGTCGTTCAGGAGGTTGACCAGGAGCAGGAGCACAGCTAGGTGAAAGGCGGAGGTTACCAGGGCTGTGACCATGGAGGGGGCCTCCTCGGCCACGGCGGGCAGCCACAGGTGCAGGGGCATCACGGCCAGCAGGAGGCCGAAACCCAGGGCCAGGAGGGCCACAGTGGCGGGGATGAGCCCCTGGTTGTCAGGGTTGAGGGTATAGAGGTCCATCAACCAGGAGGCCAGGAGGAGGGGTGGCGTGGCCGCTGCGACCAGTACCATGTATCTCTGGGCTGCCCTGGCCCCCCCCATGGGGAAGACGAGGAGCAGGGCCGCGATCTCCAGGAGCAGGACGGCCAAGAGGAAGGGGCGGATCATGAGGGCTGCGCTGACCAGGCCCACGAACAGAAGGGTGAAGGGCAGAAAGGCCCAGCCCTGGGACACCGGCCAGGCGTAGAGGGCCATCAGGGCCACGAGGGCCAGGAGGAAGGACAGGAGCAACCGGTTGAGGGGGCTGAAAACCAACGCTCGCCCCAATACCTGGGCTGTCTCGCCTGAGGGGATTTGGGTGCATAGGCCGATCAGGATCAGCGCCGTGGCCGCCGTCAGGAGGGGGGCGATGGCCCCCCAGGATCGCAGGACGTAGATCAGGGCGGCCATGGCCATGGGCAGGATGATGATCAGGAACAGGGGGTTCACAGAATCCCCCCTTCTCGCCCCACAGCCAGGTAAGCCACGGCCAGGGCTATGAGCAGGTTGACGATGCCCATCAGCCCGGCCACGGTCAGGCCGCTCTCCAGGGTAGCGTAGAGGGCCTCGAAGCCGCTCTCGAAGGTCAGCAATCCTAACCCCATCTGGAAAGGTCCCTCAGCCAGAGCCATGATCAGGAGGCCCATGGCAGCCAGCCAGTAGGCACCCAGGCCCAGGTCTCTGGGCACCTCCGGGAAAGGCAGACCGGCGTGCAGGCCGTAGACCCCTACGCCCACCAGGGCGAGGGCAAAGAGGCGAAAAAAAAGGTCCCAGGTCCAGCGCCCCAGGTCCAAGGCCCGAAACCCAAAGGCCTCGGACTGGGGAGAGGTGTACCGCGCCGTCAGATAGAGGACGGAGCACACCAGGCCGCCGATAAGGATTCTGATGGCCGCCACCTGGGGGAAGACGGCCCTGGCCAGCAGGAGGCCGGCCAGGACGTACTGGCTCAGCAGGGCCAGCAGGGAGAGGCGCCACTCGGCGAGGAGAGCTATGAGGCTGGCCGTGCCGACCAGGCCCCCCAGGAGGAGGTGGGGCGGCAGGAGAGCCAGGAACTCGAAGACTTGATCCAGAGATACCATTTCTTTCCTCACGCGCCCAGGATGAGCAGGACGACCACCAAAGCCAGAAGGACCACCCACGCCAGTGCATATTTCCCCTCCGTAAAGGCCGCCAGGCCCTGCAGGGCCGCGCCAAGCCGCAGGATACCCCGCCACAGAAGGCGATAGAGCCAGGCCAGGTCGAGGGCGGTGCAGATGGCCTGCACCAGAACTTCTCCGCGTTCGGCGAAGGCTTGCCAGGCGCGGTAGAGCCCGTACCCTGCCAGCAGGGGCAGGAGGATAGCGGCTACGATCTCCAGGCCCAGAAGCGGGTATGTTGATGGGATCAACTGGCCGAGGTAGGGACGCGAGGCTGCTCCCCCCACCGGTCGGACGAGAGGCATCAACAGCAGGGGCTGGAGGCCCAGGAGGACGAGGGGCAGGGCCAGCAGGCCCAGGCCTGCCCAACCGGTCTCGGTGAGCCTCCCCGGCCGGGAGGGGGCGGAGCGCAGGCTGGCCATGAGGGGGGGCAGGAGGAGGGCGCTGGCCACAGCACTCAGGAGCACCAGAGGCCACGCCCCTCCCTCAACGGCCTGACGGTAGAAGCCCCAGCGGACCCAGAAGCCCAGGGTGAGGGGCAGACCCAGGAGGGAGGCCACAGCCACCGTCCGCAGGGCCTGAACCCCCAGGGCATGTAAGCGCGAGGGAGCTCCCTCTGCCATCCCCTGGCTCAGGAAGAAAATGCCCAGGGCCAGGACGAGGTTGACGGCCTGTAGCAGGGCCACGATGGCCATCTGGGGGGTGCCCAGACCCATGGCCAGGACGACGTAGCTGACCTGATTGATGGCCACCCAGGATAGGATGCCGTTCACTCTCTTTTCACCCCAGGCCAGGATGGCGCTGGCCACCACGGCCAGGCTCCCCAGGAGAAGCAGCGTGTCCTCCACAGGGAGGGGGCCTCTGGCCAGGGAGTAGGCGCGCACCAGGAGGTAGACGCCGGCGCTGGCCGGGATGAGACGGTACAGGGCATTGGCCCACAGCCTCCCCTCCGTCGCAGGCAACCCCAGGTGGGCGGGGTAGAGGCCCATGCGCACCAGGGCGGCCAACGCCAGCAGGGACAGAGCGAGCAGGGGGACAACCCCCCTGACCAGGACGAGGCTGGCTTCGCTCTGGCTGACCATCAGGGCCGCTGCTAGCAGGGCCATCCCCGCCACCCCATTGGTGGCCAGTGCCCTTATCGCGGCAGGCAGGGGAGGACCATCTCCCCCCTGCAAGTTGATCACCAAGAAGATACCCAGGTCGAGGAGGACCCAGCTCAGACAGAGGGTGATCAGGTTGGCGGAGAGGACCAGGCTGAGGCCGGCCGCCGTGAGAAAGAAGGACGCGGCGTAGAGGCGATTCTTCTCGGGCCCTCGGAGGGGGCGATCCAGGGAGGAGAGGATCGCCGCCAGGCCGAGGAGAGTCATGAGCAGGAGAAAGGGCAAGGCCAACCCGTCGGCGTAGTAGACCAGCTCGGCTCTGAATTGGGATAGGGGGCGCCAGCGGGACAGGGCCACGCGCACGGGGAGCTCGTCGCGGAGGAGCAGCGAGGCCACGAAGGCCAGGCCAGTGATTGAAGGGGGCAGTGGATCCCAGCCCTCTGCGGGCCGCTCTTCCCCCAAAAAGAGGATCAGGATGGCGCCCAGCAGAAGGAAGACCACCGGCGCCAGAAGGATGTACGTGGCCATATGTCCCTTTCACATGAGGATAATAGGGGCTCTCAAACGACGGCCATTCTACCACAAAAGGGGGATAAAGGCAAGGCGCCATGGGATCACGGTTAGGGCAATCGCATTCTTTGGATTGAGACGCCTGAAAACCTGCGGGAGGTTGGCCGAGTTTGCGATTGCCATGGGATCACAGTTGGTCCCACCGCCGCGACAGCACCCATACCCCCTTAAGCTTCCGCCCTTTGGGCCTGCGGTCGTAGTAGATGTCGAAGACCTCGCCCGTATCCGTCAGTACGCGGTAGTAGTCCCTCCCCACGCCCCAGGAGCCACCCCTCTGAGCGGCGCGGGCCCAGTAGGCCCCCCTCTCCTTCTCGTAGAAGGCCCTGCTCTTGCCCCGTTTGCGGTAGTCGTGCCACTCCTTCTGCACCTCCACGATCTTGTACTCTTTCCCCCGCCAGGTGAAAGCCGAAGGCGGGCCCGGCTTCTTCTCCAGAAGGGGCTCTTTATCGAAACGCACCTCGATCTCCTCGGCGTAGAACTCAGCCATGGGGGATAGCCTCCTCCAAGGGGGCGGAATCCCATAGACTCAACTGTATCGGTGGCCGCCGGCCGTCCAGCAGGATGAAGGGCGCAGCCCACCGGATCACGACCCCGATGCGGCGCAGGTCCCCCAGCGAGCGGAAGCTGCCCTGCCGCCGCAAACGCACGATGCGCGCCGCCGATCGGGGGCCGATGCCGGGGACGCGGAGCAGCTCCTCTTTGCGGGCCCGGTTCACCTCGACGGGGAAGCGCTCGGGATGGCTCACGGCCCACAGGGTCTTGGGGTCCAGCTCCATGGGGAGGTTGCCCTGGGCGTCGAAGATGAGCTCGTCTATGGTGAAGCCGTACTTGCGGAAGAGGAAATCCGACTGGTAGAGGCGGTGCTCCCGCAGGGGAGGGGTGGGCGGATGGTTCTCCAGAGGGGTATCTGGCACCGGCTGGAAGGCGCTGAAGTAGACCCGCGCCAGGCCGAACTCCTGATACAGCCGCTGGGTGGTGGAGAGCAGCTCCTGGTCCGATTCGCCCGCCGGCCCGACGACGAACTGGGTGGTCAGCCCCGCCGGAGCCAGGCCCCGCTCCTGGGCGATCTCCTTGGCTCGCCATAGAGGAGCCAGGAGCTCGGCCTCGAAGTCCTTGCCGGGGGCCAGCCGCGCCAGCCGCTCCTGGTTGGGGGCCTCCAGGTTGATGGACACGCGGGTGGCCAGCTCCATAGCTCGCTCTACAGCGGCGGAGCTGGCACCGGGCATGATCTTGAGGTGGATGTAGCCCCGGAACTCGTACCGGGCCCGCAGGATCTCGGCCGTGGCGATGATGCGCTCCATGGCGTGGTCGGGGTTGCCCCACACGGCCGAACTGAGGAACAGCCCTTGCACCAGGCGCCGCCGATGCAGTTCGTCGAAGAGCCGCGCCAGTTCCTGGGGCTGAAAGGCGATGCGCCGGAAATCGCGCCCCCGCCGGGTGGGACAGTAGAGGCAGTCCTTCTGGCAGGCGTTGCTCTGCAGGATCTTGAGCAACTTCACCGTCTTCCCATCCGGCAGGACGGCGGGATAGATCCAGCGCCCGATGTCGTCCCGAACGCGGCTGGCGGAGCCGCACTCCCCACACAGATCGTACTGAGCCGACTGACCCAGCACCTCCACCTTCTTCAGTGTGTCCATCTCTGCCTCCGCTCATATTATACGAACAAACGTTCCAGATGTCAAGGGCCTTGTCAATTCGGGCGAGCGCTGCTATAATATCAGCGGGCCTGGAATCGAGGCATGTTGTCACACCTCCTCGAGAGCTCTGGAAGCTCTCGGGGAGGTATGGAGGCTGATGTCGAACCATCTGACCGAGAAAGAGATCGTCGTAGACGGCATCGCCCTGACCTACAAGCTGGCCGGGGATGGGAGGCCCCTCCTCATCCTCCACGGCTGGGGGAGTTCCTCCGACGCCTGGGTGGAGGTTCAGGGAAATCTGGCCCGGCAGGGGTACAGGGTCTGCGTACCCGACCTGCCCGGCTTCGGCAAGAGTTGCCCGCCCCCCAGGCCGTGGGGGGTGGGCGACTACGCCCGCTTCGTCGCGAACGTCGCCCACCGCCTGGACATGGACGGGTTTTTTCTGGTGGGCCATTCCTTCGGGGGTCGGATTGGCATCCGCCTGGCGACTCTCCACCCGGAGCGGGTGCTCGGGCTCGTCCTCTGCGCCAGCGCGGGGATCAAGCCGAAACGCACCCTGAAACATCGGGCCTTTTGGGCGCTGGCGAAAGGGGGCCATGCGTTGCTGTCCCTGCCCCTCTTGAACAATCTCCGAGAGCCTGCCAGAAAGGGCCTCTATCTTCTGGTCGGAGAACGGGATTACTACCGGGCTCAAGGCGTCATGAGAGAGACGATGAAGAAGGTGATCGAGGAGGACCTGAAGCCTGACCTGGGCAAAATCGCCGTGCCCACGCTCATCGTCTGGGGGGATAGCGACCGGGTCACCCCCCTCTCCGACGCCCATATCATGAAGGAGGAGATCCCCAACGCGGCCCTGGAGATCGTGGAGGGGGCAGGGCACCGGTTGCCCTATGAGAAGCCTGAAATCTTCGCCCATCTGGTGTTGACCTTCTTTGTTAAGTTGTACGGAGTGCAGCCGCAAGGCTGCCTGTGAGCGGGCTTGCGACCTCGCAAGCGCTCACCCGCGACTCGGTCAGAGCACACTCTGAAGATATGCCCGGTGAGCGGGCTTGCGACCGCACTCCAGTAGTTGGGATTCTATGACCCAAATCCTGGTCATATTTCTACTTCTGTTCTGGCTTATCCGCACTGCCAGCAACACTTCCCTGCAAGCGTACCTCTGGCAGCTCAAGGAGTATCGCCTCGACCGCCTGCTGGCCCACATGACGACCCTCAGGGGTAAGAGGCTGATCTTCAACCCCTTCGCCATTCTCAAGTGGATCATGCTGCTCAGTCTCCCCCTCTTGCTCCTTTCCGACTTCTACCACGCCCTCTTCCCCTACGCTGTGGCCATCGTCTACGGGGCAGAGACAGTTCAAGCCGCCTTCCAAATCCTCAGACGACGATTCAAACGGCCAAAATTCACCGCCAAAGCGACGCTTCTTTTGCTCGCCTCCCTCGGTGTAGAGCTTGCTCTGATGTTGGCCTATCTTGTCCGGACGGAGAGCCTCGTCATCTCGCCTCTGACCTTTCGGGTGGATGTAGCGTCGTTGCCACAGTTGGCCTGGGTCACCCTCCTCCTGGACAAGGCACTGCCCCTGCTGGTTCTGGGGGCCGTCCTGGGCCTACAGGTCGTGACAGTGCTCACTAAGCGTCGGATCATCCGCGCGGCCAAAAGAAAGCTCCAGGGGTTCCCCCATTTGATTGTGATCGGCATCACTGGCAGCTACGGCAAGACCAGCACCAAGGCTTTCCTGCACACCATCCTCTCCACCAGGTTCAAGACCCTCAAAACGGTGGGCAGCACCAACACAGATATCGGTGTGGCCCGGACGATTTTGAGTGACCTCAGGTCCGAGCATGAGGTCTTCGTTGTGGAGATGGGTGCCTATCAACGGGGGGAGATCAAAGCCATCTGCGATCTGGTCAAACCGCGCATCGGCATCCTCACCGGTCTCAACGAGCAGCACCTGGCCCTCTTCAAGACCCTGGAAACAACGATCCAGGCCAAGTTCGAGCTCATCGAATCCTTGCCAGAGGATGGTCTGGCGGTCTTCAACGGCGACAACACCCACCTGGAAGCACTGGCCCAGAAGGTACAGATGCGCAAGAAGGTCTATTCAATATTCGACGTTCGTAGTAACGACTTTAGTCGTTTCTTGGCCCAATCACACCCACAACCGACGACTGAAGTCGTCACTACAAACACTTTTCAGACACACTCTCAGGACCCTGCCACCCGGAAGGCGGACGTCTACGCTCAGGACATCGTCGTCCACAGGGACCGGGTCACCTTCCGGGTCGTCAGCGATGGCGAGACTCAGGACTTCAAGGTACAGGTGCTGGGGCGGCAGAACGTGCCCAACCTCCTGGCCGCGATGTGCGTGGCCCAGGAGCTAGGGATGTCTCTCCCGGAGATCGCCCAGGCAGCCCAGGCCATCGAGCCCCTGGAGCAGACTATGAGACCTCATCCGGGCATCCATGGCTCGCTCCTCATTGACGACACCTACAGCGCCAACCCCGACGGTGTCTTGGCCGCCCTGGAGTATCTCCAAAGGGTGCCAGCCCATCGCCGGATAATGGTCACTCCGGGTATGCTGGAACTGGGCTCTGCCGCCCCGGAGGCCCACCGCCGGGTGGGGCGGAGGATGGCTCAGGTCTGTGATCTGGCCATCATCACCAGCCAGGACTACGCTCGATATCTCCTGGA
>JBHIEC010000112.1:0-7893 GCA_046760425.1 Anaerolineae bacterium
GGTAGCCGAGGCCTACGGCATCCCCGGCTTCACCGTCACCGAGCGGAGCCAGGTCACGCCCACCATCCAAGAGGTCCTGAACCGTCCCGGCCCGGCGGTCATAGATTTCCGAATCGAGCAGGAGGAGAACGTGTATCCCATGGTGGCGCCGGGCGGCTCCATCTCCAACATGATCCGCCGCCCACAACCGGCCTGAAAGCAGGGGCGGGTGGCCCTGACCGCTCAGGAAGGAGTGAGAACCGATGAAACACACCCTGATCGCTCTGGTGGAAGACAAGCCTGGTGTGCTCAACCGCGTGGCCAGCCTTTTCCGCCGCCGCAATTTCAACATCGCGAGCCTCACAGTGGGCCACAGCGAGACGCCCGACATCTCCCGCATGACCATCGTCGTGGACGGGGCCAAGACGGGCATCCAGCAGGTGGAACGGCAACTGGCCAAGCTGATCAACGTCACCGAGGTACAGGACGTGACCCACGAGCCCACCGTGATCCGGGAACTGGCCCTGATCAAGGTTAGCGCCACCGCCCCCACCCGCGCCGAGATCGTGCAACTGGTGGACATCTTCCGTGCCAAGATTGTGGACGTGGCCGCCGAGTCTCTGGTGATCGAGATCACCGGCCCGGAGGACAAGATAGACTCCCTGGTGGGGTTGCTGCAGCCCTTCGGCATCCGGGAGATGGTGCGCACGGGCCGCGTGGCCATGGTGCGGGGCGAGAATGGCACCCTGTCGGGAGCGACGGCCGATGCCCAGTGACAAGGTGACCCGTGGGCCCCAGCGGGCCCCCCTGCGAGCCCTCTTCTTCGCCGCCGGCCTCACCCGGGAGGAACTGGCCCGGCCCCTGATCGGCGTGGTCAACTCCCACAACGAGATCGTGCCTGGGCATCTCCATCTGGACGCCCTGGCCCAGGCGGTCAAGGCCGGGGTTCGCTCGGCGGGCGGCACACCCCTGGAGTTCCCCTCCATCGCCATCTGCGACGGCATCGCCATGGGCCACGAGGGCATGCGCTACCCCCTGCCCAGCCGGGAGCTTATCGCCGACGCCATCGAGACCATGACCCTGGCCCATCAACTGGATGGGCTGGTGCTCATCCCCAACTGTGACAAGATCGTGCCGGGCATGCTCATGGCTGCGGCGCGGCTCAACGTGCCGGCCATCGTCGTCAGCGGCGGGCCCATGCTGGCCGGCCGCTACCAGGGAGAGGACGTGGACGTCAGCACCGTCTTCGAGGCTGTGGGCCGCTACCAGGCGGGACAGATGGGGGAAGAGGAGCTGGCGGAACTGGAGATAGCTGCCTGCCCCGGCTGCGGCGCCTGCGCTGGCCTCTTCACCGCCAACTCCATGAACTGCCTGACGGAAGCGCTGGGCATGGCCCTGCCGGGCAACGGCACCATCCCCGCCGTGTACGCCGACCGCCTGCGGCTGGCCAAAGAGACGGGGCGACAGATCATGGCCCTGCTGGAGCGGGGCATCCGACCCCTGGACATCCTGACCGAGGCCGCCTTCCGCAACGCCATCGCCCTGGACATGGCCATCGGCGGCTCCACCAACACGGCCCTCCACCTGCCGGCCATCGCCCACGAGGCCGGGCTCCCGCTCCCCCTGGAACTCTTCGACCAGATCAGCCGCCGCACGCCCTACCTGGTCAGCCTGAGCCCTGCCAGCCCCCTCCACCTGCAGGACTTCCACGAGGCCGGCGGCGTCCCCGCCGTGCTCAAAGAGCTGGCCCGAGGCGGCCTGCTGGAGACGGAGGCCCTGACGGTCACGGGGAAGACGCTAGGGGAGGGCCTGGACCAGACACCTGGCATCCGGCGGCCGGAGGTCATCCGCTCCCTGGACAACCCGCATCGGCCCGACGGCGGCATCGCCGTACTGCGGGGCAACCTGGCCCCCGAGGGCGCGGTGGTCAAGCAGGCGGCCGTGGCCCAGGAGATGCTGCACCATCAAGGGCCGGCGCGGGTCTTCGACAGCGAAGAGGAGGCCGTGGCTGCCATCTTCGAAAGGCGCATCCGCAAAGGGGATGTGGTGGTCATCCGCTACGAGGGGCCCAGGGGCGGGCCGGGCATGCGGGAGATGCTGGTGCCCACCGCAGCCCTGGTGGGCATGGGCCTGGACCAGGAGGTAGCCCTCATCACCGATGGCCGCTTCTCGGGCGCCACGCGCGGCGCGGCCATCGGCCACGTGTCGCCCGAGGCCATGGCGGGCGGCCCCATCGCCCTGCTGGAGGAGGGGGACATCGTCGAGATCAACATCCCCCAGCGGGAGCTGAACGTCCGCCTCTCGGATGAGACGTTAGAGGAACGGCGCCGACGCTGGCGGCCCATAGCACCCCGGGTCACGAAGGGATACCTGGCCCGCTACGCGGCCCAGGTCACCTCGGCCAGCACCGGGGCCGTGCTGGCGACAGGCTAGACGTAACTATCTGAGGGGTGTGCAGACGCGAGTCTGCTTATGGGGCGGACTTGCTTCCGCACTCCTCCCCTAAAGAGGCACCCCGTTGTGACCCTGACCAGGTAGGCGTCGAGCGGTTTTCGGCGCCTGCCTGCCCTCAGAGCAACGGATCAAGGCCCGTCCTGAGCGGTTCGGCTGAGCTCACCGTCGAGGCCGTGCCGAAGGGTCCACTGCGAGCATAAGGTGAACAGATACCGTTATACTTGTGCGCTACAACGATCGCAATGGGAGGAAGACAATGGCCAGGATCTACTACGACGCTGACGCTGATCTCAGCCTGCTGTCTGGCAAGCAGATCGCCGTCATCGGCTACGGCAGCCAGGGCCACGCCCACGCCCTGAACCTCAGGGACAGCGGATGCCAGGTGACGGTGGGGCTCTACGAGGGCAGCAAGTCCTGGGCCCGAGCGGAGGCCGCAGGGCTGACGGTGCAGACCGTGGCCCAGGCGGCGGAGGAGGCTGACATCATCATGATGCTGGTGCCAGACCCCGTCCAGCCCCCGCTCTATCGGGAAGCCGTTGCCCCCGGGCTCAGGGCGGGCAAGACCCTTATGTTCGCCCACGGCTTCAACATCCACTTCAACCAGATCGTCCCCCCGCCCGACGTGGACGTGAGCATGATCGCCCCCAAGGCGCCGGGACACCGCATGCGGGAACTGTTCGTGGAGGGCATGGGGGTGCCGGCGCTCCTGGCCGTGTATCAGGATGCCTCGGGGCAAGCCAAAGAGAACGCCCTGGCCTACGCCAGGGGGCTGGGATGCACCCGGGCCGGCGTCATCGAGACCACCTTCGCCGAGGAGACGGAGACGGACCTCTTCGGCGAGCAGGCAGTGCTGTGCGGTGGGGTGTCAGCTCTGATCAAGGCGGGCTTCGAAACCTTGGTGGAAGCGGGCTACCAGCCGGAGATCGCCTACTTCGAGTGCCTCCACGAACTGAAACTCATCGTGGACCTGATCTACGAAGGGGGGCTATCCTACATGCGCTACTCCGTGAGCGACACGGCCGAGCACGGCGACTACACCGGTGGCCCCAAGATCATCACCCCACAGACCCGTGAAACCATGCGCCAGATGCTGCGGGACATCCAGGACGGCACCTATGCCCGCTCCTGGATCCTGGAGAACCAGGCCGGGCGGCCCTTCTTCAATGCCATGCGCCGCCGCGAGGCCCAGCACCCCATCGAGAAGGTGGGCCAGGAGTTGCGGGCCATGATGGGGTGGTTGAGGAAACCAGGGAACTAACGGGGTAAGGGTTCAGCCTATACGCCTGGGTAGGGGCAACCCTTGTAGTTGCCCTCCCTTAACACCGGTTTCGCACCCCATTTCCCAGCGTCAGGTTGGGTAAGGGCAAGCCTTACCCCTACGTGACTACAACCGCATTTGTCATTCTGAGGAGCGAAGCGACGAAGAATCTCGCCCTACAATGGCAGATTGCAGGCCATCCGTGAGATTCTTCGCTCCCTTCGGTCGCTCAGAATGACATTACGAGCGAAGTGCGGTTGTAGGATTATGAGCCAAGTTGAAGGGGGTGCAGCAAATGGACAAGGTGCTGATCTTTGATACCACGCTGAGAGACGGTGAACAGTCACCCGGGGCCACTCTCAACATCGAGGAGAAGGTTGACATCGCCAGGCAACTGGCCCGGCTGGGGGTGGACATCATCGAGGCCGGCTTCCCCATCGCCTCGCCGGGTGACTTCGAGGCTGTGCGCCGCATCGCCCTGGAGGTGGAGGGGCCCATCATCTGTGGTCTGGCCCGGGCCGAGAGGAAGGACATTGACCGTGCCTGGGAGGCGGTGCGCCAGGCACCCCGCCACCGCATCCACACCTTCCTGGCCACCTCGGACATCCACCTGGAGCACAAGCTGAAGATGACCCGCCAGGAGTGTGTGGCGCGAGTGCGGGACATGGTGACCCACGCCAGGAGCTACTGTGACGACGTGGAGTTCTCCCCTGAGGACGCCGGCCGCTCTGATCCAGAGTTCCTCTACGAGGTGCTGGCCGTGGCCATCGAGGCGGGGGCCACCACCCTCAACATCCCGGACACCGTGGGTTACACCACCCCCGATGAGTTCGGCGGCCTGATCCGGGGCATTATGGAGCACGTGCCCGGGATCGAGAACGTCGTGGTGTCGGTGCATTGCCACAACGACCTGGGACTGGCCACGGCCAACACCCTGGCCGGCATCCGGGCTGGCGCCCGCCAGGCGGAGGTGACGATCAACGGCATCGGCGAGCGGGCGGGGAACACCTCCCTGGAAGAGGTGGTCATGGCCCTGCACACGCGGCGCCAGTTCTACAGCCTGACCACCAACATTGACACCACCCAGATCATCCGCACCAGCCGCATGGTCTCCAGCTACACCGGTCTCCCCGTGCAACCCAACAAGGCCATCGTGGGGGCTAACGCCTTCGCCCACGAGGCGGGCATCCACCAGGATGGCGTCCTGAAGCACCCCTTGACCTACGAGATCATGACGCCCCAGACGGTGGGGCTGGCGGAAAGCAGCCTGGTGTTGGGCAAGCATTCCGGGCGGCACGCCTTCCAGGCCAAGCTGGCCGAACTGGGCTACGAACTGTCCAGGGGGGACCTGGATCGGGTCTTCCAGCGCTTTAAGGTCCTGTGCGACAAGAAGAAGGTGGTGGACGACCGGGACATCGAGGCCATCATCGCCGACGAGCTCTATCAGCCGCCCGAGACCTATCGCCTGGAGCACGTGCAGGTGTCCTGCGGCACGGCCCTCAATCCCACGGCCACGGTCCGCCTGCGCGGTCCCGACGGCCGGATCCACATGGACGCCGACATCGGCACGGGGCCCGTGGACGCCGTCTACCGGGCTATCAACCGCGTCATCGGCCAGCCCAATCAGCTCATCGAATTCTCCATCAAGGCCGTGACCGAGGGCATTGATGCCGTGGGCGAGGTGACTATCCGCATCGAGGCCGAGGAGGAGATCCCGGGCCTCCGCACCCGGGTCTTCACCGGCCACGGGGCCAGCACAGACATCATCGTGGCCAGTGCCAAGGCCTACATGAGTGCCCTGAACAAGCTCCTGGCCGCCCGGCGCGAGGCCGGCCTGGCCCCCGCCAGGTAGTACTACACTCGTTCAGAGGCCCCCACCCCCAGCCCCTCCCCCAAAGTTGGGGGAGGGGGCCAGGTTCCCCCTTCTCCCAACCCTGGGAGAAGGGGGCTAGGGGGATGAGGGCTGTTTAGGAAAGTCCATGACGACTCAGGCACGCCGTCGCATGAGCAGTGCCGGGCAGCAAGGATGCCAGCCACCAATGACCAAGGAGGGTGTATAGAGCCAAACCGAAACCAGAAAGGGATACTGCCATGGAGCCAACCAACCTTTCCGATCCTGACCTTCCCCACCTTCCTCTGTCCCCTCCTGTCCCGCTGGAGACCGAACACAGCGCTTGCGCCCTTATCGCCAATATCCGCAAAACCGGGCAGGCGTCTCACGGGAACGTGAAACGCACCCTGGAGGCGCTGATGAAGATGGGGCACCGCAGCGGCGACATCAACGGTGAAGGCGATGGCTGCGGCCTGATGACCGACATCCCCCGTCGCCTGTGGACCACCTATCTGGAAGAGGCGGGACGCCCCGGCTGGCTGGCCGAAGACCGGCGCTTCTTCGTCGGCCACCTCATGATCCCTCTGGCCGAACGAAAACGAAGCGACGACCTGAAGGCGCATATCCTGAAGTTGATGCAGGAGGCCGGGCTGGACCTGCTGCTCGAGAGGCGTGGCTTCACGCGGCCTCGGGTCCTGGGCCACATGGCGCGCTCCCAGGAGCCGGAGTTCTGGCAGGTGGCCGGCCTGGCCAGCCAGTGCTCGCTGGAGGACATTGATTCCACCCTCTTCGAGCTGCTGTTGGCCATCGAGCGGGAGACGCCAGTGCACGTGGCCTCCCTCAGCGCCCATAGCGTGGTGTACAAGGTGCAGGGCTCCATTGAGACCCTGCGCAAGTATTACCCCGAGCTGCTCCACCCGGACTACCTGTCGGCCATCACCATCGGCCACAGCCGCTACTCCACCAACACCCTGTCCACTTTCGAGCGGGTGCAGCCCTTCTCCCTCATGGGGCACAACGGGGAGTTTAACACCATCGCCCGGCTGCGGCTGGAAGCGCAGACCGTGGGTATTCAGCTTGTGCCAGGAGGCAGCGACTCCCAGGACCTGAACAGGATCCTGGAGACCCTCATCTTCCGCTATGGTTTCAGCCTGATCGAGGCCCTGGAACTGATCTTCCCCCCCATCCTGCACGAAGTGGGCCAGCTACCACCTGAGCTCCAGACTCTCCACCGAGCCTACCGCCGACTGTGGGGCCCCCTGGCCCAGGGGCCGGCGGCCATCGTGGCCCGCTACGGCGATACGGCTGCCTTCTGCGTGGACGCCCTGGGGCTGCGTCCCCTGTGGTTTGGCGAGACGGAGAAGGAGTTCTTCTTCTCCTCGGAGAGGGGGGTGGTGCCCCTGGAGATCATGCTGCGCGATCCCAAACCCCTGGCCCCCGGCGAGAAGATGGCCCTGCAGGTGGAACGTGGCCGTGGCGTCCAAATCCTGGACTACCACCAGATCCAGCAGATGCTCCTCCGCACCGCCCAACAGCGCTTTGGGACGTTGAAGGACCTGGCGGCACTTCAGGTATCCACAACGGCCCACCACCCGATCCTTCGGCAGGCTCAGGACACCGCCTGGGGCCCGGCCAACCTCTCCTGGGACCGCGATCGTTGGCTGGCCGCTCTGGGCTGGTCCCGGGAGGATGTGGCTTTCATCCGGGACTTGGCCACGAGCGGCGCCGACCCCGTAGGCTCCCTGGGCTACGACGGACCCCTGGCGGTCCTCTCTCAAGAGCGTCAGAACCTGGCTGACTACTTCAAAGAAGCAGTCGCCGTGGTCACCAACCCTTCCATAGATCGCGAACGGGAGACGGAGCACTTCTCCACCCAGGCCGTGATCGGCCCTCGGCCTCCGTTGGAGCCGGGCGCGCCCCTCAGCAGCCCTGCCGTGGAGGTGGCTCTCCCCATCTTGCTGGGCGGCCAGCCGGAGCCCCTGCTGCCCCTGGCCCGGGAGCTGGCCCTGGCCAGGGAGACGGGCACACTGCGCCTGGAGGACCTGATGGAGGCGTTGGAGACGGTAACCCTCACCACGGCCTTTCGCCAAGGAGAGGGGCTGGAGAAGGGGTTACGACGGTTGGCTGCTGAGGCCGTGGCTGCAGCGCGGGCTGGCGCCCACCTGATCCTCCTGGACGACGGGGCCTCCTTCGCCGACGATAACCCTTCGGGCTTGAGCCCGTCAGGGCGAAGCCTGTGGCTCGACCCTCACCTGGCCGTGGCTGCTTGCGATACAGCCCTGCGCCAGGCGACGGATCGGCCTAACCCTTCTGGCTCGAACTCGTCGGGGCGAAGCCTGCGCCGTCGGGTGGGGTTGGTGCTGCGGTCGGG
>JBHIEC010000113.1:0-7812 GCA_046760425.1 Anaerolineae bacterium
CCATCTCCCCCAGGCCGGCCGTGAGCACCAGCCTGCCCTTGAGGCTGGGCCAGCCCTCGGCTCGGGCGGCCGCCCCCAGGGTCTCATAGGTGCCCTGCAGGATGCCCTGGGTGCCGATGTAGATCCAGCTTCCGGCCGTCATCTGGCCGTACATAATGAGCCCCTGTTTCTCCCACTTGTCGAAATTCTCCTGCGTCGCCCAGGCGGGGACGATGTTGGAGTTGGCCAGGAGCACCCGGGGCGCGTCGGGGTGGGTGCGGAAGATCCCCACCGGCTTGCCCGATTGCACCAGCAACGTCTCATCGTTCTCCAGGTTTTTCAGCGCCTCGACGATGGCGTCGAAGCACTCCCAGTTGCGGGCCGCTTTGCCCCGTCCCCCGTAGACGATGAGGTGCTCGGGATCGCCGGCCACGTCGGGGTCCAGGTTGTTCATCAGCATCCGCAGGGCCGCCTCCTGGCCCCAGCCCTTGCAGGTGAGCTTTGTCCCCCTCGGGGCGTGAATCACCCTCGGGGCGACCTTAACCCTTTCCAATGTTTCCACCGTTTGCATGGCTTTCACCTCCTTTGAAGGCTCCTGAGGCCTCCGAAAACTTTGAATTTCAGTAGATCACACTCGCTCGCTTGCCAAACCGCCGCCAGCTCACTGGATCTAACGATCCGGCCGGAGCAAATTTCACATCCCTCCCAAATAGGCCGCTTGCACCTTCGGATTCCGCCGCAGTTCGTCGGCGGGAGCCTGGAGGACGATGCGACCATTCTCCAGCACATAGCCCCGCTCCACGATCTGTAGCGCTTCGTGAGCGTTTTGCTCCACCAGAAGCAATGACACGCCCTGTTCTCGTAGCTCCCGCAGAGCTCCGAAGACCGCCTCCACCAGCATCGGGGCCAGGCCCATGGAGATTTCGTCCACCAGGAGCAAGCGAGGTTTGCGCATCACCGCCCGGCCGATGGAGAGCATCTGTCGCTCGCCGCCGGAGAGGGTGCCCGCCTGCTGCCGGCGCCGCTCAGCCAGGACCGGGAAGAGGGCGAAGACCCGCTCCATCCCCTCTTGCAGCACCTTTCTGTCCCGCTCCAGATAGGCCCCCAGACGGAGATTCTCTTCCACCGACATCTCCGGAAAGACCCGGCCTCCCTCAGGCACCAGAGCCAGTCCCCGAATAGCCCGTTCCCATGGGGGCAGAGGGGTTATGTCCTCCCCGGCGAACTCGATGTGGCCCTGGCGGGGTCTCAGCCAGCCGATGAGGGTCTTGATGAGGGTGGACTTCCCCGCCCCATTGGCCCCCAGGATGGCCACTGTCTCCCCCTCGTCCACGCAAAGGGAGATGCCATGGAGGATCTGGGCCTGATCATAGGAAACGATCAGGTTGTCAACGGAGAGCAATGGAATCCTCTCAGCCATTCTCTCTATGCCCCAGATATGCCTCGATCACCGCTGGGTTGCGCCGCACTTCTTCGGGCGTCCCTTCGGCGATGACCTGTCCGTGGGCCAGGACGACAATACGCTCACACAGGCTCATGGCAAAGGGCATGTTGTGCTCCACCAGGATGATGGTGATGCCCTCGGTGTGAAGGCGACGGATAAGTCCCGCAAGTTGCAACGCCTCCTCGTGCACAAGCCCTGTCGCCGGTTCGTCCAAAAGCAGCAGGGAAGGGCGCAGGGCCAGGGCCCTGGCGATTTCCACCTGGCGCTTGATGCCGATGGGAAGGTCTCCAGCCCGAGCATCGGCATAGGACAAAAGCCCTGTTTTCTCCAGGATCTCCTCGGCAGCGGCGACGAAGCGGGACGCCCGATAGCGGGCGTTGAAGGCTCGCAGCGAGGGGTAAAAGGGATGTCCATAGGCGGCCAGGACGTTGTCGAGCACGGAGAGGTCGGCGAAAGGCTTCACGATCTGGAAGGTGCGCCCTATGCCCAGGGCGGCAATGCGGTGTGGTGGGAGCCCCTGTATCTCTCGATCCCGGAAGCGGATGCGCCCGGCGGTAGGCTTGAGGAAGCCGGAGATGAGATTGAAGATAGTGGTCTTGCCCGCCCCGTTGGGCCCGATGAGACCCAGGAGTTCCCCCTCCTGCACCTCTGTGTCAACCCGGTCAACGGCCTTCAGCCCGCCGAAGTGTTTGCTGAGCTTCTCGGTGGTGAGAATGTCGCTCACTTCTTTCTCCACCCCTGCCACTTTTTCCAGAGCCAGCTCCCGTCGCCGATGATGCCCATCGGCTGGAAGAGCATCATCAATACCAGGATGCCACCGTAGAGGGTATACCGGTAGTCGCCCACGATCCGCAGGTACTCCGGCAGTGCCTTCAACAGCATCGCACCCAGCACGGCTCCCCGGATGGTGCCGATGCCGCCGAAGACGAGCATGGAGAGGATGACGATGGACTCGACGAAGGCGAAGTGGTCGGGGAAGATGCTGCCCAGGAAGTGAGCATAGAGACCTCCCGCGCCCCCAGCGAGAGCACCGCTTATGATGAAGGCGTAGACTTTGAAGCGGGGCACGCTCACCCCCACGGCCTCCGCCGCTTCCTCGTCAGCCCGGACGGTGTGGAAGGCCAGCCCCACCCAGGTCCTCGAGATGTAGCGGCACACCCAGATGGTGAGGGCCAGGTAGGCCAGCACGAACAGCAAGAACTTCTCCCCACCCAACATCACGCCGAAGAGAACGGGTTTGCGGATGTTGATGATGCCCATCGAGCCACCGAAGAAGTCCATGTACTTGAACACCGCCACCACCACGAAGTTGACGCCCATCGTCGCCAGGACCAGGAAGTCGTGGCGGACCCGCAGGCTTGGGAGGCCCAGGAAACCGCCCACTGCGGCGGTGACCAGTATCGCCCCCAGGAAGGCCGGGAGGAAGGGCCAGCCGTAGCGGGTGGTGAGCAGGGCCGAAGTGTAGGCCCCGATGCCGAAGAAGGCGGCATGGCCCAGCGAGACCTGCCCGGCATAGCCGGTGAGGACGTTCAGGCTCAGCGTCAGCACTGCCCAGATGCCGCAGAAGATGAGGATGCTTATGGTGTAATGGCCGAAGATAGCTTCAAGCACAGGAACGCCTCTGGCATTATAGTCTTAAGATAACCTTGCCACATCGCCCGTTACCCCCGCCCGAAGAGGCCCCGTGGCCGGAACATCAGCACCAGGATGAGCACCAGGAAGGCGATAGCATCCCTGGGAAGCACGAAGCCCACCGTCGCCACCAGGAAGGTCTCGGCCAGGGCCAGGAGGAGCCCGGCAACGATGGTGCCGGTGACGCTCCCCATCCCGCCCAGGACGATGACCACGAAGGCTTTGTAAGAAGGCACATCGCCCATGGTGGCGTAGACGTTGTTGTAGTAAAGGCCTACCAGCACCCCGGCGGCCCCGGCCAGCGCCGAGCCCAGCAGGAAATTGAGGGTGATGACCCGGTTGATGTTAACGCCCACCGCTGCCGCCATCTCCCTGTCCTGGGCGCTGGCCCTCCATCCTAGCCCGATGCGGGTTTTGGTGAGAATGAGGTAAACGGCTGTCAGGAAAGCCACCGCCAGCGCCAGGATGAGGACCTCGGTGGAAGTGAGGCGGAACCAGCGGGTCTCGATAGCTGGGAAGCCCGACCCGGCGGGAAAGGCGTGCATATATGGGCCCAGGAGCCAGTCCTTCTGGAGCAGATCCTGGGCCAGGATGAAGAGGCCGATGCTGGTGATGAGGGGGACGATGCGGGGGGCATCCAGCATCCGGCGGTAAACGCCTTGATAGATGAGCACTCCGGCCACTCCGCTGGCCAGCATTGCCATAGGCAAAGCCACCCAGAAGTTGCCGCAGAACCGGAAAACGATCAATCCCACCGCTGCCCCGATGGTGTAGACGGCGGCGTGGGCGATGTGCAGAATCTTGAGGATGCCGTAGACCATCGTCAGGCCTATGGCTATGAAGATGTACACGCAGCCGAGCACAATTCCGTTGGCCAGGAGCTGTCCGAGGGAAGCCATACCCCTCCTTTGTTAGAAAGCCTTGCGAAGGTTGAATTCTGGCCTCACCGTCTCCACGCCTTCATGAGAACCTTCGCAAGGCTCTAAGTACTGCTTGTTAAAAGGGGTGCGGCCTGTTCCCCAAGACCGCACCCTCATTGTAACTATTCACCTATCTGTCAGGAGTCGGCCCCAGGGAGTTCCCATGAGTTCCCTCGAGCCCCTTGTGCGGGCTCATAGGGACTCCTGGGAACTTATGGGGCTTCATCCGGCCGGGTAGGTGGGTAATTACCGAGATTTTACCAGGGCGGGGTGACGAGGGCCGGGTCTTCAAACTTGGCGAAGAAGTGGAAAGCGCCGCCTTTGACAATCTGAGAGCCAACCGGGCGCACCGCTTCCCGCCCCTCGGTGTAGCGGAGGATCGGGCCGGTGAGGGCCTTGTCGAAGTCCTTGAGTTCCTTGAGGGCCTTGATGATGCCCTCGGTGGTGGGCCCGCCCTTCTCGATGGCCCAGGCCAGAATCTGAACGGCGTCGAAGGCCGAAGCGCCCACCATATCGGCAGGGAGGCCGTACTCCTTCTCGTATTCGGTCAGGAACTTCTGGGCGATCTCGCGCTCGTCGTCCCGGTTGAGGTCGGTGACGATGATCACCCCCTCGGCGGCGTCACCGGCCAGCTCCAGGAACTTCGGTGAGTCGTAGCCCTCCTGGCCCACGATCTGGGCCTTGAGCCCCACCTCTTTGGCCTGGCGCACCAAGCTGGCGGCCTCCTTGTAGTAGGCGGAGGCGAAGAGGGCATCGGGGTTGGCTTCTTTGATCCTCTGGAGGACGGCCTTGAACTCGGTCTCGCCCAAGGGGTATTTATCCTCGAAGACGATTTCCACGTCTTTGCCCTCCAGGTAGGACTTGAACCCCTCGGTGAGGGCACGGCCGAAATCGTTGTCAATGGTGAGGATGGCGATGCGCTTGGCCCCCAGCTTTTCCACCACCAGGGCTCCACCCACCCGCCCCTCGACGGTTCCCAGAACGCCTACACGGAAGATTTTATCACCTGTTTTGGTGATATCGGGGTGGACGGCGTAGGCGGAGATCATGGGGATGCCGGCCTCTTGGAAAACGCCCGCCGCGGCTCGGGTGGCCCCGCTGTAGGAACCGCTGATGCCGGCGATGACCTTGTCCTGCTCGATGAGCTTGTGGGCCACGCTCACGGCCTGGTCGGGCTTGGCGGCATCATCGTAGTGGACGAGTTCCAGCTTCTTGCCCCGCACCCCTCCGGCCTCGTTGATGAACTTGACGGCAAGTTGGGCGGCGTGGAGGGCGCTGGTGCCGTCAGCAGCGGCAAAACCCGTGGTGGGGGAGAAGATGCCTATCTTGTAGACTTCCGGCCCCTTGGGGCGACATCCCATCGCCGGAGCGAATATCGTCCCCACAAGCAGAACTAAGATCGTGAGATACATGAGCTTTTTCATGGTTGTCCCCCTTCTTAGCCGGTTCTTGTGAACGTGTCACAAGCATAAGATTGGCGTAGCGGTAAGATGGCACCTTACGCTACCTATATGGACACTGACAACCCTTGCAGGATCCCGTGATCCCTAAACATCACCTCCTTCCCTCTGGGTAGTGGTTATTGTGGTTGGTCAACTAGAGAAGGCACAGGTATAGTATATCATTTCTCGCCTGCCTGGTCAAATGAAATTCCAACGCCAAAGGGCTGTAGCTCAAACTCATCACCCTCAGCAGTAGAAAAAAGGCCCAACGCTCAAGGCGTTGGGCTACTGAGGGGGAAGCCAGCCAAGGGCACTTTTCGCTCCTATGACAACTCGATGATCCCCTTCTGGATGGCGTATTTGATGACCTCGCCTTTGTCGTGCAGGTTCAGCTTCTCCATGACGTGAGCCCGGTGGGTCTGGACAGTCTTCACGCTCAGGCACAGCAGGTCGGCGATCTCCTTGTTGGTGTACCCCTCGGCGATCAACTGCAGCACCTCCCGCTCGCGATCCGTCAGCTCGTCATAGCTGTCCCGCCCCCCTCCGGCCTCCACCCGACGTAAGTAGTCCTCGACCAGCATCTTGGCCACGGAGGGGTAGAGGAAGGCCCCTCCTTGATACACGGCGTGGATGGCCGAGACCAGATCGCTGGCCGCAGCCTTCTTGACCACGTAGCCAGCCGCCCCCGCCCCCAGGATCTGAGAGACGTACTCTTCGCTGTCATGCATGGTCAGGACCAGGACATCCATCTCGGGGTGCTCCTTCTTGATCTGGCGGGTGGCCTCCAGGCCGTTCAGGAGAGGCATGGCGATGTCCATGAGGATCACGTCAGGCTTCAGCTCCCGCGCCTTGGCCACCGCCTCCCGTCCGTTGGACGCCTCCCCGACCACTTCGATGTCCGGCTGAGCGGCCAGGAGGGCACGGATGCCCTCTCGCAGGATGGTGTGGTCATCGGCTAGCAGCACACGGATCTTATTCATAGGCGACCTGCTTCTCATGCAGGGGCACCTGGATCCTGAGCCGCGTCCCCTGACCGGGCTGCGACTCGATGGTGAAGGTGCCCCCCAGCAGGGCTACCCGCTCCTCGATGCCGAAGAGCCCCAGCCTCCGCTCCTCGGTGGCGTGCAGCACCTGCTCCACGTCAAAGCCTCGGCCGTCATCCTCCACCAGGAGGGCGACCTGGGAGTCCTCTATCCCCAGGCGCAGCAGGGCGCTCCTGGCCTGGGCATGCTTGACGATGTTGTTCATGGCCTCCTGGGCGATGCGGAAGATGGCCGTCTCCACCTGGGGAGGCAGGCGCTCGGTACACCCCTTGGCCTTCAGCCGCACCTGGATGCCCATCTTCTCCAGATGGTTCTTGGCGTACCAGCGCAGGGCTGGAATGAGACCCAGGTCGTCGAGGACGGTGGGACGCAGGTCGTAGACCAGCTTGCGCACCTCCTCCAGGGTCTGGGAGGCCAGCTCTCGGGTGGCCATCAGTGTCTCCTTGGTCTGGGCCAGTTCATCCGGCAGACTCTGCTCAGCCACGTCCAGGTTGATGATAAGGGTGGCCAGAGCCTGGCTGGTCTCGTCGTGGAGCTCGCGGGCGATGCGCTTGCGCTCCTCCTCCTGGGCGCTGATGACCTGGGCCGACAGGGCTCGCAGTTGCTGGCGGTGGGTCTCGATGGTTCGGGTGTGAGCCTCCAGGCGGTCGAGCATGACGTTGAGGGCCGCCGCCAGGCGGTTGAGGTCCGGGTCACTGACGCCCTCCAGGGAAGCACGCACCTGGGTGTCCCCTTGATAGACCTTCTCCACCGTTTCCTGGAGGGAGGAGAGGGGCTGGAGAGCGGTCTTGAGGACGAAGAAGTTAATGAGGATGCTGAGGGCGATGCCGCTGAGGGCAAAGAAGGAGGCCAGAGCGAAGTTGGATTGCTGGATGAAGTGCCTGGTCAGCCAGGTGCCCCCAATGGCGCCGACGATGATGATGAGGGAATTGGCGATCAGAATCTTGTAGAAGATAGGTAGGTTCAAGAGTCTGGCCTTGAGTTGCCTCATCTATCCCCCTCCCCTTTGAAGTATACCATTCCTGTCCTGATTCTAACACGCTGAGGTCAAAATCTGGTCAAAATCTGGTCCTTCTTTGGTCAAAAGCCCCGATTCCTACCCTGAAAGTCCTCACCGACAGGCTTCGGCCGTGACTGCTGCCCCTCCTACGTACGGAGACCGTAACACGCTGGGGACTGGGAGTGCAGGCGCAAGCCTGCTGGAGCTTCGCTAAGGCGAGCCATCGCGCATAATGCCCCAGAGGCCGCATTTGCCTTGTTCCCAAACGGTGACGCTCGCGCGTACTAACTTTGCCCCAGGGCACCGGAAGTGGTATAATTGGATCAGCTATCTGATCACCAGCACTCGCAGC
>JBHIEC010000114.1:0-7775 GCA_046760425.1 Anaerolineae bacterium
CAAGGTAGGTCAACTGCTGAGCCAGGATGCCGACCACCGGCCGGGGGGCGATCATCAGGATGGGCATGGTGAAGATGATGCCCAATAACAGCAGGATCACGACCACGCGGTTGAAGACGTTCACAGTCACACCTCCCCTCGGACTAGAAATCGACACCCCTATTATACACCACTTTGCCTCCTCCCGTCCAGAGCAGATTTCTCCCCCACCAGCCGATCCCCAGGCCGATGGCCGTGATCAGGCTGATGGCCGCCCCCACCCTGAAGGAGAGGGGCTCGTAGGCGAAGACGACCCTGTGCTGGCCCGCTGGCAGGCGGACGGCCCGGAAGAGGATGTCGGCGCGGTGGATCTCCACCTCTTGAACGCTCACACCCCGTTCAAGAACCCCCTGGGATGGAGGATGGCGACCAACGGGGTGTGAGCGTTCAACGACGCCGTCCACCCAGGCCCGCCAGCCCGGGTAGTGGCTGTCCAGCAGGACCAGGACCCCCTCGTCGGCCAGATCAGCCTCAACCACTACCCGCTCCGGCTCGTAGGAGACGATGCGCACCTGGTCGGGCCCAGCAGGGGTGACGGACAACTCCTGGCCGCTGGTAAGAATCACTTCCTCCCGGGGTGAGAAGGACGCTTCGTCCAGAGCGGCCAGGGCCTCCTCGTCGTCGGCCACGGCCCGGGCGCGGTGGACGACGAAGGCCCGGGGCAGGGCGTCGTGGTTGCGGTAGATGGCCACGTCTTCGCTGCGGTAGACCAGGCTGTGCTCGCCGTAGCCCAGAAGGTGGGCCAGGAGGTGGCGCTGACCTGCCTCGTCAATCAACTCTATCCGATCCAGTCGAATGAAGGCCCTGGGGCGGTGGGGGCGTATCTCCAGGCCGTTGACCGTCAGCCCGGACGGCAGGTCGTAGCGGGCGCGGTAGCTCTGGCCGGGGTGCTCCACGGGGGGGAAGCCGGAGCGGGCCGGCCAGGTGCGGGCGACGGGCGGGCGCTGGTGGGCGATCTCAGGGCGCACATCCGGTCGGTCGTAGGCCCACTCAGCCGTCTCCACCCCGACGCGCAGGGGCAGGGTCACCCTCTCGCCGCCCCGGCCCTTGAGGACGATCTCCGCCACCAGCTCCCCCTGGGGCCAGTCAGCGGAGTGGCTGGTGTAGGATTCCACCTGGAGGGCGGCCACCGACAGCGGCGGGATGGCCACCGATCGGCCCACCAGGGAGGGGGCGAAGGGGTCCTCCAGGTCGTAGAACTCCGTCTCCTCGTCCACGGGCAGGAGCTGGGGGATGAGGAAGTACCTGACGTTGAGCAGGTTCAGCCGTGTGGGGCTCAGGTCCCTCAGGTACTCGGCCTGCCATCGTGGCATCAAGGGGAAGTAGCCGTTGGCGCTGGGCACGCCGTGCAGCAGGGCGATGTTGGGGTAGAGGGACTCGCGCATCACCGACAGGGCGGGCACGATGGCCTCGTGGGTGTAGACCCGGTAGAGCTCCCGATCGGCGGCGAAAAAGTCCAGGGAGCGAGGGCGGGCGTAGAACTCAGAAAGGGGCATGGTGTCGTTGTAGGTGCGGCCGTAGACGGCACTGTAGGCGTAGAGGTCGGCCACGGTGAGCCCCAGGGCCAGGGCCATGAAGAGCCGTCGCTCCAGCCGACCCCGCCAGGCCCCGACGAGCAGCAGCCCTCCCCCGATCAGGAGGGCTCCGGGCAGGATCCGCCAGGCGGCCACCAGCATCTCCACAGAGGGGGCAGCGTTGATCAGCCCCCAGGCGACTGCCAGCGCCATCCCCAGCAGGCCACCTGCCCCCCACACGAGACGATCCATCTCCTCCCGTCGTGGCAGCCGAGGGTTCAGTTCATCCGCCGCCAGCCCACAAAGGGTGGCGCTGGCGAAGGTGAAGAGGTAGAGGAAGCGGGCCGGGACGCGGAAGAGGTTAAACACGGGCACGCGGAGCAACAGGCGGTAGAGGGGGTTCCAGTGGCCGAAGGCCAGGAAGAGGGCCAGGAGGGCCAGGCCGGAGAAGAAGAGGGCCTCCCGGTCGCGGCGAAGGAGGGGCGCCATCAGGGCCAGGAGCAGGGGCAGGAGGCCCAGGTAGGCCGCCAGCTCCACCGAGACGTTGGGGTAGGGGTTGCCCAAGATGAAGGGATACACCAGGGTGGCCAGGAGGGCCGGGTGCCAGGAGAAGGAGGTGAAGAACTCCGGCTCCAGCCCCCCGGCCCGTTGTGAGAGCCGAGTCAGCTCGTAGGTAGGCAGGAGTTGCACGGCAGCCAGACCCAGGCCCAGGGTCACAGCCCCCAGCACGGGCAGCGTCAGGGCCAGGAAAGGACGCCATTTCGTCAGGTTCAGCGGTGTACAAAGGTAGCTACTAAGGGGCGTCTGCGCCCCGTTTGGGCGGCGGTCGCAAGCGCTCGCAGCCAAATCGCTGTAACCCATGCTGTGCTCGAGCCCGCTGCGAGCGCTTGCGAGGGGACGCCGCCCTGTAGCGGGGTCTTGCGATCCACCGAGATTGGTTGAACCGGTGAAGGCTCGGAAGAGGGCATAGGCCACGAGGGCCAGGATCGTCATCAAGGAGATCTGGGGGTGGCCGGCCAGGAACTGCACCCCCAGGACGAGGCCACAGAGGAGGATGGAAGATGGAAAATGGAGAATGGAGAGTGGAGAATGGAAGAACCTCCCCCTTCCATTTTCCAATTTCCCCTTTCCATCCTCCTGTTTGGCCAAAGTGAAAGCGATGGGCAGCCAAGGTGCTGCGGCCATGATGCTCAGGTGGTCAACGTGGCCGATGAAGAAGCCGCTGAAGGTGTAGGTCAGGCCGGCCATCAGGCTGCCGAAGGTGCTCAGGCGGAGCGAGCGGGCGAAGAGGTACATAGCCAGGCCGGCGATCATGAAGTGGAGGATGACCGAATAGTTCAGGGCCATGTCCAGGGGGAGGAAGCGATACAGGAGGAGGTTCAGAGGATAAAAGGCGCCCATCTCCCCCTCGGCCAGGAGAGGGTAGCCACTTAGAATGTCCGGACTCCAGAGGGGCAGACGTCCCTGCCTCAGAGCCTGGGCGTAGGCGGCTCGCTGGGGGTAGTAGAGGCGGAAGATGTCGCCGAAGTAGAAGACGCCCTGGCGGAGGGCGGCCTGCCAGAAGAAGGCCAGGGGCAGGAGCGAGAGCAGAGCCACAGCCCACCATTGCCTGAGGTCGGGGCTTTCTGAGCTATCCGACGGGGTCCTCGCTGTCGGACGGGGCGTGGACGCCCCTTCTGAGCAGGTTTTAGATGGGCTTCTGGGCTTCGTAGCCCTGAGGTCGGGGCTTTCTCTCGGCGCGGACATCAATCGAGGAAGCGGTACCTGACCAGGGTCCAGAGGGCGGGCAGGCCGTCTCGCCATGGGGAGAGCTTCTTCTGGGCCCGGGGCGCGTAGTGGATGGGCACCTGGTGGATGCGATGCCCTCCCCTGATGAGCTTGACGGTGATCTCCGGCTCGATCTCGAAGCGGTTGGCGCGCAGATCGAGGCTGCGGGCCACGGCCGTGGTCATCATCTTGTAGCAGGTCTCCATATCGGCCAGACGCGTGCCGTAGAGCAGGTTAGTCACCCAGGTCAGGAAGCGATTGCCCCAGCGGAGGAGGCCCCGCTGCCGGCCGAGGTCCCGCACCCCATACACCACTTGGGCCTCGCCCCGCTCGATAGGGGCCAGCAGCTTGAGATAATCCTGGGGGTCATACTCCAGGTCCGCATCCTGGATGACGACCACATCGCCGCTGGCGGCGGCCAGGGCGGTGCGGATGGCTGCCCCCTTGCCGCGGTTGCGGGAGTGGCGGAGGAAGCGCAGGTTTCTCAGACGCGAGGCGGCCAGGCTCTCGGCCGTGCCATCGGAGGAGCCGTCGTCCACGACGATGATCTCCTTCTCCAGCGGCACGGCAGCCACCTGCTCCAGGATGCGGTCAATGGTCTCCCGCTCGTTATAGACGGGTATGATCACCGAGAGCTTCAACGTATCCTCTCCCTGGAGGGATTATAGCGCATATGCCTCCTCTTGGCAAGGGAGGATTTGTCTTCCCAGGGGCTTTGTGATATAATCCACCGCGCAAGGTCAGGGGCATCGGCTTCAAGGAAGGAGGGGAAAATGAGAGGATTGACCTTCGGCGACGGCTTCCAGTTCGGCTGTGGCTTCTTCACAGCCAGCCTCCTGTTCTGGATCGCCCTGATGATCCTGGGGGTGATCGTCAGCATCGCCCTGGGCTACCTGGGGGCAGCCATCAGACTGCCAGGCTTCCCCCCAGGGGTCCCCGGCCCGCCTTTCGGAGGGTAGACTGGCAATTAGCCACTGGCTATTAGCGGTTAGCAAGATCCCTGCGCCGGCGGCCCCATTACCGCCGGCGCTGCACTTAGCACTGCTGCGACGACAGAGTCATGGCACTCCATAATGGCCCAGGTTAGAGCACCTGCAGGTAGCGATCCAACTCCCACCGTGTGACCTGGATACAGTACTCGTCCCACTCCGCCCGCCTGGCCCGCACGAAGGCCTCATAGACGTGTTCCCCCAGGGCCTCCCGCAACACCTTGTCCTGCTCCAGCTCCCCCAGGGCCTCCTCCAGGGTAGCCGGCAGGGTGCCGATGGCCAGCTCCCGCAGCTTGGCGTCGTCGAAGTGGTAAACGTCCTCCTCCACCGGCGGCGGGGGCGTCAGGTTACGCTCGATGCCGTCCAGGCCGGCTCGCAACATGGCCGCGAAGGCCAGGTAGGGGTTGCAACTGGGGTCGGGGCAGCGAAGCTCCAGGCGGGTGGACTGCTCCCGCCCTGGCGAATAGCGGGGGATGCGGATCAGGGCCGAGCGGTTGATCTGTGCCCAACAGATGTAAACCGGCGCCTCGTAGCCAGGTACGAGCCTCTTGTAGGAGTTCACCGTGGGGGCTACGATGGCCGCCAGGGCGCGGGCGTGCTCCATCTGCCCGGCCATGAAGCTGTAGGCCAGTGGGGAGAGGCGGTATTTGTCCTGGGGGTCGTAGAAGACGTTCTCTCCCGCCGTGTTGAACAGGCTCTGGTGGGTGTGCATCCCTGAGCCGTTGATGCCGAAGAGGGGCTTGGGCATGAAGGTGGCGTACAGGCCATGCCTCTGGGCTACGGCCTTGACGGTGTACTTGAAGGTGACGCAGTTGTCAGCGCTGGTCAGGGCCTCGGCGTAGCGGAAATCAATCTCATGCTGCCCGGGTGCCACCTCGTGGTGGCCCATCTCCACCTTCATCCCCATCTCCTCCAGGGCCAGGGTGATGTCCTGCCGCACCAAGGAGGCCAGGTCTCGAGGCGAGAAGTCGAAATACCCGCCCACGTCGTGGGGAACCGGCTCCACCAGGGGTTCGCCATCCATCTTGAACAGGAAGAACTCCAGTTCGGCGCCCGTATTGTAGATGTAGCCCATCTCCCGGGCCTGGGCTACGGCCTGCTTGAGGACGTAGCGGGGGTCGCCCACGAAGGGCTCGCCCTGGGGGGTGTACACATCGCAGATGAGCCGGGCCACCTTGCCCATGCTCTGGCCCCAGGGGAGCACCTGGTAGGTGGACACGTCGGGCTTCAGGACCATATCGCTCTCGTGGATGCGGGCGAAACCCTCGATGGAGGAGCCATCGAACCACACCCCCCGCATCAGGGCCTCCTCCAGACGCCCCACGGGGATGATGACGTTCTTGATGGCCCCCACTACGTCGCTGAACTGCAGGCTGACGAACTGCACCTCGTCGGACCGGGCACGTTCCAGGACGTCCTTCTTTTCTGTCTGTAGGCTCATGATCTTTCCTCCCTTCATAGGTTCGAGACATTGCTGGCTTGCATTCCTCGCTCTCACATTGCATCTTCACCCCCTTCCCTGAGCCTTGATGGTGACTGAGCGCCGGTAACAGACAAGATCGCCCACCGCTGGGCGACCTTGCTCTGGCATTCATCAGCGAATGCTCGGACTTTGTAGCTCTCAGGCGTCCGTGGAGACCTCACAGACAGGGATCGGTGCCCGCTTGTGGGCCGAGGCGGCGATCATGCTCTGCACTCTGGCCAGAATCTCGGGACCAACGCCCGTTGTGTCGCCCGACTCTATAGCGGCCAGCGTTCGGTCGAGTTCCTCGTAGGTGATGCCCAGTTCCCCCTCGTCCGTCTGCCCCTCCCACAGGCCGGCGCTGGGAGGCTTGGCGATGATCTCCTCAGGGATGCCCAGCTCGCGGGCCAGCTCCCGCACCTGGGTCTTGTACAGGCCCCCCAGGGGCAGGAGGTCCACCCCGCCGTCTCCATACTTGGTGTTGCCGCAGAAGAGGAATCGCCCGTTCCGCTCGATGAGCAGATTGTGTGCGTCCGGGACGTCGGGACACCATACCACGCCACGGTAGGGCACCCGCTTGAACTTAGCACCGTGAAGCCAGTGCCGACCATTGCCGTAAACGGAGACCTCGTAGCACACAGATGAGCGTGTCTCAACGCCATTGGCCCGGACAGATGTTCTCGGGAGACGTGTTCTCAGCGCGACGTTTTTCCCAAGTTTGCATCCCAACTCTACAATCTGCTCAGCCAGGCGTTGTGAGGCGGTGTAGTAATAGTTGCGCCCATCTCCATCGCTATCCATCAAGCCTTCCAGCAGCCGTGCCAGATACTCGGCCGGATAGAGCATAACCCAGCCCGGGATACGCTTCGTGTGGGCTGAGGTCCCACAACTCTCCATCGCGTGGTAGAACGGCTTGCCGCACACCCAGACCTGCATGTCCGTTGTGCCATACACAATGCCGTTCTTCTCCAAGATGGCTATCAGTTTGGACCGCGCCTCGCTACCTTCTGGCAAGGCAAACCACGTTCTGTAGCCCGTGTATTCCTTTGGAACTGCAGGGGAATCCACGGCAACAAATCTGCCCGTTTCGGGATCACGAGGGGGGTTTCCGCTGCCCTTCACAGGCTGCACTGACCAGCTTGCACCACTAGTATTGGCTTCACCCAAGGTTTTGCTACCTAACCCGTTGTGCAAGCTGGTCACCACGGGAGAGATCTGGGCCTGCCCATCGCCGATGTATAAACCCAGGACGTAAAGGAACTCATCCATGGGCATCGGAGCCAGGTGTCGCGCATTGGGCCCGATTCCGTCATGGTCGAACTCGAAGACGGGTGAAGGGACTCGCGTTCCTGTCCAGGGCCTGGGGCTCGGTGTGGGCGTCGGACGGCGCGGCAGCGCATCAGCGCGACAGAACTCTAGCCGTCCCCCCCGTTCGATCAGCAACCGATGGTTGGGCGTGACCAGGAGGTCGATTCTGGAGCCGGGCCCTCCGCCGTAGGCCAGCATCTCGCCCTCGTAGTCGAAGACGTGCACCTCTGCCACCGGACGCTCGACCACGTGCCCCATGTGCAGATCAAGACTGAACACCAGGTCACCGGGCTTCAGCTCTTGATAGGTTTTCAGGCCCTCCGTCGTCATGGCCCTGGTACGTTCATCGTAGCAAAAATAGCCGACCATGATTTCGCTCTTGTTCCCCGTCCCGGCCACCAGGTAGTTCAGGCGGTTGGCGAAGTAGTAGAGGGTGGTCATGCGCAGGCGGGGCTTCAGGTTGCCCACAGCGATCTGGCCGCCTGGCGGCAGCAGGCCCACCAGAGCGTCGAAGACGGGTGTCAGGTTCACCTCCTCGGTCCTGATGCCGAACTTGTCGGCCACCAGGCGGGCGTCCTGTATCGTCGTGGGGTCGCTGTGGCAGGGCATGATCAGGCCCAGGGCGGCCTCACCCAGGGCCCGCTGGGCCAGCACAGCCACCGTCGAGGAGTCCACACCGCCGCTCATGCCCACCAC
>JBHIEC010000115.1:0-7743 GCA_046760425.1 Anaerolineae bacterium
CCGTCGGTAAGGGTTCCCAGTTGCCGGTATTTAACGATCTGCTCCAGCATCAAAACCACCTCCTGTTATAGATAACCGTACTCTGGAGCCGCACGTTGCATCTCCACACGAAGTCCACCCGCCCCCACCTGCGCTGTACGGTGGAGGGGAAGAAAACCAGGCCCCCGACGAACCCTGCCAGGAGCCCGTTCTAGCCACAGTTGTACGGAGTGCAGCCGCAAGGCTGCCCCCAGGCGGGCTTGCGCCCGCACTCCGGTAGTTGCCCCAGCATTTATACGCACTAACAGCCATTATCAGTAGATGAGAAATTCTTGCTCCCGGGTGGCGTCCCCGCCACCCGGACGGGGCGAGGACGCCCCTTTTGAGCGACTTTTCTCAACTACCGATTATAGCTGTCTATGGCAGGGCGAAAAGCATCCAGGTGCCCAGGAGGGCAAATAGACCCGCTGTGGCCAGCTTGACGGGCGCAACCTTTGTGGCGGCGAAAATGGCCATCCGCTCCGAGGTGGTGCCGTAGAAAGCCAGCAGGAAAACGACGATCAAGGGCGTGATGAACACCAGGTTATAGAGCAGCAGGTAGGACACAGCATGCAGGCGCAGCTCCGGCACGCTGGTCACAAAGATGATGGTGGGCAGATACACCTGGCCGGTGCAGGCCAGCTCCAGGGCAGAGATGACGAAGCCCGTGACCAGGGCCACCAGGGCGTAGGCCCGCAGGCGGCTGCCGGTACGGATCACCTGATGAACTCGCTTCTTCACCGCCGTGGGCATCTTCAGGGCCATCTCCTCAGCCCGGCCCTGGCGAGCTTTCAGGAAGTCACGAAAGCTTATGATGGCCAGCATCCAGCACAGGAGGGCCGTGACGAGATAGACGATGCGGCCCAGAGCCCCCAGGAAAGTGATCGTCTGCACGAACCTCATGATCCCCAGCCCGAAGAGCAGGTAGGTGAGGAACACCCCGAAGGTGAAGGCGCTGCCCACAAAGAGGATCTCCCGCCCCCTCCGACCGGCGAAGGTCAGGTAGGAGACGAAGAAGATGATGGTAGCGAAAGCACAGGGGTTGAGGCCGTCAATCAGCCCGGCGGCGATGACGGTCAGGACGCCCAGGGAACGGAAGCGGGCGACGATTTCCTGACCGGCCTGCTCCATCTCTAGCCCCTCCCATGGAGGTTGTGACCCTGCTACGCCGTATCGCTGCACCACTTCCTCCAGCTTAAAGGCATTGACGTCGTCGCCCAGGAGATAGATGTCGCCCACGAAGACACTGGGGGCGATCAGCCTCTTGCCGACGGGTACGCCATAGCGCTCACTCATGGCCTCGTTGAGGACCTTGCTCTCCGGCGCGGCGATGTCGTAACGGCGCACCACCAGGTTGGGGTACTTCCTCTCCACGAAGGCCAGATCCTGGGCAGCACGGTCACACTCCTGGCAGCCTACCTTGTAGAAGTAGGCCAGGTAGACCGTGGCCATGCCGGGGGAGATCAGCGCCTCCTCGCCCGGCACAGGCACAGGGATGTCGGGCGAGGGCCAATCGGTGCCGCCAGCATCCAGGTACTTCTGGATGGTCGGCTCCAGCCTGGCCCGGATCTCTTCCTCGCCCACCAGGACGTCCTGCCCCACGAAGATCTCCGGGATGCCCCCCTTGATCCCGTACTCCTTCTCCAGCTTGAGCATGACCTCGTAGTTGGGCACGGGGTCGAATTCGAAGAAGCGGATCTGAAGCTGATCCCCGTATTTGGCCCGCAGGGGTGGCAGGACCTCCTTCATGATGACCTGGCAGTGGGGGCACTCCACGGAGTAGAAGAAGAAGAGGCGCACGACGGGTTCCCCCGTCGGCGGCACCGCCCTGACGGACAGGGGACGCCCGGCCAGCCCCACCCCAGCCAACAGCAAGGTCAACACACCCAGAACGATGACAGCTCTTCTCAACTCTCTCCTCCTTAAGCAAAGGCGGCGGCTGAAAGCACGCCGCTTGGCTCCCCAGACCGAGCCAGGCGCCGTCATTTATGCGGCGCCCAAAGGCTTATTAATTGTAGCAGATTGTGCAGCAAAAGGCAATCTCAATAGATCACAGATACGAAGCCCTCACGGCTCCTCTTTGATGGGCTCCACCCGCACGGCGCAGACCTTGTACTCCGGGATCTTGGCGATGGGGTCCAGGGCCGGGTTGGTGAGCACGTTGGCTGCTGCCTCGGCGAAGTGGAAGGGGATGAAGACCACGCCGGGCGGCACCCGTTCCGTCTGCCGGACCTTGATCCTGATCTCGCCCCGGCGACTGACCACCCGCACCCACTGACCGCCGTCCAGCCCGATCTCCGCCGCATCCCGGGGGTTGAGCTCGATGTAGCCCTCGGGCACCTCCTGGTCCAGTTTGGGCGAGCGGCGGGTCATGGAACCCGTGTGCCAGTGGAACAGGGTGCGGCCCGTGGTCAGGAGTAGAGGGTACTCGGCGTCGGGCTCCTCGGCCGGAGGCTGGTACTCCACGGCGTGGAACTTGCCCTTGCCCCGCGCGAACTGACCCTTGTGCAGGAAGGGGGTGCCCGGGTCATCCGCCGTGCGGCACGGCCATTGCAGGAACCCCTCCCGCTCCAGCCGCTCGTAGCTCACCCCGCCGTAGATGGGGGTCAGCGCTGCAATCTCGTCCATGATCCGGGACGGCGAGGCGAATTCAAAGCCATGGGCGCCCATCCGCTTCGCCAGATCGCAGATGATCTCCCAATCTGCCCTGCTCTCCCCCACGGGCGGGATCGCCTGCCGCACCCGCTGGATGCGGCGGTCAGTGCCGGTGAAGGTGCCCTCCTTCTCAGCGAAGGAGGCGCCGGGCAGGATGACGTCGGCCAGCTCAGCCGTCTCGGTGATAAACAGATCCTGCACCACCAGGAATTCCAGGGCCCGCAGGGCCTCCCGCACATAGTTGCTGTCTGGATCCGACAGGGCAGGATTCTCGCCCATGATGTACATGGCTCGCACTGTACCAGCCTGGGCGGCGTTCATCATCTCGACCACGGTGAGTCCCGGCTTCGCCGGCAGTCCACCCTCCGCTGTCCGCCCTCCGCCGCCAGTGTCTTCTTCGGCGGACCTGGTGCCCCAAGCTTCCTCAAACTTTGCTCGCACCGAGGCCTCTCGCACCGCCTGATACCCCGGAAACACATTGGGCAGCGCCCCCATGTCGCAGGCGCCCTGCACGTTGTTCTGGCCCCGCAGAGGGTTGACGCCTGTGCCGGCCCGGCCCAGGTTGCCCGTCATCATGGCCAGGTTGGCGCAGGCCTTGACATGGTCCACGCCGCTGGTGTGCTGGGTGATGCCCATGGAGTAGATGATGGCAGCCCGCTCAGCCGTGCCGTACATGCGGGCCGCTTCGTAGAGTTGCTCCTTGGGGATGCCGCTGATGGCCTCCACCCGCTCCGGGGTGTACTGGGCGATCACTTCTTTGACGGCTTCGAAGCCTTCAGTGCGCTGAGCGATGAATTCCTTGTCGGCCCAGCCCTCCTCCCAGATAATGTGCATCAGGCCGTTGAGCCAGGCCACGTCCGTACCAGGCCGCTGCCGCAGATGCAGATCAGCCAAGCGGGCGATCTGGATGTGGCGGGGGTCAACAACGATGAGCCTGGCCCCCCGCTCCTTGGCCCGGATGAGCCGCATACCGATGATGGGGTGCTGCTCCGTGGTGTTGGACCCCGTGACGAGAATGCAGTCCGCCTCCTCCAGGTCGGGGATGGAGTTGGTCATGGCGCCACTGCCGAACGATGCGGCCAGACCGGCCACCGTGGAACTGTGTCAGAGGCGGGCGCAGTGATCAACGTTGTTGGTGCCGATCACGGCGCGGATGAACTTCTGGAACAGATAGTTCTCCTCGTTGGTGCACTTGGCCGAGGAGAGGGCAGCAATGGCATCGGGCCCGGACTCCGCCTTGATCCTCGTCAGCCGCCGGGCGACCAGGTCCAGGGCCTCATCCCAGTTGGCCTCACGGAAGCGGCCGTTCTCCCGGATCAGGGGTTTCGTTACCCGCTCCGAGTGATAGATGAAGCTGTGGGCGTTCCAGCCCTTGATACACAGGGTCCCCTGGCTTACGGGATGGGTTTTGGCGGGCAGTACACCGACGACCTTGCCGTCCAGCACCTGGAGGTAGAGCCCACAGCCAGCGCCGCAGTAGACACAGGTGGTCAATACATTCTGGTAATCCATTTCCGCATCTCCGTGAAGGACTACTCTTCCATGGGCAACAGCAGGGGCGGCTGGTCCTCCAGGCTGCGCCCCGCTTCATAGCCCAGGAGCTCCAGCGTATCCCGGCGCAGGGCCGTGTACAGGGTGGTCAAAGGGATATGGGCCGGGCAACTCCGCTCGCACTCCTGGCAGCCCACACATTTGCTCACGGTGTGCATGGCCCGGATCAGATGGAACATGGGGAAGGGCGGGGGCACCAGGCCCCTCTCCACCCACAGACCCTCCTCCAGGGCGCACTCCACGCAGAAGCATTGGGGGCAGACCGTGCGACAGGCGTAGCACTTAATGCACTTCTCGAACTGGGCCTTCCAGAAATCCAGCCGCTCCTGGGTGCTCTTCTCCAGGAGAGCCTCCACCGCTTCATTGGGCACGGGTTCCGTCCGCTCGCCCACCACGCCCTCGGCCAGGACATCAGGATAGGGCTTAGCGCAGCGGCACTCCTGGGCCTCTTCAGGGGTGCAGGCCAGCCCGATGACTGTCACCCGCTCCAGGTCGATCTGGCGCCGCTTAGCCATCTCGATGAGGCCCCGCTCCTCGCAGCCCCGACAGACGATGCCCAGCCGGCTCTCGGGATGAGCCTTCTGGATGAGGCGCAGGGTGTCGGGGACGGGGTATTTGGGGGAGAGGGCCAGATCGGCCAGCTCATCGGGGTGCTGGAAGAGGTGCGGGGCCACGCCGCCCCAGGCCGATCGCAGGGCCACCACTCCATCCAGCTCCTCCAGAGCCTCGGCCACGGCGGTGCGCAGGGGTTCCAGTCGGTTCATGGCAGCACCTCCCGGATGGGTGGCAGACCACGGATGGTCTCAGTGAACTCGGCCACCACCTGGGCAAACCTGTCGCCCTCGGCCGCCGAGACCCAGTCCAGCCGCAGTCGTTGCGGCTCGATGCCAGCGTAGCTCAAGAGGCGCTGCAGGAGGGGGATCCGCTTGGCCGTGCGGTGGTTGCCGCTGATGTAGTGGCAGTCGCCCAGGTGACAGCCCAGGACCAGCACGCCGTCGGCGCCCTCGCGGAAGGTGCGCAGGATCAGCTCCGGCGAGACCCGCCCTGAGCACGGCACCCGCACGATACTGACGTTGGGCGGGTACTTCAGGCGTGACGTCCCGGCCAGGTCGGCCCCGATGTAGCTGCACCAGGTGCAGAGATAGCCGATGATCTTCGGTTCGAAACCGTTGCTTCCCTCCGCCATATTCAGGTCTCCTTAGTGGAATACACATCCGGCATCGCTGGCAGCAGACTCAACGCCCCCCGCATCTCCGCCACCAACTGGGCGTCGGTGAAGTGCTTGAGGGTGATGGCCTTGGGCAGGCAGGCGGCGGCACAGGTGCCACACCCCTTGCACAAAGCCTCGTTCACCTGGGCATGACCCTCCACCAGGGCGATGGCATCGTAGGGGCAGACCAGGAGACACTCGCCACAGGCAGAGCAGCGGGCGGTGTCCACCTCGGCTATCGAGGGCTCGATGGCCACCCAGCCGATGTCCAACAGCGTCAGGGCCCGGGCGGCCGCCGCCGCCCCCTGGGCCACACTGTCTGGGATGTCCTTGGGCCCCTGGCAGGCTCCCGCCAGGAAGACGCCGTCAACGCTGGTGTCCACGGGCCGCAGCTTGGGATGGGCCTCGCGGAAGAAGCCATCGGCGCTGCGGCTGACGTTGAACAGGCGAGCCACCCCGGCGGCATCCCGCCTAGGCTCCAGGCCGGCGCTCAGCACGACCATGTCCACTGGCACCCGCACCGGCCGCCCCAGGTCCGTGTCCTCAGCGACCACCACCAGCCGACCGTCCTGCGGGGTCACCTCGGCGCCCTTGCCCCGGATGAAAATCACCCCCTCCCGCTGCAGCCGCTCGTAGAATTCCTCGTACCCCTTGCCGAAGGCCCGCATATCAATGTAGAACTCATAGATTCGGGCCTCGGTCCTCTCCCGCACCAGGTGGGCCAGCTTGAGGGAGTACATGCAGCACACTCGCGAGCAGTACTCGTTGTAGTTCTTATCTCGGCTGCCCACGCAATGGAGAATGGCCACACTCTCCGGCTCCCGCCCGTCCTTCAGCAGGATCTTGCCCCCCGTCGGGCCGCTAGCATGGCACAGCCGCTCGAACTCCAGGCTGGTCAACACGTTGTCCAGTCGGCCGTAGCCGTACTGGGGGATGCGGGTTGCATCGAATAGCTGGAACCCCGTGGCCAGGATGATGGCCCCCACCTCCAGCTCCAGGATCTGATCTTGCTGCTGGAAATCAACGGCTCCGGTAGGACAGAACTTCTCGCAGGCCCGGCACTTGCCCCGCAGGAAGTACACGCAGTGCTCGGTGTCAATGACGGGCACGCGGGGCACGGCCTGGGGGAAGGGGACATAGATGACGGGCCGCGTGCCCAGGCCCAGGTCGAACTCCGAGGGGACGTTCTTCCAGGGGCACTTCTCCATGCACAGCCCACAGCCGGTGCACAGCTCCTCGTTCACATAGCGGGCTTTCTTGCGCACCCTGACGCGGAAGTTGCCCACGTAGCCGGAGACCTCCTCCACCTCGCTGTAGGTGAGGAGCTGGATGTTGGGGTGCTGGCCCACGGTCACCATCTTGGGCGTCAGGATGCAGGCCGCGCAGTCCAGGGTGGGGAAGGTCTTGTCGAACATGGCCATGTGCCCGCCGATGGAGGGTTCCCGCTCTACCAGGTAGACCTGCTTGCCAGCCTCGGCGATCTGGAGGGCGGCCTCGATGCCGGCGATGCCACCGCCCACGACCAGAGTGGCCGGGGTCACGGGCACCCTGGTAACCTCCAGGGCTTGATGGTAAGGGACGCGATACACGGCGGCGGCCACCACGCTCTTGGCCTTCCGGGTGGCCTCCTCCCGATCCTCGGTCACCCAGGAGACGTGCTCGCGGATGTTGGCCATCTGGAAGAAGAAGGGATTGAGTCCTGCCTCCTGGCAGGCCCGTCGGAAGGTGGGCTCGTGCATCAGGGGCGAGCAGGAGGCCACCACCACCCGGGTCAGCCCCAGCTCCCGGATGTCTTCCTTGATCAGATCCTGGCCGGGGTCGGCGCACATGTACTTGTAGTCCCGGGCGATGACTACGCCTGGCAGGCTGGCTGCATACTCTGCCACCCCCTCCACATCCACCGTGCCGGCGATGTTGGTGCCGCAGTGACAGACGTAGACACCGATCCTCGGCTCGTTCATACGGTCACCTCAATCTCGTTCAGGAGGGGCAGGGGCGAAACGCCAAGTCGCTCCAAGCCCAACTGCTCTCGGCTGACGTTCATAGCCAGCCCCATGAGCTGGGTGAAATAGAAGATGGGCAGGTCGAAGTGGGCCTTCAGCCGGCTCTGGATCTGGCCCTGGTACATGTCCAGCAGGAGGTGGCAGAAGGGACAGCCGACGGCGATGCAATTGGCGCCAGCTTGCTTGGCCTGGCTCAGGATCTTGCCCGTCAACTCCAGGGCGATGTCCTGTCGGGGCACAAACACAGCCCCACCGCAACATTTGGTCTTGTAGGCGAAAGGCACGGCCTCCGCGCCAAGGGCCTGC
>JBHIEC010000116.1:0-7709 GCA_046760425.1 Anaerolineae bacterium
AAGCGCTCGTTCATCCGATCGAAGCGCTCGTTCATCTCGGAGTTCATCCGGCCGAAGCGCTCGTTCATCTCGGAGTTCATGCGATCGAAGCGCTCGTTCATCTCGGAGTTCATGCGATCGAAGCGCTCATTCATCTCAGCGTTCATCCGATCGAAGCGCTCATCCATCGTGCGGTGCAGGTCGGCGATCCTGTCCTTCACATCAGAGACATCGTGCTCCAGGATGTCCAGACGTGAGAGCACCTCACGATACTCGTCGCGACGCACGGCGTGCTCAACCAGGATGACCTCGATCCACCGGCTCAGGTCATCCGCCGCCTCCGGGCCCAGGGTTTGCTGCACACTTTGGGGCATTTTGGGCAAAGTGACTCGCATGTGATCCTCCTGTCGGCCAAATCACCAGGCATCTACCCTTGTCTGCGGACAGTATACCACAAAAGCGGGCAGTTTGCAAGGCTTTTTCAGCCTATGGGTGCCTCCCAAGTACGTAGGGCGAAATATCTCAGAGGCACCCAGGATGTTGAACGAATTAACGGGTACGAAAATGCGAGGGACATCCGCTAATCTGTTTCCTAACCCGTTGACAGCTTCCCTTTCTCGGCGGCGATGAGCATCTGCTGCTCGCGGAAGGTGGCGGGGGTGATGACGGGCTCTTTGCGGCGGCGCATGGTCAGGGCATCAACCCAGCACACGGCATTGCACAGCCCGCAGCCCAGACAGATGGACTCATCCACCCTGGCCCGTTGCTCCTTCCGACCGTCCACCGTGATGGTCTCCAGGGAGATGGCCCGCACGGGGCAGCGCTTGAGGCAGGTCTTGCAGCCGGTACACTTCGTCTGATCCACAAAGGACACGAAGTTGCTGGGCGCCACAGGGTGGCGGATGCCCAGCTTGTTGTACCCTGCCAGGAGCTCGCAGCAGCAACGGCAGCAGTGGCAGATAAACCCCACCCGCTCCTGGACGTTGTCGCCCAGGTGGCAGAGGCCCAGTTCCTCCGTCATGTCCAACACGTCCAGCATCTCCGCCGCATCAGCCTTGCGGGCGTAGCCCCGGCGCACCAGGAACTCCGCCGCTGTGCCCAGGACGGTGCAGATGTCCTTCAGAGGGGCCGTGCAGGCCGTGCCCCGGTGGCGGGCCTTGTGGCGGCAGTAGCAAGTGGTGAGGGCGCCGTACCTGGCCTCCCTGATCACCTCCGAGGCCCGCTCGTAGGGCAGCACCTGGGGGCCGAAGTGGGAGACTGCGCTTTCCACGACGAAGGTGCGGGCTCGCCGCGTATGAGAGGCGAAGAACTCCTGACCCATGCCACCATGGTGCATATAGTCATGCATCAGGTGAGCCAGCTTCTTGAGGGGCAGATCGCTCTGGAGCCGCATGAAGGTGAACTCGAAGAAGCCAATGAAGCCTGGCATCAGGATGTAGAAGGTCTTATCACCCCGGGGGATATCAATAATCAGGGCCTTTTCAGCCAGGCTCTCCAGGATAGCGCGCAGCTTGGCCGGCTCCATCTTGACCCGTTCCTGCAACTGCTCGAAGGTCACGCGACCCATAGGGAACTGGGCCGCGACCTGGGCCTCCTCCTCGCTGTAGAGGATCTTGAGGATCTCGTAGAGCTGCTTACTGGGCGGCGCTCCGATGGGGAAGCGGTCCAGTCTGCGGGCCAATTCCACATACACGCCGTTGGCCATAGCCAGGTGTCCCATTTCGTGCTCCTTTCAACGCTCAGTAGTCATCTTTTCAGGAGTTATGTGAAGTATAAACCTTTGCCCTCACCGCAGTTCAACTGTGGCGGACCAGGTTCTGCACCAGCGCCATACTGATTGATTCCCTCAGGATCAGTCTGCCTCCGGCGGCACCTTTTGCCGCAGCCGCTTGACCTCGCTCCGGCGGCGCTTCTCAGCCAACCGCTGCTCCTTCGCCCGGAGCGGCGGTCTGGTGAGACGGCGGCGTCGGGGCCGCGCCAGGGCTCGCGCCAGGAGGACCTGGAATCGTTCCATGACCTCCTGACGGTTGCGGCGCTGGCTGCGGAACCGTTGCGAGGTGAGGTGCAGCACACCCGCGCTGTCAATGCGCGTGGCCAGCCTGGCCATCACCCGCTGCCGCTGGTCCTCGTCCAGGCTGGGGGAGCGGGCCACGTCGAAGCGCAGCTCCACCCGCGTGTCCGCGCGGCTGGCGTGCTGGCCACCGGGGCCACTGCTCCGCGAGTAGCGGAACTCCAGCTCGGCCAGGGGGATGGAGAGGGTCTCTGTGACGAAGATGGCGTCTGTAATCTCGGGGTTCTGAGTTGTGTCCATTTTTTTCAACAATCTACCCCTTTACAACGTTGCATCCCGCCTGGCGTTCAAAAGGGGGTAGAGGTCGGTGGCGTTGGTGATGGCCTGGCCTCTCACCTTCATGTCGGCGGGATACAGGAGGAAGGGCTCCGTCTGCGGCCCACCCAGGCCGCCGTGGGAGCCTACCAGCTCCTCGAAGGCAGCCACCTGACCGTCGGGGTAGAGAGTGCTGTTCACCATCAAGTCGCCGCTGTGGGGGAACTCGGCCACCCGCAGCACCTGCCGGGCCCGCAGGTCAGGATCGCCGTAGGGCAGCAAGGGGTCCTGGCCCTCCACCTCGCCCGTGCGCAGGACGCGCAGGCCGGCCTTGCCCAGGGCCACCGGCCCGCGCCCGTCCACGTGGCCCACGACGAAGCCGATGCCCTCATGCCTCACCAGGGCCTCCACCAGGCCCGGATGCGCCGCCTCCAGCTCATCCAGAGTGGTCTTCCCCTGCCCCAGATTGAAGTACACGTTGGCCAGGTTGCCCGAGCAGCAGACGATGACGTCGGAGTCCATCTCCGCTGGCGGCTGCGCCCCTTTCCGCTCTACTCTCCGCTCCAGCGCCTTGCGTCCCTGGCGCAGCGTCTCCCGCCCGATGCGCCCGCCCAGGGTCCGGTTCTCCGCCTCCTTCATCTCGGCCAGCAGGGCGCTGGTGTAACCCCGGCTGGCATTGTCCGCCTCTACTTCGGCCACCGAGGCCGAGCCCGACACCAGGCCCTCAATGAGCTCCTTGAGCGTCTGGCCATAGCGCTGGCGGAAGGTGGCGCCCACCGACTGGCCGTGGTCGGAGAGGATGAAGAGGTCGTAGGGCCGTGGCGCCTCCCGCTGGATCACCCGCTGGATACGGCGGATCTGGTCGTCCAGGTGGCGAAGGGTATTCATGGCATCGGCCGTATCCGGCCCGGCGTGGTGAGCCACCTCATCGTAGCCCACGTAGGTGGCGTAGATGGCCGGGACGCCCCGGATCACGTCCTGGATGACGAGGAAGGTGGCTACGTCGCGCATAAGGACGTTGGTGATGGCCCGCAGCAGGGGGTAGGCACCGTGCCAGCGGTTGATGCGTGGGTGCTCATCCCGCAGCCACTGGCGGATGGTCTGGCCCATCTCCACCAAGATGTCCCACAAGGTCAGCACCAGGGAGCGGGCGAAGACGTAGGGATTCAACCAGAAGAGGTAGAAGTCCTCCACGCGGCGCTTCTGGCGGATGGCGTCGGCCTGGCCCAGCATGCTCAGGGTGAACAGGCTGTACTTGGCGTCGCCGGCGATGAGGTTGTTGATGCTGGACCCATGGCGCAGCAGGCCGTGTCCCCTGGCGTAGCGGGCGTTAATGGCCTCCGCGTCGCCCGGACGATTGGAGACCACCATGCGGCCCTGGTCCTTAAGGTACCAGCGGAAGGCGGGGATGTCGAAGTTGTCGCCGTACATGATGCCCGCCTGGCAGGAGGAGGTCTGCGAGGGCAGGCCGCAGTCCCACTTGGCGAGGACGTGGCTGCCCTCCTCGATCATCTGCCGCACGGTGGGCACCAGCCCCTGCTCGATGGCCCGCTGCATGCGTCCGTAGGACAGGCCATCAATCTCCAGTATGACCAGACCCCGGCCCCGCAGCGTCTGGCCGCGCACCGCCCCCCGCTTGCTCAGGCGGTTGACGATGCTCTCGTAAAAGGAGTGGTCGTCGTCAACGGTGGTCAGGCTCGTGATGAAGGTGTTGACGGCGGAGAGCACCAGGGCACCGATGATGGCCGTGGGCCAGAAGCGGTCAATGGTGAAGCCGGGCATCTGCCAGGCGGTCAGCCACAGGGTGACGGCGTTGATGAGCAGCGTCGTCAGGCCCAGGGTGAGCATGCCCATAGGCAGGGTGAGGAGGAGCAGCAGCGGGCGGATGAGTACGTTGATGATGCCCAGCCAGGCCGCTGTGGCCAGGGCTAGGGCCATGATGAGCAGCGGCGTGGGGCCCGTGATCTCAATGCCCGGTGAGAATAGGGCCATAATATACAGGGAGAGCGCATCTATGACCCACACGGCCAGGAAGCGCCAGCCAAGAGTCAGGTACCATCGCATAGGGCCATTACCTCTGTGGAGCGTATAATATTATGTCACATCTACCCGCTTTTAGCACGTTTCCGTTGGCCTTCCCTCAACCTCGTTACAGGGTACAGATGATAGCGGCGCGCCTCCGGTGGAGAACGCGCCGCTGTCGAGGCTTGGAGCCGTCGCTTATTGCTGAGAATGCTTCGGCCGATCTCCTCCCACTCATCAGCCGCCGCCTCTCGGCCCTTGCCTTCCTCGCTCACCTTTTCCCACCTGGTGTTACCCCGCAACCACAGCCCCCCTGCTCCGTTGAATAGCCCACACAACCAGGCCCATGAGCAACGCCACCGCTGCTACCGTGCCCACGCTCTGTCCCTGATATTGAACGATTATCGGTGCTGCCAGCAGACTCACCAGGTTGACCACCTTGATCATGGGGTTCAAAGCCGGGCCGGCCGTGTCCTTAAGGGGGTCGCCCACGGTGTCGCCCACCACACTGGCCTTATGGGCTTCAGACCCCTTGCCGCCCAGGTGGCCATCTTCGATGTACTTCTTGGCATTGTCCATAGCCCCGCCGGCGATAGCCATGTACACCGCCAGGAGCTGGCCGGAAAGGATGACCCCAGCCAGGAAAGCCCCCAGGGCCTCAACCTGGAAGAGGAGTCCCACGAGAAGGGGGGGAGCCACAGAAAGGACGACCAGACTGACCAGTTCCTTCTGAGCGGCCGCGGTCGTGATGGTGACCACCTTCCCATAGTCCGGGAGCACCTTTCGCTCCATCACCCCGGGGATGCGGAACTGCCGCCGCACCTCCTGGACGACGAGAGAGGCTCCACGGGCGACCGCCCGAATCGAGAAGGCGGAGAAGAGGAAAGGCAATGCGCCTCCCAGAAGGAATCCCATAGTCCCCCCCAGCAGAGAAACGCGGATCCCGGTCGACAGGATCTGGTCGGCTACGGGAAGTCCAAGGCGCTCTTGCACCAACGAGACATCGGTGACGAAGGAGAAGAAGAGGCTCGTAGCGGCCACCACTGCTGAGGCGATGGCGATCTGCTTGGTGATGGCCTTGGTGGTGTTGCCCACCGCATCGAGCTCGGCCATGATGTGGTAAGCTTCTTTACTTACCCCCACCATCTCACCGATGCCATTGGCGTTGTCGGCAATCGGCCCATAGGAGTCCATGGCCACGTTGTTGCCGGTAAGGGACAGCATGCCGATGCCAATCATGGCCACCCCGTAGAGCATATGCAGCGTCTGACCCTGGAACACGCGGTAGCTCACGGCCAGGGAGATGACGATGGCCACCAGGCTCCACACGCTGGCCTCCGTGCCCACGGCCAGGCCCGAGAGGATGGTGGTGGCCGAGCCGGTCTTGGTGGATTCGACGATCTCTTGGACGGGACGGCGTTTGGCCGAGGTGAAGAAGGATGTGAGGGGATTGAAAACCACCGCCAGGCCGACCCCTACGGCGTTCAGGAAGGCCAGCCGCCAGTCGTGGGCGTAGTACACAGCGAAGAGGAGGGACCAGAGGACAGTGTTCACGCTCGATACCTCGTACGAGCGGAACATGGCATCCTCCGCGTCCCTGGCCCTCAGGAACCCCAGGGGGAAGTTCTCCCAGATGGGAACGGTGAAGGTCCCTAGGATCGAGGAGAGCACTCCGATGGCCCGCACGATCAGCGGGTAGACGATCCACACAAGCTCGCCGGTGATGCGTGACAGGGCCAGGCCCAGGATGAGGGCGGAGACGATGGTCACTTCATAGGACTCGAAGATGTCAGCGGCCATCCCTGCGCAGTCCCCCACGTTGTCACCAACGAGGTCGGCTATCACCGCCGCATTCCGTGGGTCGTCCTCAGGAATTCCCTTCTCCACCTTGCCCACCAGGTCCGCGCCCACGTCGGCCGACTTGGTGTAGATCCCGCCGCCAATGCGCATGAAGAGGGCGACCAGGGTTCCCCCAAAACCAAACCCCAGGAGCGCGTCAGGAGCTGCCCGGCCGAAGATCATGAAGATGGTGGTGCCCCCCAGTAGCCCCAGCCCATCAGTGAGCATGCCGGTGAAGGTCCCGGCCCGATAGGCAACGGTCAAGGCCCCGTTGTAACGTCCCTTAATTGCTTCGGCCGCCACGCGGATGTTCCCTTCAATGGCCACCCGCATCCCCAGTTGGCCCACGGTGGTGGAAAAGGAGGCTCCAACGATGAAAGCGAGGGTACGACCCACAGCGATTATGAGTCGCGCGTTCTCGCCGAAACGCTCCATCGCTTCTCGGGAGGGGGGTACCACGTAGACGCTGAAGAAAAGGGCTACGGTCAGGAGCGCGAGGACGGGTGCAATCGTTCGGAGCTGACGCCCAAGGTAGGCTTCGGCACCGGCTTTGATAGCGCCCCAGACATCCTGCATCTGCTCCGTGCCCTTATCCCTCCGGATGGTGTCACGCCACAGCCACAGCGCATAGATGAGGCTGGTAATGGCAACACCAATAACCCCCCAAAGCATCCCTTGCTCTATACGGCTCAATTCTTCCATGTCTCCCCCCTCCTGGAGTTGAAGTTTGAGCTTCGGCTATCTATTGTACAAGGGAGGAATAAGAAAGTCAAATCCTGCCCCCTTCGCTGTGGTGCTGTGCTTCAAACCTGGCTCTACGTGCCGCCCACGGCGCGGCGATAGAGGGCTACCGCGTGTTGGATCCTCCCCTTGGCCACCTCAGCCGGCTCCCAACCCAGGCCCTTGGTCCTGATCCCCTCCAGGTCCTTGTAGACCTCGAAGAAGTGGGCCACCTCGGCCAGGAAGTGCTGAGGGATGTCAGAGATGTCGTGGTAGTCTTTATACAGGGGGTCCGAGGCCGGCACGGCCAGCACCTTGTCGTCCTTCTCCCCCCGATCGAGCATCCGGAACAGTCCGATGGGCCGGACCTGGATGACGCAGCCGGGGAAGCTGGGCTCGCCGACCATGACCAGGATATCCAGCGGGTCGCCGTCATCATACAGGGTCTGGGGGATGAGGCCGTAGTCGCCGGGGTAGTGGATGGAGGAGTAGAGGACGCGGTCCAGCTTAATGGTCCCCGTCTCCCCGTCGTACTCGTACTTGTTCCGCGAGCCCTTAGGCACCTCGACGATGGCGTTCACCACCTCAGGCACGTCGGGCCCCGGTTCCAGGTCCCTCCACAGGTTCACTTTTCATGTACCTCCTCTAAATTCATCGTCGGCTCTCCTTGATAAAGAACATTATACCACACCTCAACCCAAAACCTAAATGTGGGTCGGTCTTGTAGAGCTTCTCCACTGGAAGCCCCTGGGGCGATGACAAGCGGTCACGCGGGTCTGGGTCAAAGCTGGCAATAAGCTGATGCGAGCGTGACCGCTTGTCA
>JBHIEC010000117.1:0-7692 GCA_046760425.1 Anaerolineae bacterium
CCCACCACCCTGACCTGCCCACGCCGTTCCTGCCCGGCCTCATCGTGTGGGCCGGGTTGGACGAGAAGACGAGGTGAAACCCCATGATTGACGATTTGTGGGGGAAGGCGGATCACCATCCATAGAGGCAGGGAGGATCCTGGCATGCCCGCGCCTAAAGAAGAGATCCGCCACAGGATCTGGGCCCTGTTGGTAGAGGAGGGGGTGGCGCGCTTTCCACTGCCTATCCAGGGACGCATCCCCAACTTCGTGGGGGCGGAAGGCGCTGCCTCTCGCTTGGCCCGCCTGCCAACCTGGCGACGAGCCAAGGTGATCAAGGCCAACCCCGACAGCCCCCAGCGACCTGTGCGAGAGCGAGCCTTGCGGGCCGGCAAGACAGTCTATATGGCGGTGCCTCGCCTACGCAAGATGAAGCCCTTCATCGAGCTGGAGCCCCGCCGGCTGGATGACGTGCGCAGAGCCTCCACCATCCGGGGAGCCTTCGCCCTGGGCCGACCGGTCAGCCTCGATGACATGCCTCCTATTGACGTGATCGTGGCCGGCTCGGTGGCTGTGAATCGGGTCGGGGCACGGATCGGGAAGGGAGGCGGATACTCCGATCTGGAGTACGCCATCGGGCGGCAGGCTGGCCTGATCGGCGAGGATACTGTGGTCGTCACGACGGTGCACCCCCTGCAAATCGTGGAGGAAGAGCTGGAGATGACCGAGCATGACATCCCGGTGGACATCATCGTCACCCCCGATGAGGTCATCTACACCGAGCACCGCTTCCCCAAACCGTTGGGCATATACTGGGACCATCTCAGCAGGGAGAAGATCGAGCACATCCCCGTCCTGAGAGCCTGGGCCGAAATGCATCTGGAACAGGCATGATGGCCTGTCGTCAAGGGATGACGGATTTGCAAAATGGGCCCACTTGTGGTATAGTTAGGCTCGTTTGACGGCCAGGGGGGAATAGAACATGCGGATCGTTGCCGTCCTGGTCTCCATGGGAGACCACTAGCTATCAACCTTTCTGCTGCGAGCGCTTGTGAGGTCGCAAGCACTCGCAGCGGGCTTGAGCCTAACCCTGGCCATTAGCGATTGGGCTGCGAGTGCTTGCGAGGGAAGGAGGTACATCGTCACCACAATGCGAGAGTATGAGTTGGTTTTCCTCGTCCACCCCGAGCTGGACGAGGAGGGCGTAGGGGCTGTCGTGGAGCAGGTCCGCTCCCAGATCACGGGCCGCGGAGGGCAGGTGACTCAGGTGGGGCAGTTGGCCGATGGCAGTGGTCGGATCGCCCCGGCCGAATCCTGGAAGCGGCGCAAGCTGGCCTACCCCATCCAGAAGCTGCGGGAGGGGTACTATGTGGTGATGCGGGCTCAGATGGAGAAGGAGGCCATTGACGACCTGGATCGGATGCTTAAACTTAACGAAGCGGTCATGCGCCACCTGCTGGTGGCAAGTGGTCACGCGGACCCCCAAGCCACAGCTTCCAATAAGCCCAGGGGAGCGTGACCGCTTGCCAGGGTCGGCGAGTAAGGCGGGGAGGAAAAAACCGGCTCAAGGTAGTAGGGAAAGGAGTGGTTCAGGATGTCACGAAGCTTGAACAAAGTGATGATCATCGGCAACCTGGGACGGGATCCCGAGATGCGCTACACGCCCAGCGGCAAACCCGTGACCTCCTTCAGTGTGGCTACCAGCCGCAGTTGGGTCACGGCCGACGGCGAGCGCCGTGAGGCCACAGAGTGGTTTAACGTCGTGGCCTGGCGCGATCTGGCGGAGATCTGCAAGCAGTACCTGCGCAAGGGCTCAAAAGTCTACATCGAGGGACGCCTGCAGACGCGCGGCTGGGAGAGCCCGGACGGACAGAGGCACTTTCGCACAGAGATCGTGGCGGACGAGATGATCGTGCTAGACAGCCGCGAGCGGTGGGTGGAGCCGGAGGGGGTGGCGGAGGAAGAGGAGGAAGCTCCCCTCTAGATGGCCCCCACGATATAGGAGGTAACTTTGGCAGCTCGAAGAGGCCCCCGGCGCAAGCGATGCCCCTTCTGCGCCGATAAGGTGGACGAGATAGATTATAAAGCGGCGGATCTCCTGGCCCGTTTCCTCTCGGATCGGGGCAAGATCCAGCCCCGTCGCAAGATGGGGACCTGCGCCAAGCACCAGCGCCGCCTGGCGGTGGCCATCAAGCGGGCCCGCCATCTGGCTCTGTTGCCCTATACCGCCGAGCACATCCGTAGCGCCTGAGCCCTTCGGCAGTGAGCGGCTCGACTGAGCCCGCTGAGGTCTCAGGGCCCGAACTGTCCAGGCCGTGTCTCTGGCTGGCCACCGGGCATAGGATGGGCCATCCTGTGCCCGTTCCTTGTTCCCCAAAACGGCAGGTGTTTCCATTATCACCTCTCCAGGTTCCGTCGCCGATTGGAAGGATGGGCTTTCGGTTTTCCGCTCGAAGGGGGGAACCTCGGTATCCTCAAGGAGGTGGGTATCGAAATCCCATCTACTGTTCCGGGCAGGACTCCAGGCACCGACCTCCCGGGCCGCGGTGGACCGGTTCCAGGGGTGCAGGTTGGTCAACCGGAGAGCGAAACTCCGTCTGCCGCGATAAGGCAGCGGGCCTACTTTGGTCAGATTTGACCAGGTTGGGTGGAACAGGCTTCTATGGCCAAGAGGACGAAGAAGAGACCCAGGGAGGCAACCAGGAAGGAACTGGCGAGGACCAGGAAGGCCCGCCGTCAGGAGAGGATCATCCTCATCGTGGGGGGCCTGGTCCTGGCCCTGGTGGTAGCCATCCTGGGTTTCGGCTACTATCAGGAGAAATACGCCAAGCTCGCCGCCCCTGTGGCCGTGGTCAACGGCACCCCCATCTCCACCGGGGCGTACCAGAAGATGGTGCGCTATCGCCGCTACGCCCTGACCACGGCCTACAGCCGGCTGCGGGCCTCAATGGGGGACACCCAGGATGTTCTGGCCCAGTACTTCCAGAGCCAGATGGATAACTTGCCTATGCAGGTGCTGGAGGATATGATCAATGAGGAGTTGATCCGACAGGGGGCGGCCCAGAACGGGATCAGCGTCTCACCTCAGGAAGTCCAGAGGGCCATAGAGGAGGAGTTTGGGTACTGGAGCACGCCCCCCACACCGACGCCCACGCCCGTCACCACCGCCATCACGGTCACCGTCACCCCCGCGCCCACGACGCCTCCCCTGACCCGGGAGCAGTTCGAGGAGCGGTTCCAGGAGACCCTGTCCAGGCTCAAAAGCCAGGCCGGCTTCTCCGAGGCCGATTTCCGAGGGCGCTTCGAGGCCGACCTGCTCCGCGACAAGTTCCAGGAATTCCTGGCCAGCCGCGTCCCCACCACGGAGCAGCAGGTCCACGTCCGGCACATCCTGGTGGAAACGAAGGAGGAAGCTGAGCGCGTCCTGGAGAGGCTGAAACAGGGGGAGGACTTCGCCACCCTGGCCCAGGAGCTGTCCCAGGATCCCGGCTCTAAAGACAAGGGCGGCGATCTGGGCTGGTTCCCCCGTGGCCAGATGGCCCCCGAGTTCGACGAGGTCGCTTTCACCCTCCCGCCCGGCGGGACGAGCGAGGTGGTGCAGACAGCCTCCGGCTTCCACATCATCCAGGTCCTGGAGCGGGAGGATGATCGGGAGCTGGCTCCGGACCTCCTGGAGCAGCGGCGGGATAATGCCCTCGACGCCTGGCTCCAGGCGCAGCACCAGTCGGCTACCATTGAGCGCTTCTGGTCGCCGGATAAGGTGCCCCCCTTCGAGGAAGGGGCCGGTGGCACGCCGTAGGGGAGCGCGGGGCCTCGTGGCCCTCCTGCTCCTCTCTATCTGGCTGGGGATCGCTCACACCTCCATCCAGGCCCAAGGCCCCAGCCCCTCGCCCATCGTGAGGAGCATGGTAGAGGCCGTCTCCGAGCCCTCCCTGTCGGAGTACATCCTGCACCTGCAGGATGATCCCCAAAAGCCCGGCCTCGAAGCCCAGGGGTCCAGATACTCCTTCTCGCCGGGTCTGGCCCAGGCGGCGGGGTACATCGGCCAGCAGTTTGCCACGGCGGGATTGGCCGTAGAGTATGATACGTTCGTCTATGGGGGCACGGTGATGACCAATGTGGTGGGCACCCTGGCCGGGCTCGACAGCGACCGCATCTACATCCTCAGTGCCCACTACGATTCCACCGCTAGCCTGACCCCCGAGTGGGACCCGGCCACCGATCCCGCCCCCGGCGCCGACGATGACGGCAGCGGCACGGCGGTCGTCGTGGAGGCGGCCCGGGTGCTGGGTGGGTATCGCTTCGCCCACACCCTGCGCTTCATCGCCTTCGCCGGCGAAGAGCAGGGCTTGCGGGGGAGCGCTCACTATGCCCAGGAGGCCAGGGAAGCTGGCGACGACATTGGTGGGGTCATCCAACTGGATATGATCGGCTATAACCCCGCGTGCGACAAGCTGGACATCAGCGGGAACGAGGGTTCCATGTGGCTGGTGGAGGAGATGGCGGACAATGCCACCCAGTACAGCCTGGATCTCACCACGGAGCGGGTCACCGCCGACTACCACTACAGCGATCACACCTCTTTCTGGGAGCGGGGCTACAGCGCCATCCTGGCCATCGAGGACTACGAGCCCTGGGAGGACAGCGCGTGCTACACGGTCAACCCTTACTACCACACCGTCAACGACACCTATGAGACGCTGAACATGAACCTGGTGACTAAGGCAACCCAACTGGTCGTGGCCACCCTGGCCGAGTTGGCCGAGCCATGGGCGCCGGATGTGGCCATCGTTGTGGGAGGCCCCCCCATAGCCGAGGCAGGGGCTGTTATCACCTACACCTTGAGCTACAGCAACGCGGGGGCCGAGCTGGCCAGCCAGGTGGTCATCACCGATTATCTACCCACAGGTCTGAGTTATGTAGCCGACGACAGCGGCCTGCCCCGCACGGAGCTGGCCTGTGGCACTCACCGTTGGGAGGTGGGGGAGCTATCTCCTGGGGAGGGTGGCGCCTTCGTGGTCACCGCGACGGTAGGGGCTGATCTGGCCCCCGGCACAGTCCTGACCAACAGGGCGGAGATCGGGACGGCCTCTCTGGAAGGGGCGGTGGACAACAACGGCAGCGATGTGGCGACCCTCCTGCTCTGGCGCCTCTACCTGCCCCTGGCAACGACCAAAGGCCCCTGATCTGCACTACCACGATAGGCGTGTGCAACGTCTCTGACGTTGCCATAGCTGCGAAGTCACTCCGAAATAAAAAGCGCCTCCTCGGCGCTCCTCCGCTGTGATCTTCGTTCCCTCTACCCCACCTGCCGCCGCACCTCCAGGACGTTGGGCAGGCGGTCCACCTTGTTCAGGATACGGCTCAACTGGTTTACGCCCTTGATCTCCAGGGTGGCGGTGACGATGGCCGTGTGATCCTTCTTGTTGGTGACGGCGCTGGCGGCGCTCATGTTCACCCCCTCAGCGGCCACGATGTCGGCGATGTCCCGCATCAGCCCCGGGCGATCGTAGGCCAGGATGCGGATCATGACCGGGTAGACCTCGTGGATATCGGCCATCCAACTGACCTCAATCAGGCGGTCCCTGTCACTCAGGCGGAGAATGTTGGGGCAGTCCCGGCGGTGAAGGGTGATGCCCCGACCCCGGGTGATGTAGCCCACCACGTCGTCGCCGGGCAGGGGGTTGCAACAGCCCGCTACCCGGGTCAGGAGGTCGCCGACCCCGCTGACCATGATCCCGGAGACGGGTGGGGGAGGGGGGGCCACCTCGGGCAGGGCCATCTCCTCCTCTTCCTCATGCTCTAACTGCAGGATCCTGATGGCGATCTGCTGGGTGTTGATGTCGCCGGAGCCGATGGCGGCCAGGAAGTCGTCCACCTTGTCGTATTTGAAGAGCTTGGCGATTTCCTCGTAGCTCTTCTCCTCGACACCCAGCCGTCGCAGCTCCTTATCCAGTACCTCCCGCCCCTGGGCGATGGTCGCCGTCCGCTCCTGCCGCCGGAACCACTGGCGGATCTTCTCCCGAGCCCGGGAGGTCTTGATATATCCCAGATGGGGGTTGAGCCAGTCACGACTGGGTCCCCCGCGCTTGGCGGTCAGGATCTCCACCTGCTCGCCCGTCTTGAGCTGATAGTCCAGGGCCACGAGACGGCCGTTGACCTTGGCCCCCCGGCAGCGATGGCCCACCTCGCTATGGATGCGGTAGGCGAAGTCAATGGGTGTGGCCCCCGCCGGCAGGTCTATGATGTCGCCCTTGGGGGTGAAGACGTAGACCTGATCCTGGAAGACATCGGTCTTGAGGGAATCAACGAAGGCTCGGGCGTCGGTGAGCTCCTGGCGCCAGTCCATCAGTTGGCGCAGCCAAGCGATCTTCTCCTCCAGGGTGGCATCCCGTTTCACCTGTTCCTTGTAGCGCCAGTGGGCGGCGATGCCGTACTCGGCTACCACGTGCATCTCGCGGGTGCGGATCTGGATCTCTAGGGGCTTCCGCCCGGGGCCGACGACAGCGGTGTGCAGAGAGCGGTACAGGTTCTCCTTGGGCACGGCAATGTAGTCGTCGAACTCCCCGGGGATGGGGCGCCACAGGGCATGGACCACGCCCAGTGCGGCGTAGCAGTCCTGGACCTGGTCGACGATGATACGCAGCCCGTGCACGTCGTAGATCTGATCGAAGGTCACCCCCTTGCGCGCCATCTTCTTGTAGATGCTGTAGATGTGCTTGGGGCGTCCGGTGATCTCGGCCTCGATCCTCTCCTCCGCCAGCTTGGCCCGCAGGATGTTGATCACCTTGCCGATGTAGGCCTCGCGTTCCGCCCGCCGCTCGGCCAGGAGCCCGGCGATCTCCTCGTACTTCTCCGGCTCCAGATAGCGCAGGGCCAGGTCCTCCAGCTCCCACTTCATCTGCCAGATGCCCAGACGGTTGGCCAGGGGGGCGAAGATCTCCAGGGTCTCGCGGGCGATCTTGCGCTGCTTGTCCGGGGGGAGGGCCCACAGGGTGCGCATGTTGTGCAGCCGGTCGGCCAGCTTGATGAGCACCACGCGGATGTCCTCGGCCATGGCCAGGAACATCTTGCGCAGGCTCTCCGCCTCCTCTTCCTCCAGGCTCTCCCACTTGATGCGGGACAGCTTGGTCACCCCGTCAACCAGCTTGGCAATCTCGTCGCCGAAGTCCTGCTGAATGCGTCCCAGAGGGACATGGGTGTCCTCCGGGACGTCGTGGAGGAGGGTGGCGGCGATGGTGGCCAGGTCGAGGCGCATGTCGGCCAGGATGTCCGCTGCAGCCAGGGAGTGTTGGACGTAGGGATCCCCCGTGGCCCGCATCTGACCCTGGTGGGCCTCAGCGGCCAGATTGTAGGCCCGTCGCAGCAACCCATCGCTCTGCGGCAGGTAAGCGTTTACCTTCTGGATCAGGGCCTCGATGTTTGCGGATTGGACCTTGACCATGGTCGGTACCCCTGTGGGAGAGGGCATACAAAAGTGTCGCCAGGGAAATGCCCTCCATTGGCGACGTTATCAAAGCAGGGCATTGCGTTCTATATCAAGTATACACCAAAAGCGGGATTTAAGCAAACTTGCATAAAGGGCGAAGTTGTGGTATACTGAGGCGTGAGGAGAGACAACCGAATAGCCGGTAGAGGTGACCCTGACCGAAAGGCTGGGCTGAAAAGGGGAAGTCCGGTGTGAGTCCGGCGCTGTCCCGCAACTGTGAGGGG
>JBHIEC010000118.1:0-7688 GCA_046760425.1 Anaerolineae bacterium
CCTCGCCCCGATTCCCGCGGTCAGACGCCCTTGGACGGGGCGAGGACGCCCCTTAGTAGCTTTTTGGGCGCAAACAAAGTGCAAAGAATGGCGCAGTTACTTAGAACACGAGAGCACCCTGAGAAGGGTGCTCTTTTTTGAACTCGGGCGACGATGCGCTATCGGGGCGCTGCAGCCTGCATCGCTCGCCACACCACCTGGCTGAGATCCAGGGCCCGGATGCGGATCCGCTCCTTGCGGGCCGCCCCGGCCAGGGTCCGCTGGCACTGGGGGCAGGCGGAGACGATGACCTCGGCGCCGGCATCCTGGGCCTGAGCCAGCCGCCGTCTGGCCACCGCCTCGACCAGGGCGGGCGCGTAGGTCTCCAGGTTGCCGCCCCCACCGCAGCAGAGGGCGTTGGCCCGGTTGTCGGCCATCTCCAGCAGGGAGAGGCCGGGGATCCGCTGCAACACCTGCCGTGGCGGATCGTAGAGGCCACTCCTTCTCCCCAGGTCACAGGGATCGTGGTAGGTCACCGTCCAGAGGAGCTCGCCCAGGGCCAGCCGACCCTCGTCCGTCATGCTCGCCAGCCATTCGGCCTCGTGCAACACTTCTATGTTCATGGCCTCGCCAGCCACCTCGCCATAGAGGTGCCGCCAGGTATAGTAGCAGGAGGGGCAGGTGGTCACCACCTGGCGCGCACCCAGCGCTTTCACCTGGGCCACGTTGTGCTCCATCAGGGCCCGAGCCTCGTCCACCATGCCATTGAGGAGCAGGGGGTAGCCACAGCACCACTCCTCGCCGCCCATAAGGGCATAGTCCACCCCCACTGTCTCCAGCAGGCCGGTGAAGCTCTGGGCCACGCCGTAGGCGGAGGGGAAGAAGGAGGACACGCAGCCCACGAAGTAGACGACCTCGGCCTGAGCCCTGGGGGCCAGCCCCAGGGGGGCACGCTCCAGGTTCTGGCTCCATATCAGCCGCCCCCGGTTGTCCTCGCCGGAGATGTTGTGCGTCATCTCCACCCTCTGCCCCAGTTCCCGCAGGGCGGGAGGCACGGCCCCGCGCCGGGCCAGATCCTCCCGGGCGGCCAGGAGGATGGCATCCACCTCCACCCCGCTGGGGCAGGTGGCCGTGCAGCCAGCACACAGCAGGCAGCGGTAGATGCGGGCCGCGTAGCCCTCCGTGGCGGATAGCTGCCCGTCGGCCACGGCCCTGATCAGCCGCAGCCGGCCCCGGGCCACCGAGGCCTCGTCTCGCTCCTCCTTGTAGAGGGGGCAGGTGGCCTGGCAGAAGCCACACCTGTTGCAGCGAACGATCTCTTCGTACCACCTCTCCAGCGTCGTGACCATCCTAGCCTCCTATGATCTTGCCCGGGTTGAGGACGTGATGGGGGTCGAAGAGGTCCTTCAGCCCCTGGGTCACCTCGATCTCCTTGGGGCTGAACTCCAGGCTCAGGTAGGCCCGCTTGGTCAGCCCGATGCCGTGCTCGCCCGTCAGGGTACCGCCGAACTCCACGGCGGCGGTGAAGATGGCTCGCTCGGCCTCCTTGACCCGCGCCAGCTCCCCTTCGTCCCGCTGGTCGAAGAGGATGAGGGGGTGGAGGTTGCCGTCGCCGGCGTGGGCCAGGACGCCGATGGGTAATTCTAGCTCCTGGGAGATGACCACGATGCGGGACACCATGGCCGGCAGTTGGCTGCGGGGCACAGTGACGTCCTGGAGCACCATGGACGGGCGACGGCGGGCCACGGCCCCGATGATGGTGCGGCGGGCCAGCCACAGGTCATCCACCTCCTGGGCCGTGGCCGCGATGCGGACCTCCCGCGCCCCCTCCTCCTGGCAGATGGCCTGTATGGTCTCCACCTGCCGATCCAGAGCCTCCTGGAAGCCGTCCACCTCGATGAGCAGGACGGCGGCCGCTTCCCGGGGCAGGCCCACGTGGACGAAGTCTTCGGCGCACTGGATGAGCAGGTTGTCCAGCATCTCCAGGGTGGTGGGCACGATGCCCCGGCTGATGATGGCGCTGACGGCCCGGCTGGCGTCGTCCAGTTGATGGAAGATGGCCAGCATGGTACGCTTGGCCTCGGGCTGGGGGAGCAGGCGCAGGGTGATCTCGGTCACGATCCCCAGGGTGCCCTCGGAGCCAACGAAGAGGCGGGTAAGGTCGTAGCCGGTGGTGTTCTTCACCGTCTGGCCGCCGGTGTGGATGATCTCGCCCGTGGGCAGCACCACCTCCAGGCCCAGCACGTAGTCCCGGGTGACGCCGTACTTCAGGCAGCGGGGGCCGCCGGAGTTAGAGGCCACGTTGCCGCCCAGGGTGCAGACCTTCATGCTGGCCGGATCGGGGGGGTAGAAGAGGCCGTAGGGGGCCAGGGTGGCCTGGAAGTCGGCGTTGACCACGCCCGGCTCCACCACGGCCACCAGGTTCTCAGTGTCAATGTGGCGCACCTGGTTCATGCGGCCCAGGGCCAGGACGATGCCGCCCTGCCAGGGAATGGCGCCGCCGCTGAGGCCGGTGCCCGCCCCTCGTGGCACCACGGGCACCCCCTCGGCGTTGGCCAGCTCCATGATCTGGGCGATCTGTTCCGCGTGGCGGGGGAAGACCACGGCCTCGGGCTCGTGCGACAGCAGGGTGGCGTCGTAGGAATAGAGGAGCAGATCCTCCGGCGCCGTGTGCACCGCCTCCTGCCCCACGATGTCCTGCAAACGGCTAATGATGGATGATTTGACCATGCGCCTCTCCTCTCTACACCAAATCTACCACAGCAAGGTCAAAATCTGGTCGTAGCCCGGTCGAAGATACGTCCAATCTCCGCCTGCGTCACCACTCACAAGCGCTTCACGATCTCGCGCTCATACTCTGGAAAGTAGCGGCTGATCACTGTAAGATCAAAGGAACTCAGGATTGACTCCTTGGGTTCACGTTCCAGGAGGAACCGAAAAGACTCGGTCACCAGGGCTTCTGGGCTCGCCTTGCCGCCAGCAAGCCGCTCATAGTCGGCTTTCCGGAGGGTCACCCGGTGATGGGTCTCTTCCCCTCTTTCCCTCACGGTTACCTGGAATTCGTACCTGTCACCGTGGTCCGATTTCTTGACCTCAATGGTTGCCATAGTTTGTCTAACCCTCCTTTCCAGGTCAGCCGTGTCCTTTTTTGCTCCACGCCACAGTCGAAGCGGGGGCACTCGGTATCTCCGGCGCTTAAGTTCCCCTGCTCGTGCCAGGCCAGACAACGAGCCCCGCCGCACAGATGGGAGATCGAGCAGCCGCGGCATGGTCCGCCAGGTAGAGCAGAAGGGTCTCGCAACCCCTCCCAGCCCCGTCCCTCTCGCCAGATGAGGGCAAAGGGTTTCTCTCGGGCGTTCCCGGCGTTGAGCTGGGGCAGGAAGGAGCAGGGCGTCACCCGTCCGTCAGGCCAGACGGTGCAGATGCGGCGACCGGCTGCGCAGCCGTGCACCGCCCGACGCCGCAGGAGGCCCGGCCGCACGTCGCCCATCAAGCAGACCAAGGCGCTGTCCACTTCCAGGTGCAGCGGCCCTTCGACTTCGCTCAGGACAGGCCCTTGCCAGGCTGCCAGGATCTCTCGCAGATGGACCAGGTCTTGGCAGCGCAGGCGATTGGCGGCATACCACGTTGGATCGCACCCCGGTTTGGGTCGCAACACCGTCACCTGCCGCACGCCCAGGGCGTGCAGACGGCCCAGGATATGGGGTAGGCTGGGGAGCAAGGCGGGCGTGACCAGCAGGTTCACCCCGACAGCCAGCGACGAGGACAACAGGAGGCGCAAGGCCCGCAGCGCGGTTGCGGTCCGCCCGTCGCCGTATCCGTTCGCCGTGGGACCATTCACGCTGACGTTGACCTGCCCCACGCCGGCCTCCTCCAGCCGGTGCACCATCTCAGGTGTGAGCAGCGTACCGTTGGTGGTCAGATTGGGCACGATCCCCTGCTGACGGGCGTAGGCCAGCACCTCGAACAGGTCGTCCCGCAGCAGCGGCTCGCCCCCGCCCACGGCCAACTGGAAGACGCGCATCTTGGCCCACTGGTCAATCAACCCTCGTAATTCGGCGGTGGTCAGTTCCGGCCCAGCGCCTGAGCGCGGGACGTAGCAGCCAGGACAGGCCAGGTTGCAGCGGGCTGTGATCGCCAGGTGTACCGTCTCCGGCGCCGAGAGCGTGAAGCCATCGCCCGACCAAAGAGCATCTGGAGACCTCCGAGGTCTCGGAGACCTCGGAGGTCTTATTGCCGGGCACAAAAAGCCCAGGTGCACCAGTTGCGGCACCAGGCGCGCGGCGGGATGGTCGGGTGGGGGCAGCGGGCGCGGTGCGAGATAAGTGCACAGGAAATGATACGCCTCCGCATCCACCTCCAGCGTGACGCCGCGCTCGCGCTGGAAGGCCATCCCGCCAAAGGCTTCGGGCCGCAGGTTCACCTCTTCTGCCAGTTGCCAGACGTCGGTCAAGGCTAATAGTTCCCCACGATGTACAGCAGCGTTCTGCCGCTGGCGGACAGCGGTTTCACGGGATCTGGCTCGATATGCTCAATATGCGCATCGTCCGTTCCTCCGCTTAACAGACCTTGTCCAGGATGGACTCGATGCCGCTGGAACTGCTCATGGCCTTGAACTCAGCTTTGCTCCCTTCTACGTAGACCTGGAGCAGTTCTAGGTCGCTGAAGTCCCCGGCCAGGATGTTATCTTTGATGGTCATGCAGTAGTCGGCGAAGCGGATATAGGGGTTATCCGGGTGGACCATGCCATAATTGAGATGGACGGTGATGGCGATGTCAATCTCGTCATCCCGCTGCTCGATCCACAATGAATAGTCTCCCGAGGCATTGTACGGGGCGATCTTCTTGAAGAGCTCTTCATCGTAGGGGATGGAAAACTCGCAGGTCCACCAATCGTAGTCACAGGTGACGGTGAAGCCGTGGATGTACTCCGAGTGGGTAGAACTGTGATCTGCTTCGAAGCCACGACGCACACTGATGATGTTCATGATTCTCCCCTTTGCTGTGATCGCTTGCGTCGGTCTGACCGCATGTGACAATGCTTGTACTTCTTGCCGCTGCCGCACCAACACGGGTCGTTACGCCCTAGCTTCCGGCCTGCCTGGCGGAACCACTGGCCCCGGTCGAGCACAGGGGGCGGCGGTAAATCGGGCATCTCCGGCGGGGCTTTGACCGGCACTCGATCCAGGTCGGGGACCAGCTCTCGGCAGAGTTCGGTGATGGGCAGAAGACGGCCAGCGTCGAAGTCCAGGGCTAGCACGGCGTGCAGGTCAGCCAACACCGCCGGGTCTACGCCGGCCTCCCGCCCACGTCGCTCGCTCTTCCGCATATCCTCCAGGGCGTCGAGGAGTTGACCGCGCAGTTTCTCCGGATCGCCTGCCGCCTCAATTAACTCCAGCCCGCGCCGGGTGGCTTCAGCTCCCACCTCGGTCAGACCGAAGCGATCGAACGTGATCGCTATCACGTTGTAGGTCCAGATGTCGGCAGGATCGTTGCGTAGCAGACCCGCGAACATCGCCAGCCCCTGGTCGAGTTCGCCCACCCACAGGTAGGTCTCAGCCAGGTCGCGCAAGAAATTCATCGCGTTGTTGGCTTCGTTGTAGCGCAGATTGTGCGCCAGGCCCCGTTTCATCAGTTCGACAGCGTGCCTGTCGCCTTTCACCCGATACTCTTGTCCCACGTCGAAGTAGATGTCCTCGTACCAGAGCATCGGGCTGGCAGTGGGGGATTCCAGAATCTGCTCCAGCGTGGCCCAGGCCAGATCCTAGAAGTTGCGTCTTTGTTCTTCGTTCTTCAACTCCCGCGCCGCGTCGGCCACGGCGAAGAAGATCTCTGCCAGGGCCGCCAAGCCCCAATCGCTCAGTGGCTCAAGCGGAGGTTCGCCAAACAGTTCCTCGGGAGGCGTGTTCCACAGCCAGTCGGCCTCTAGCGATTCGGCGACCATGACGGCGGCCTCAGTCGCGCTGATGTCTGGAATGGACTGCCCCAGGTCGCGCCCCGCAAAGTAGTCCTGCTGGAGCTTTTCGATCACGCCCTCGGTGACACATGTATAGCGCGACATCGCATGGGGTTGGGTTGGACGGTTGATGCGCTTCATCTATATCTCCTCCCGAAACGCTCGTGCGTCGGTTATAACCTGGTACGCCGCTTCGCTCGTGGCCCCTAGCCTCAGCTCCACAGCCCGCCGGATCATGGTCAATTCCCACGGGTCCTTCTTCAGGCTGTGGCCCGGGTAGCCCTGGATGACCTTCAAAGCCTCTACGTCAATGGCGATCCGGTCACCCGAAGCGAGGATCAGGTTGGGCTCTCGCAGCTCTCCCGTAGCCGGGCCGCCGGAGATGAAGCAGCGGCGACCATCCATGATGATCAGGTGCGGCGCGATGACAAGATTGAGCTCGGCCAGCTTCTCTCCCAATCGCCAGAGGTGCATCCCCACCCGGTCCCGGCGCCTGACGAAGCCCATAGCCAGCTTGAGGCTCAGGCTGAAATCCGCGAAGCGATGGGTCTTAAGGCAGCAGACATAGACGATCTTTTCGGCTTCGAGCCCCGCCTTGGCCAGAGCGACCTTCCTGAGATAACGCCCGCCGATCTTCACCGGCACCCACTGGCCCTCATCGAAGATCACCACCTCGGCACCTGCCTCCTCGGCTGCCTGGAGCATGCCCGTCTCCTGCAAGGTGTCTCTGGTAGATAGGCTGATCATCGAGGACTCGCCCAGGACCACCTTGCCTGCCCCGTGCTGGTAGAGCAGCTCGATGACCGCCTTGACGAACTGCGGATCGCTGGAGCCTGGCGGCGGATCGTCGGTGTTGAAGTTAGGCTTGACCAAGATCGTGTCGCCTGGCTCTACCAGTCTCTTAAAGCCACCGATGGCGGCTACGGCCTGGCCGATGTTTTGCTTCAGATCTCCGTCGCACCGCACCTTGCTGACCAGGGCCTTCCCTTCGTTAGTGAAGATGTTTTCTTTCGTTGTCCTTCTTTCCATCTTGCTCCCACCGACATGTGATGTTGTTTGTAGGGGCAATTTAGTGCCTTGTCTTACTCAACTGGGTTTCACTTTCGCTGAAGTCGAGGGCACCAAGCGAGAAGATTGTGCTTGGCATGCGATCACACCCCTCAACAACAGAAGCCCATCCAGGTCGCATAGATGGGCTTCAGCGATGCAGGTGGGAGTTCTATCCAACCTAGCTGCTGGCCCCATTATACCACAGCACCCTGTGCTTGGCAATACCTATAGTACTGGCTCCGTGTATCGTTGGGTAAGAGGGAGAACCCCGTTCTGGCCGCGTTTGACGATTCTAATGACATCCCAGGCTCTGCGGGGTTGCGCCAGAAAAGAGGTTGGAGTATAATATACCTATGACCACGAAGCTGAGCCTTTTCTGTGATAAGGTGATCGAGGCGGGCTGGCTGGCGGCCGTCATCGTCACCCCCCTCTTCTTCAACGTCTACTCCAGCCGCGTCTTCGAGCCCGACAAGCTCACCATCCTGCGCTCCATCGCCCTGGTGATGGCCCTGGCCTGGGGCATCAAGGTGCTCGAGGCCGGCCTCTCAATACGCAGTACCCAGTATGCGATACGCAATACGCCCCTAGTTCTGCCCACCCTGATCCTAGCCGCCGTCTACATCCTGGCCACCATCACCTCCGTCGCTCCCCGCCTCAGCCTGTGGGGCTCCTACGAGCGGCTGCAGGGCACCTACACCACCCT
>JBHIEC010000119.1:0-7686 GCA_046760425.1 Anaerolineae bacterium
ACACCATCCGCTTCTCCGCTCCTTATCAGCTGATAGACCCATCCGCTGATAGCCTCCACCCACCCCTCCAGCCCCCACACCCCATCCGTCGCCTCGTCCACCTCCCTCGCCATCTCCAGCGCCGTCTCCCCCGCCTCCGCCCTCTCCTCCTCAGGCACCTCCTCCAGCCGGCCCTTGCCCGCCAGGGCGATGGCTGCCTATCAACGGATGGCCTTCGGCCTAACGGATTAGCGGATACCTCATCCGCTTATCCGCTCCTTATCCGCTGATAGCCTCCAGCCACTCCGCCACCTGCTTGTGCTCCAGCGAGTCCGGATGAAGCTTAGCCAGCGCCTCCCGCCATAGGGCCACCGCTTTCTCCTTCTGGCCCTGCTTCTCGTAGAGCAAACCCATGTTCGCCAGCGTCATCCCCTCGCCGTGCCTGTCGCCAAGCTCGCGCTTGATGCCCAGGCTCTCCTTGTAGCACTCGATGGCCTCCCCCCAGCGGCCCAGGTCGGCGTAGACCAGGCCCAGGTCGTTTAAAGCCGCCGCCCGCAGCCAACTCCCCGCTTCGGGTGCCCCAGCCACCTCCCACAGGGCCCCCTCCGCATCCCTCCACTTTCCCTGCCCCAGCCACAGGCTCCCTTGCCAGCGTTGCACCCGCAGCCAGATCCCGCTGTCTTTGTATCCCTCCCGCCTCCTGGGAAGTGCATCCAGGAGAGCCTCGCACTCGCCAAGGCGATAATAGCGCGTCAAGAGAGGAGCGAACAGACCTTCGAAAAGGGCATAGCCTTTCTCCTCGTCCAGGATAAACTGGTGGTAAACCTGTTCCACCAGGTAGGGGAAGCCGCCTTCGGGCGCCTTCTCGGCGAAGTAGGCCACCATCTCCCGGTGCCAGCGCTGCTTGAGCCTGGGCGGCAGGTCGGCGAGGAGCAGGTCGCGCACGACGCCGTGCAGGCGGTAAGCCCCAGGGGGGCGACCCTCGGCCTCGACAAGGGCGTCGTAGCGTACCAGGCTCCGAAAGAGCCGTGGGGCGCTCTCCGGCCGGGAGAGCAGCCGCTCCAGCATCTCCTCCTCGAACCAGCGGGGCACCGCCACGGCCTGAAGGGCATCCCGCTCATCGTCCTTCAGTTGCCGCAAGAACTCCTCCAGCAGGGTCCTGCCCCTTCCCTTTAGTTTCTCCTCCAAAGCTACGCGGCGCAGGTCGTCCTCGGTCACCGCCCGACCCTCCTCCTGAGCCTTGCACACCCACGCGGCGGCCAGGGCCAAGTATTGAGGATGGCCTCGCGTCACCTCGTAAATCAGCTCCCGCATTCCCTCGTCCGTCACTCCCCGGCGGGCCAGGGCCTCCATCGCCTCCCCCCGCCCGAAGTCCCTCACCCGATGCTGCGCCTCCGGCCCGGCCCAATCCACTCTGTCTAACCCACCTATGAGGAAGAGGACGCTTGGGGCGTTGGCCGCAAGCTCCCGGACGAAGGTGTCGCCCCGCGCCTGGAGGGCCTCGTAGGTGTCCAAGAAGATGACGACCGTGGAAGGCTCCTTAGCCTCCAGGGCCGCCTCTAAGTCGTCGGCGAACACGCCCGGCATAAGCCCCATGAGCTCATGGACCTCCATCCGGTTGAGACGGTGAGCCCATCCCTTGCCCAACCGCCTCTCCAAGCCGCGGGCCACCTCCTTGCCCAGGAGAGCCAGCTTGGGCAGCCTAGCTATCTCACCTATGAAGGGGATGGCCTCCACCTTCTCAGCCTTCTCCAAGAACTCGTCGCGGAGGCCGAAGAGGGTCTCCGGCGCCCTGGGCCTCGCCGTCCGCTCGGCGAATTCGTTCCACACCAGGTCGAAGCTGGGGAAAGAGAGGCCGTAGCGGGCGAACTGGCCCCGGAGCTGCCAGAGGGCATCGTGGGCCGAGAAGGGCCCATGACGGAACTCAAGCCTGGCGTGGGGAAGTTCCTGGCAGAGGGTGTCCCTGGCCTGCTCCAGGAGCCAGGATTTGCCACTTCCCGCCACGCCCCAGAAGACGAGGACGCCCCTGGGGCGGTCGGGCGGCGCGGCCAGCTTAGCTTCGATGATGCCCAGAAGGTCCTTGCGGCCCGTGAAGAGGCGACGGCGCTCCCGCCTCTTCTCCTCGTTCAGCTCTTGAGCTCGTTTGAGCCTCTCCTCAACACGGCTTAGGCTCATAGCTTATCCCTCTTATCTCACAAAAGGAGCCAGCCTGTAGCAAGGCTGGCTCAGCTCCGGGGCAACGGCTACGCCGGGACTTTGATCAGGGTCTCCAGGAGTTCCTGTTGCCGGGCGAGGTCGCCCAGATGGGTGGCCAGCTCCCGGGATAAGGCGTCCACCTCCCGTTGCCAGGCCACGATGGCCTCTAGTTCCTCGACCAGGCCCTCCTGGGCAGCCAGGTCGGTGGGGATGGGCTCTCCTCGACGCACTCGGGCGGCGAAGTCGCCGTAGCCGTCAATGATCGCCCCAACCACGCGGTGGGAGTCGAACTCGCGGCGGATGTACACCCCGGCGCCGACATGCACGGCGTAGGCAGGCACAGGCCGATCGCTGTTGATCAGCAGATCCAGATTATCAGACTCCGGGTCGTATCCTAACGAACGAATGTTGATCTTCATGGTGCCCTCACAAACCAGCAACTCTTTGATCCAAGTTTATTATAACATGCTTTGGCCCTATGTTCAACCTCGACGAAGCAACACCAGCCCCACAAACTTCAACAATGCCAGTTGGCGTCGCCACCGCCACGGCTCGTGCCACAGGCGATGCAGCCACTCCAGGCCCAACCGCTGCACCCAGACGGGAGCCCGCACCGCCACCCCCGCGATGAAATCGAAGGCTCCACCCACGCCCATGGCCACCGGCACACCCAAACGCTCCAGATTGCGGGCGATCCACCTGTCCTGAGCCGGCGCCCCGTAGGCCACGAAGAGGACGTGGGGTCTGGCCGCCCGGACCAGGGCCACAATCTCGTCCTCCTCGTCGGGGGACGGCGAGCCAGCGTGGGTGCCGGCGACGGTCAGGCCGGGGTTCTCCCGACAGAGCCTCCGCGCCGCCTCCTCCGCCACCCCCGGCGCTGCGCCTAACAGGAAAAGCCGGTAGCCGCGCTTCGCGGCCAGGGCGGCGATCTTGGGCACGAGGTCGGAGCCGGCGACCCGCTCCCGCAGCGGGCGACGTCGGCTCAGGAAGCGGGAGGCCCAGACGACGCCGATCCCATCCGGCAGGGCCAGGCTGGCCGCATTGAGGATCTCTCGAAACTCGGCGTCCTCCTGGGCGGCGACGATGAACTCGGGGTTGACCGTCACCACCTGGTGGGGCCCGCCCTCCTGGATGAAGGCCTCCATCCGGGCCAGGGCCTCCTCGCAGGTCACGTCGTCCACCCGCACGCCGAGGAGGACCGCGGATTTGCGGAAAGGCGCGGATTTTTCCTCCGCTTGCACCCCCATGCTCACCTCACCCTCTGACCACCTAAGTAACTTACGAAAAGTTCTTTACACTTTCTCCATGCAACAAAGCTGCTATCAAGGGGCGTCCTCGCCCCGCCTGGCAGCTGTTCAACCCTGAAAATCGGGGCGGGGACGCCCCTTCGTAGCAAGGGAAAAGTCGAAAGAACTTATGGCGACCTACTTAGCTACCCAACCACCCAGCCCCCTAACAACTTAGCCGCCTCCTCCAGCATCATCTCCAGCGTCACCATCCTCATGCACGTCCTGGCCTCGCACCCCTTCCTCCTCCCCACCGAGAAGTCCACCTGCCTTTTCCAGCACGGCCAGCGTCTGGCGGGCGCACCTCTCCCACGAGAACTTCTTAGCCCGCTCGAAGCCGCGCTCGATGAGTTCAGCTCGCAGTTCGTCATCGCCGAGGACGCGCTCCATGGCCGCCGCCATTCCCTCCACGTCCAGGGGATCAACCAGCAGGGCGGCGTCGCCGGCGACCTCGGGCAGGGAGGAGGCGTTGGAGCAGACCACGGGCGTGCCGCAGGCCATGGCCTCCACCACGGGCAGGCCGAAGCCCTCGTAGAGACTGGGCATGGCCAGCAGACGGGCACCGCTCATCAGGGCGGGCAGATCCTCCTGGGGGACGTGCCCGGCGAAGAGGACGCGATCCCCCAGCCCCAGCTCCTCGACCCGCCGGAAGATGCGGTCGTACAGCCAGCCCCGCTTTCCGGCCAGGACGAGCTGCAGCTCCCCGTCGAGATGGGCGAAGGCCTCCAGGAGGCGCTCCAGATTCTTGCGCGGCTGGAGAGTGCCCACGTGGAGAACGTAGTCGCCCCGAAAGCCATAGCGCTTCTTAACCCGGGCCAGGCGGTTCGCATCGGTCACGGGGCGGAAGATCTCGTCGCAGCCGGGGTAGACCACGGTCACCCGCTCGGGGACAGCGCGGTAGTGGCGGATCAGGTCGTCCCTGGTGGCCTGGGAGTCGGCGATGAGATGGCAGGCAGCGCGGACGTGGTAGAAGGTGGACCAGTGGAGGTACCAGCGGTCGAAGGGGCGATGGGCTCTGGGATAGTATAGATACCCCAGGTCGTGGACGGTGACCACGCTACGTCGGGGGTGGATCAGGGGCAGGACGTGGGCCGGCACGAAGAGGATGTCGGGCGACCGGCGAGCTATCTCCCACGATAGACGCAGGTGGGTCCAGAGACGGGGGAAGGGCATGACCCTGGATTCAGCCCGGGCTGAGGGGGGGAAGAGATTCGGCCTCGGCGGCTGGTTAAAGTAGAGGCGATAACGGTGGTTGGCGTCGAGGGCCAGCAGGTGGCGGATCAGTTGCAGGCTGTAGTTCTCTGTCCCCGTTCGCTCTCGCGCCACGGCGCGGCTGGCATCAATGCCGATGAGCATGGCTGCTCCATCCCCCTTATCTTCTCCAGGCGCCGCCGATACCGTTCCTTCCCGGAAAAGTTGGCAGCGAGCCAGATCCTCACGATCTCCAATGCCAGCTCCGTGCCGATGATCCGCGCCCCCAGGCAGAGGACGTTGGCGTCGTCGTGCTCCACGCTCTGGCGGGCGGAGAGGGTGTCGTGACACAGGGCAGCGCGGATGCCTGGCACCTTGTTGGCCGTGATGCACACCCCCACGCCGTTGCCGCAGACCAGGATACCCCGCTCGAAGTCGCCTCCAGCCACAGCCTGGGCCACGGCACGGGCGAAGTCCGGGTAGTCGCTGGAGGTGTCATCGTAGGCGCCGAAATCGTGGTAGGGATGGCCTAGCTCATCGAGGAGCCTGGCGATCTCCCCCTTCAGGTGAAAGCCAGCGTGGTCAGCTCCGATGGCGATGCGCATGTTTGCTCCCTCGTGGTTCGCTGAGGCTTGTGTTGAGTAGCCGAAGGTGTACTAAAACATGGGGCAGGATGGCCCGCAGCCTTTCGACGGATATAGCCCCCAGCCGCAGCACGCGGGGCGGCTCCGTCGTCAGGTCCAGGACAGTGGAGGGCACGCCGCCGGGGCAGCGGCCCCCGTCCAGGATAAGGTCAATGGCCTCGCCCAGGGCCCGCTGCACCTCCTGGGCCGTCACAGGATCCGGCTGGCCCGAGAGATTGGCGCTGCTCGCCGCCAGAGGCGCACCCACGGCTCGGATGAGGGTTCGGGCCACCGGATGATCCGGCACCCGCAGGGCCACGGTATCGCCTCCCGCAGAGACGACATCGGGCACAGCCGGACCCCTGGGCAGGACCAGTGTCAGCCCGCCGGGCCAAAATTCCTTGACCAGGAGCCAGAAGGTCGAAGGAAGGTCACGCGCCACCGTGCAGGCTTCCTCACTGCTGGCCAGGAGCAAGGCGATGGGTTTTCCCCGGGGGCGCTCCTTGGCCTCGTAGAGCCGCTCAACAGCCCGGGGCATGAAACCGTGGGCCCCCACGCCGTAGACCGTGTCGGTGGGGAAGGCCGCCAGGCCACCCCCTTTGAGCACCCGGCTTGCCTCCTCCAGGGATGTTTCTTCGTGAGCGGGAAGGATCCGAGCAGACATCATTCTCACCTCAACGGGTATTATACGCCCCCTCCCCTTCCCTGTCAAAAGAAGAGGCCCACCTATCACCAAGTGGGCCCAGTCTCTTCCTACGACTCTGGCCTAGCCCAGAAAGAGCTTAACAAGGACAGCGATCACCAACATGGCTACAAAGCCGATCATGACCCGGTTCCAGCGATTTGATTCTGCGATGCGTTGTTCAAGATCGCTGAAACGGCGGTCCATGTAACTGTGCTGCTCGGCGAAGCGCTGGTCTGTGTAACTTCGCAACTCGGCGAAGCGTTGGTCTGTGTAACTCCGCAACTCGGCGAAGCGTTGGTCTGTGTAACTCCGCTGCTCGGCGAAGCGTTGGTCTGTGTAACTCCGCTGCTCGGCGAAGCGTTGGTCAACGAAGGCTTTGTAGTCACTGAGGCGCTGGTCAAGGAATACCTGGTAATCGCTGAAACGCTGATCAACGCTGTTAAACCGTTGGTCAACCGCCTCAAATCGTTGATCAACCGCGTCGAAGCGCTGAGCGACGTACTCCCTGAAGTCGCGGATGCGCTCGGCGTTATAGCTGATGGCCTCTTCTAAGCGACGTATCTCGCTGGCCAGGTGCTCATCCCGCGCCTCTTGATAGCGCTCATAGTAGTAGGGGACCCCTTCTTCCCTGATCTCTTCCCCTCCGGGTTTCTCCTCAGGAGACACCTACCACCTCCTCAGCGTGCAGTCAAACCGCATTCCGACTCAAGTATACCCTATGGGATAAGCTTTGTCAACTCGACGCCTCAATCACCACCACCCGATCCAGGCCCGCGTAGTCTTGGATGACGTTAACTCTTGTCGTGGGGAAACACTGGCTGGCCAATCCGGCGACGGCGGCCCCTTGTGTTGCCCCGATCTCCAGCAGGATGGCCCCCCTGGGCCTGAGATACCCCCTCGCCTGAGCCAGCAGACGGCGGATGGCCTCCAACCCATCCTCTCCGCCGTCCAGGGCCGCCAGAGGCTCATAGTCGCGGATATCCCGAGGGAGGCTGCTCAGCTCCCCCCGCCGAACGTAGGGCAGGTTGGCCACGATGAGGTCCACGGGCCGAGGCAGGGGCAAGAGGAGATCGCCGCACAGGAGGTGGACGCGCCCCTTGACACCGTGCCGGCGGCAGTTGGCCTCCGCCACGGCCAGGGCATCGGGCGAGGCGTCGAGGGCATAGAGGGTCGCCCCCGGCAGGTGAATGGCCAGGCTGACGGCGATGGCCCCACAGCCCGTCCCCACGTCGGCCATGAGGTTCAGGCTCCGAGCCCGGGCCATCTCGATGGCTCGCTCCACCAGAAGCTCTGTCTCGGGCCGGGGGATGAGTACCCGCCGGTCCACGAGGAAATCCAGCCCATAAAACTCCCTGTGCCCCACGATGTAGGCCAGCGGCTCGTGCTCGGCGCGCCGGGCGATGAGGGCCTCATAGCGCCTTCCATCCTCGGGGTTCAATTGCCAGTCGAGGCGGGCGTAGAGCTGGGCCCGGGTGAGGCCCAGGGTGTGGGCCAAGAGCACCTCGCCATCCAGGCGGGGCTCCTTGATGCCTGCCCCCGTCAAAGTGGCGACGGCCCATCTCAGCGCCTCCTGAGCAGTCACCCCTCCCTCCGTTAACAAAAAGGCAGCCGCCCTTCTCTCACGGGCCGCTGCCAAGTGCTCCCCCCAATGATTATTCATGAAAAGCTCCTCATCCAAGAAGGAGTTTGGCTATCAGAGCTGCTAGCAAAGCAAGAACGGCACCAT
>JBHIEC010000120.1:0-7616 GCA_046760425.1 Anaerolineae bacterium
TCCGTTCCATCGGCCTTGCTCGTCCAGAAGCCACCACCCCTGACGTACAGCAGCCGATCCTCTGAGGTGAGGGAAGGGCCTGGTGTGGCCATGGCCACAGGGGGCTCGATAGGCTCGGACGTGGTCAGGGTGACCGCCGTGGGGGCCACGACGACCGTTGTAGGCGCGGGGGGAGGGCTGGCGGCCCCACCACAGCCCACCAATATGGCCGCTCCCAGCAAGCCTAGGAGTAGCCCTATAACCAGCCTTCTGGCTATGGAGGCCCTTTGTCTTACAGAAAACATCTTCACGCTTCCATCCTTTCCTGGATCAGTCGTTCCAGCTCGGCCAGATGCGCTGGCTCGATGGCATCCACGGCGCTCACGAACTGGGCCAGGGTCAGCTCGCCGAAGTCCTGTAGCAGCCCCTCCACCACGTGGCGGGAGACGTGCTTCAGGAAAGCTTCACGGCTCTCCCGAGGCGAGTAGAGATAGGCCCGCGACCGCCGGCGGCGGGTCAGCACGCCCTTGTTCACCAGGCGGTTCATAACGGTCATGATCGTCTTGTAATTGTAGTCGCCGCCCAGGTGGTCACAGACATCCTGCACCGTAGGCTCGTTCAATTGCCACACGGCGTCCATGATCCGGGCCTCTAACTCGCCGAACACGCGGGCCAGCCCCCGCTGATCCAGCTTGAAAGCATGAACTCGGATCGTCTCACCCGTCGGTCGAATTCCTTCAGCCTCATGAAGAGCCTCGGACGGGTGAGACGATCCGACCAGGGCTCTTTCGGCCATGGATCATTCCCCCCTATCCCCCCGATCTAAATTCTTACAGAGCGTAAGTCTTGCCCGCTCAGCCTTCTATAACGCAGTTCGAGCCAAAAAGATACGGGCGTGCCTAAAACGGCCTAGGATTCCGTCGGATAGCCGGCCTCCTGCCAGGCGCGGAGGCCGCCCAGGATGGCCTTGACGTTGGCGTAGCCCCTGTCCATCAGCAAACGCGCCGCCCGGGCGCTGCTCTCCTCCTGCGGTCAGGTGCAGTAAGTGATGATCTCCTTGTCCCGTGGCAACTCCCCATAGCGCTGATCTAACTCCCCCAGGGGGATGGAGAGGGCACCGGAGATGTGCGCCTGGGCGTACTCCTCGGCGGTGCGCACGTCCACGACCACCGCTGTGCCCGCATCGAACTTGGCTTTAGCCTCCGCCACAAGGATGCGCGGCACCTCGGGATAAGGGATGGAGGCGGCGCTGGGGGTCGTGGGAGTGGCTATGCTCTCCGGCTCCGACGAGGGAGAGCGCGTCCCAGCCCACAGGACAGCGGCCCCCAGAACCGCCAACACGAGACTCCCCACCAGCAGGAAAACCAGCCTTGGGGGGCTCGCTCCACGGGATGGGGCCCTTCTCTTCGCCCGTCGGCCTCCTCGCTTTCGTTTGCCCATGGAAGAATCTACCCTCCTTTCTCTCGCTATGCCCTTCACCTTGGCCCCGCACTGGCGACAGAAGCGATCGCCCTTCTGCAACCGCGCCCCGCACTGGGTGCAGAAGCGCGCCACTGCCCTTTCCTCCCCCTCACCTGCCGACACAGGGCTTGGACGGGGAGGTCTGCCCTTCCGGAAAGCTACCAGGGCCACGCCACCCAGGCCCAGAGCTGCGGCCAGGACAGCCAGGCCCACGAAGATGAGGAATGGCGACATCCCGCCCTGCTGTGCAGGGACCTGCGCCTGCGCTTCAGCCGTGGGGAGCTGCTGGACCTTGGGCACGGAGGGGTTGGGGTCGGCCTTGGTGTAGGTGACCTCCAGCTCGATGGCTTGATCCTTTGCCACCTGCTGGAAGGCGTAAAGAGAGTACTGAAAGCCGCGAGCGTCGGAGGTGACTTCCGAGGGCGGCGGGGAGATCTGAAAATTTGAGGCCCTGAGAGGTCGCTGCACCTCGATCTCCAGGGATTCGATGGGATAGAGGGACTGGAAGACGAAGCTGAGGCGCTTGTCTACCTGGCCCTGGATGGCATCGTCGTAGAACTCGAATTGGAAGGTGGGGACCGGCAGGGAGTAGCTGATCAGTTGGTAGCCGTCTTCCTGCCTGGATTCCCAGGGGTTGGCCATGAGCTGACCATCGGCTGTGGTGTAGGCGGCGGCGTTCACCTCGGCGCCCTGGGGGATGCGGAAAGTCACCCGGCGGGGGAAGGTGGTCTCGGCGGCGAACTGCCCTCGGTAGATGACTAGAAGCCGAGGATCATCGTACTCGGGCCACAGGGACACCGTCAGATGGGCGATGACAGGCTCCTCTTGGAGGGCCTGGATCGCCACGGGCCTGATGTTCCCTAAGAGCAGCGTACCAGCCAGAGCCAGAAGGAGGAAAGCGTTTTTTCTTCTCACGGTCGCAAGCCGATCACTGTTCTATCTGCCTGCTGCTAACTTAAAGCCCCGCAGGCGTAAGCTGTTGCTGACCACAAAGTACGAATCACAGCTTGCGCGAGGTCTCGAAGATGTCCACCAACTCGGCGATGACCCGCTCCCGCTCATCAGGGTTGTCGGCCTTGATGGCCGTGGTAACGCAGGTGTCCAGGTGATTGCCCAGGATCAGGATATTCACCTTGTCAAGGGCCCGCTGCACGGCCAGGGTCTGTTTGAGGATGTCAATGCAGTACTGATCCTCCTCCACCATGCGCTCGACGCCCCGCACGTGCCCTTCGATGCTCTTGAGCCGGGCCAGGATCTTCTTCTTGTGGTCTTCACGCATCTCTGCTCTCCTGGTATATCTTTGCTTTACCCCTCCCCCATTGGGGGGGATTATAGCATAGGGGGCCTCTTTTGTCAAACGGCTCATCGAAAGGGGAGGCAAAAAGCCTTCAGTTCCCCGTCCTCGGCCGAGCTAGCGGCTATTTGCGGCCCTTCTTCAAGGTATCCAGGCCGTACTTCATCATCAGACTCCGGAAATCGCGGCAGTAGAAGAGCTTGATGTTGATCTCCGGATAGAGCTCCCGCAGGCGGCGCAGCTTGCGGTTTTTCTTGGTCACCAGCCTCTGGTTAAGCGTCGTCAACTCGACGTATAGATCCACCTCGGGCAGATAGAAATCCGGGGTGAAGGCCTCCGTCACGTTCCCCCGCTCATCCCAGGCCAGGGGGAAGGTCCGGGGCTCATAGAGCCACTCCACCTGGTAGAAATCCAGAATGCGTGCGAACTCTTCCTCGCTGGGGTGGGCGAACTGAGGCCGCTTCTTTTCCCCTGACCCTGTCTTTTTCTCTGTCATCCCGCCATCCCTGCCTAATTTTCCCAATCATACCACAACTCAGGGGGAAAAGGCAAATGCCGATTGACCTTTGGTGCCGGATGCGCTATAATCCTAGGCGTTATGAAAGGACTGGCCAGATTCGAGGAATTCGCCCAGCGGGTGATGGAGGGCTCCTTCGCCCGGCTGCTGGGGAGCCGCCTGCAGCCGGTGGAGATCGCCAAAGAGCTGGGGAAGGCCATGGAGGACAACCAGACCATCGGCGCCGGCAAGGTCTTCGCCCCCAACGTCTACCGTGCCTTCCTGCACCCTGACAACTTCGATGACTTCGTCCCCTTCAAGACAGCCCTGGAGGAGGAGCTGGCGGCCTACCTGGCCGACCTGGCCGAGGGGCGCGGCTTCGCCTTCGTGGGCAAGCCCCGGGTGACCCTGCAGCCCGACGAGACGGTGCGCCGCAACGGACTGCGCATCGAGGCCCACCTGGCCGATGCGGTGGGGATGGCCCTGGAAGGGCCGTTGCAGCTCACCCAGGCCCTGCGCGTGGAGGAGGTTCGGGAGGCTATGGCCGCAGCGGAGCGATTCGTCCTCCTGACCGAAGGGCGGGAGATCCCTCTGGATAGGCCTCGCCTCACGCTGGGGCGCAGCCTGGACAACGACATCATCCTGGAAGACCGCAGCGTCTCCCGGCACCATGCCCTGTTGGTGCGTCGCTACGGGCGGTACACCCTCCACGACCTGGACAGCGCCAACGGCACCCTTGTCAACGGCCAGCCCATCAGCCAGTGCCTCCTGCGGGACGGCGACGTCATCGCTTTGGGAGATGTGGAGTTGATTTTCCGACGTGTTCCGGCGCCGGCTGAGGACGAGGGTAGCCCCTCAGCTCCGGGAGAGGAGGCCCTATGAACCTCGACCTGGAGACCCGGATCTTCCTCCTGCGCATGGGCTTCGTCGCCCTGCTGTACCTCTTTCTCTTCGTCGTGGTGGTTATCATCTGGTGGGACCTGCAGGTCGCCTCACGACGCGCCGGCGAGCCCAGGCGGCGCTACGGCCAGCTCATCGTCGTGGACGGCGGCGGGAGCGGGCTCTCCCCCGGCGATGCCTTCCCCCTGCGGCCGGTCACCTCTCTGGGACGGGCTCTCACGAACACCATCGTCCTCCCCGACCCCGCCGCCTCGGCCGAGCACGCCCTGCTGGCCTATCGCGATGGCCAGTGGTGGCTGGAAGATCTGGGCAGCACCAACGGCACCTTCCTCAATGATGCGCGCCTGGAGGAGCCGGCGATCGTGGGGGAAGAGGATGTGATCAGGGTTGGACAGGTGAAATTGAAGCTGTCGTTGGAGGTAGCGAGGGGCTAAGAGCGACTGTGCTGGCCAAGGCTCGTAGCTCCCCAAAGAGGGAGGAGTGCAGACGCAAGTCTGCTGTTGACCACATAGGCCCTGTACTGCACCATGGGCCCAAACCCTGCTCATCAAAAGAGAAGCCGACGCCTTCCCTCATTCAGATCAGGGAAGACAATCGGCAGCTATAGTTTCCCTTCACGTCAATAACCTCGACCTGCCCGCATCCTCACGCCAGCCAGACGCTCCAGGGGCAGGACGATCGCTGCCACGTCTTTCCCGCCCCACCCTAAAGCCCTGGCCTCTTCGTAGACCTGCTGGGCCAGGTTGGTCAGGAGCAGGCGCACCCCCGTCTCCTCCCCCAGCCCGGTGGCCAGTTGCAGGTCCTTGTACAGCAAGTTGATGGTGAAGCCGGGCTCGAACTGGCCCTTGAGGATGAAGTTGGGAACCGCCCGCTTGAGGACGGCGCTGGTGCCCAGGGAGGTGCTCAGCACCTCGTACATGGCCTCTGGATCCGCCCCGGCCTTGGCTCCCACCACCAGGGCCTCGGCCACGGCGGCCTGGTTGATCCCCACCAGGATCTGGTTGCACAGCTTGACGATGCAGCCGCTGCCCGTGGGGCCCAGGTAGTGGATGTTCCGCCCGATGGCCTCCAGAACCGGCTTGACCCGCTCAAAGGCTTTCTCATCCCCGCCCACCATGACCGTCAGCGTGCCCGCTGCGGCCCCCGTCGTGCCCCCGCTCACCGGCGCATCGAGGAATTCCACCCCCCTCTCCCGCGTGGCGGCGGCGATCCGCCGGGCAGTGGCTGGATCAATAGTGCTGGTGTCCACGAAGATGTCCCCCGATTTCGCGCCAGCCAGGGCTCCCTCTTCCCCCAGGAGCACCTCCTCCACCACCGGCGGGGTGGGCAGGGAGGTCAGGAGGACCTCGCAGTGCTGAGCCACCTCCCGGGGCGAGGTCGCGCCTCGCGCCCCTGCCCGGACCATCTCCTCCACTGGAGGACGGCTGCGGTTGTGGACGGTGAGCTCGAAGCCGGCCTTCAACAGGTTGCGGGCCATGGGTCGGCCCATGTTCCCCAGCCCGATCAGTCCCACTCTCATGGCGCTTCCTCCTTGTTGTCAACTGGGCCCGATTCTGGTATAATTCCCTTGCAGGCTTGTACTGAGCCCGTCGAAGACCATTATACCACTGGTACGCTCTCTTGGCAATCACTCGACAAGGAGGCAAGCTCCAGGTGGGCGAGGGAGACCGCTTCGCTCCGCTCGCGGTGACATCAAGGGCAGCTTGTCCCTTTCCCAAACGACGTTGATATGACCCTGAAGGAGGAGGATCATGGCCAAAGCAAGGATCGGCGTCATCGGCGGGAGCGGGCTCTACGAGCTCGAGGGGCTGACGGACATCGAGGAGGTGAGGGTCCAGACCCCCTTCGGCGACCCCAGCGACGCCATCGTCATCGGCACGCTGGAAGGGGAGCGGGTGGCCTTCCTGCCCCGCCACGGTCGGGGCCACCGCATCACCCCCACGGAGCTCCCCGTGCGAGCCAACATCTACGCCCTCAAGTCCCTGGGCGTGGAGCGGCTCATCGCCGTCAGCGCCTGCGGCTCCATGAAGGAGGAAATCGCCCCCCTCGACATCGTCATCCCCGACCAGCTCTTCGACCGCACCCGCCTGCGCCCCAACACCTTCTTCGGCGATGGCCTGGTGGTCCACGTAGCCTTTGCCGATCCCTTCTGCCCCGACCTGAGCGAGGTCCTCTACCAGGCAGCCCAGAAGGTAGGAGCAAGGGTCCACAAGGGCGGCACCTACGTCTGCATCGAGGGGCCGCAATTCTCCACCAAGGCCGAATCCCGCATCTACCGCCAGTGGGGGGTGGATGTCATCGGCATGACAGCTATCCCCGAAGCCAAACTGGCCCGCGAGGCGGAGATCTGCTACGCCACCATCGCCATGGCCACCGACTACGACGTGTGGCACGAGACGGAGGAGCCGGTGACGGCGGAGATGGTGGTGCGGAACCTCCTGCAGAACGTGGAGACGGCCAAGCGGATCCTCAAGGCGGCCATCCCCCTTATCCCCAGGCAGCGGGACTGCGAGTGCGCCACGGCCCTCTCTGTAGCCATCCAGACGGCCCGCGATCGCATCCCGGCCGAGGTCAAGGAGAGGCTGGCCTTGCTCGTCGGCAAGTACCTGGAGGGATGAGACAATGTCAACTCCGGAAGAGCACCTGCCCCAGGCCATCGAGACTTTCCGCGCCTTCCTGGACGGCCTGGACCGGGACGCGCCGACGACGGTGCTCTGCCACAGCGACGCCGACGGGGTGACCACCGGGGCCATCATGTACAGAACCCTGGAGCGGCTGGCTTTCTCCCGCCTGACCATCCTGGTCACGGGCAAGGGCCAGAACGCCTACACGCCGCTCACCAAGGAGCAGGTGGCAGCGACCCAGCCCATGATCCTCTTCGTCCTCGACCTGGGCTGCCAGGAGGAGCCCGTGGTTCCGGACGTGCGCACCCTCTTCGTTGATCACCACCGCCCCCTGGGCGTGCCGCCCCTGGGCACCCTCATCAGCAGCTACACCTGGGAGCCCATCCCTAACTCCAGCCTGCTGGTCTGGTGGCTCTGCGGCGCCGTGGCCGACGTGGATGACCTGGAGTGGCTGGCCGCTATGGGCACGTTGAGCGACCTGGGCGACAAAGCCCCCTTCGACATCGTGCCCCGGGCCAAGAAGCGGTACAAGGCCAAGTGGCTGCGGGAGGCCACGACGCTGGTCAACGCTGCCCGGCGGAGCAGCGCGGGCGATGCGGAGACGGCCCTGCGGGCCCTGCTGAAGGTGTCCCACCCACGGGAGATCGTCGAGGGGGAGACGGAGGAGGCGAAGCGGCTGTGGGAGTACCGGGCGGAGGTGAAGGTCGCCTTCGCCGAGGGCAAGCGGGCCTCCCCCAAGTTCAGCGGCCCGGTGGCCCTGGTGCGGGTGAAGAGCCCCTGCCAGATCCACCCCCTGGTGGCGCAGATCTGGCGCACGCGCCTGCCCAAGTACATCGTTCTGGTGGCGAACGAGGGGTACATG
>JBHIEC010000121.1:0-7452 GCA_046760425.1 Anaerolineae bacterium
CTGGCTGGTGGTGCCCCGCTTCGGCTGGCGGGTCCTCCTGGCCATCTCGGCCCTGCCGGGGATCGTCGTCTACTTCATCCGCCGCTACGTCCCCGAATCCCCCCGCTACCTGCTGGTGGAGGGGCGGGAGGCGGAGGCCCGGGCGGTGCTGCGGGAGGTGGCCGCCCAGAACGGCGTCGAGTTCCCCGTGGAGCGGCTCAGGGTGGAGGAGCGGAAGCGGAGGGTGACGGTCTCCGCCCTCTGGACGCCTCGCTTCGCTCGCACTACAGCCATGTTCTGGATCACCTGGTTCTGCATCTCCCTGGGCTACTACGGCGTCTTCATCTGGCTGCCCAGCATCTTCGTGGAGCGGGGCTTCACCTTCCTGAGGACCTACCAGAACGTCTTCCTGATGGCCCTGGCCCAGTTGCCGGGCTACTTCTCCGCCGCCTACCTGGTGGAGCGGGCGGGCCGGAAGGCTACCTTGGGCGTTTATCTGATCCTGAGCGGCCTCTTCACCTACCTCTTCGCCGTGACGGGGAGCCTGTCCCTGATCGTGGGCTCGGCGGTGCTCATGTCCTTCTTCTGCCTGGGGGCCTGGGGGGCCCTCTACGCCTACACCCCGGAGTCGTACCCCACGGAGATCCGCTCCACGGGCATGGGCTGGGCCAGCGGCATGACCCGCATCGCCGGGGCCATCGCCCCCACCCTAGGGGGCTACCTGCTCCCCATCTCGCTGGTGGCGGCGCTGAGCCTCTACGCTGTGGCCTTCGCCGTCGGGGGGCTGGCCGTCCTGGCCCTGGGGACCGAGACCAGGGGGAAGCCCCTGTTGGATACGGTGTAGGGGGCGATGGGGCAATCGGCCAAGGGCTTGCTCTTTGCCAGGCTATGTGCTATACTAGGCATATAACTAGTATGCCAAATGGCTAGCAAGGAGGGCACAAGTGCTGGACTATATCTACCCTGAAGAGGAGCAGCGGTTCTTCACCAACCGCGAGCACCATCTGGAACTGCTGGCTCTGAGCAAGACCTTGCTCGCCCAAGGGATCCGCAAGCACCTGGCCCTGAGCGGCTTCCGACGCGTGGGCAAGACGGTCATCCTCAAAGAGTTTCTGCGTCGCCATCTGAGCCAGGAGGCCGAGGGCCCGGTGGCGGTGGCCTACCTCGATCTCCCCCGCCTGGCCTTTACGCCTGAAGCCTTTGCGGTGCAATATATCGGCCATCTCCTCTACTGGCTAGGGGAACGCGAGGACGAGCGAGTCGAGCCCTACTTTGATCCTGCCTTCCAACTAACGGCCGTGGGACGCTACGGCAGCAAGGCCCTGTCCGACCACCTGCTCACTTTCCACCAGGAGCTGCAGAAGGAAAAGCCGGACCAGCATTTGCTGCTGGAGATGGCTTTCAACTGGCCAGAGGTCTGGGCAAAGGCGCTCAACCGCTGCGTCATGGTCATCCTTGACGAGTTCCCGGAGATCCTGCCCTTAAACAACTACCCTCAGATTCGCGACGTCATCGCCATCTTCCGTGCCGTGCTCCAGGCCCAGTCCCGGGTTTGCTACGTGGTCGCCAGTTCCATGATCAGCCTCATGGAGCGCATCTTCCTGACGGCCGAGTCGCCCCTTTTCGTCCACTTCCAACTGGAGATGGTGAGCCCCTTTGGACGGGAGGAGAGTGACGAACTGGCACGCAAACGGTTGGCCTCGCTAGAGGCCTCTGTCCCGCCGGAGGTGTTGGCAGAGGTCTATCAGGTAACACGGGGACATCCTTTCTATATCTACGCCACCACGATGCGCGTTCTGGAGATGGCATCTCTGCTCCACAAGCCTTTGAACCCCCAGACCGTGCGAGAGGCCTTCGTGCTGGAAACCTTGGGCACCACGGGGCGCATCTACAATCTCTGCCGCTATATCTTGGAGGAATCGCTCCAGCGCACTCGGGGTGAGACCATGCCCCAGGCCATCCTACAAGTGTTGGCCCGTGAGACAGAGGGCCTCGCCCTTACACAACTGGCCCGTCGGCTGAAACGGCCCAGTGGAGCCATCCGCCAGGTGCTCAACTGGCTCATGGAGGTGGACCTGGTGGAGCAACAAGAGGACAAGACCTATGTCTTCCGTGATCCGGTGCTCCAGTTGTGGGTCGCCTACTACTACGCCGGCCTGGAATTGACCGCCATGCCCCGCCAGAAGGTGTTGGATCAACTGGTGGCCGAATTGATGGAGAAGTACCAACGAGTCACGACCGAGCTGGGGCTGGCCAAGGAAAGCCAGGTGCGGGAATTGCTGGGACGCTTCGCCGGGCAAGAGGTGAAGGGAGACTTGCTGGGTCTCTCTGGAAGCATGCGCCTGCCCACGTTTCGCCGAGTAGCCCCCTATCGCTCTGACGACGGTCAAATTGAGGTGGATGCCCTGGCTGAGGGTGACGAGCGATGGGCAGCAGAGATCAAGTGGCGGGGCAAGATGGCCGGGGTGAAGGAACTGCAGAAGCTGGCCAAAGCTGCCCAGGCCCTCTCCGCCCGGCCCTGGTTCATCTCGAAGAGGGGATTCACGCCAGAGGCGAGGAACTATGCCCAGCGGGAAGGGATCATGACCTCCTCCCGTGAGGAGATCGAGGCGCTGGCGCGGATCGTGGGCGAGCTCCTGTAGCCGTCGCTCAGCGTTCTGGATGAAGATGAATTGGGCCCTTTACGTGATCACCGATCCTAAGCTCTCCCGGGGCCGCTCCCACCTGGAGGTGGCCCGGGCGGCCATCCGGGGTGGGGCGACGGTCGTCCAACTGCGGGATAAGGAGGCCACCACCCGGGAGCTGGTGGAGACGGGGAGGCTGTTGCGAGCCCTGACCCGGGAGATGAGCGTGACCTTCATCGTCAATGACCGTGCCGACGTGGCCCTGGCTGTGGAGGCCGACGGGGTACACCTGGGAGTGGACGACATGCCGGTGCCCATCGCCCGCCGCCTGATGGGCCCGGAGGCGATCATCGGCTTCTCTCCGGAGACGGTCGAGCAGGCTCGTCAGGCGGAGGCCGACGGCGCCGACTACCTGGGCGTGGGCGCCGTTTTCGGCACGGGCACCAAGCCCGACGCCGGCCCCCCCATCGGTGTGGAGGGGCTGAGGGAGATGGTTCAGGCCGTCTCGATCCCGGTGGTGGCCATCGGTGGCATCACTGCCGACAACGCCGCTCAGTGCATCCGGGCGGGGGCGGCGGGGGTGGCCGTGATCTCCGCCGTGGTCGCTGCGGAGGATGTGGAGGCTGCGGCGCGGCGGCTGCGAGAGCGGATTGAAGAAGCGAAAAGAGGCGGACATGCGCATCTCTGACATCGGCGAGTTCGGGCTCATTGACCGGATCAGCCGGGCCCTGCCGCCCCTGGGGCCCGACGTGGTGGTCGGCGTCGGCGACGATGTGGCCGTGCTGTGCCCCCCTCGGTCCCCCCGACGACGGGGGGAGGCAGGAGGCGGCGAGCGGCTCCTCCTGGCCACCTGCGACATCCAACTGGAGGGAGCCCACTTCCTGCGGGATCGGATCACCCCCTACCAACTGGGGCGCAGGGCGCTGGCCATCAACCTCAGCGACATCGCCGCCATGGGCGGCACGCCGACGTATGCCCTGATCTCCCTGGGCCTGCCGTCGGAGACGGAGGTGGCCTACGTGGATGCGCTCTACGCTGGCCTGCGGGCTGAGGCGGAGCGGGCTGGCATGGCCATCGTGGGGGGCAATATGAGCCGCTCACCTCAGGGGCTGGTGGTGGACATCTTCCTCCTGGGAGAGGTGGCCCCGGGGCACCTGATGCTTCGCTCCGGCGCCCGACCCGGCGATGCCGTGCTGGTGACCGGCACCCTGGGCGACGCGGCAGCGGGCCTGGCCCTGCTGCTGGACGACGCTCTCCAGCCCGACGAAGCGCACACTGCCCGGGTCGAAGCGGCGTTTCTCACCCCCACCCCTCGGCTGGCCGAGGGGCAGGCCATCGCCCGCACGGGATTGGCCACGGCCATGATTGACCTCAGCGACGGCCTGGCCAGCGACGTGGGCCACATCTGCCAGCGGAGCCAGGTTGGGGTGAGGATTTGGGCCCAACGGTTGCCCATCTCCCCAGCGACGCGGGTGGTGGCGGCTCTGGCGAGGCGGGACCCGCTGGACTGGGCCCTGGCTGGCGGCGAGGACTACGAACTCCTCTTCACTGCCCCGCCCGAAGCGGTCGAGCCCCTGACGGCAGCCGTGGTCGAGGCCACGGGCACGCCCGTCACCACGGTGGGGGAGATCGTCCCCCCTAGCGAGGGGCGCGTCCTGGTTCAGGCCGATGGGCGGACGACTGCCCTCGAGGCGGTCGGGTGGGATCATTTTCGGGAGAGAGTACACAAGTAAACGGGTAGACAAGTAGCAAGTAGACAAGGAAAGAAGCTCCCCTTGTCTCCTTGTGTACTTGTATACTTGTTTCCTTGATTTACTCACGAACGGAGGTGAATCATGAGAACTATTGAAACCCGTAAAGTAGCCCAGGCGGTTGTCCTGACGGCTCTGGCTGTGGCTTTGGCTCCCTTTTTCATCCCCGTCGGCATCACCAAATGCTACCCGGCCCAGCACATGGTCAACGTCCTGGGGGCGGTGCTGCTGGGACCCTGGTACGCCACAGCCGTGGCCCTGGCGGCGGGGATCATCCGCAACGCCCTGGGCACGGGCACCATCTTCGCCTTCCCCGGCGGGATGATCGGCGCCTTCCTGGCTGGGCTGGTCTTCCGGTACACCCGTAACATCTACTTCGCCGCCCTGGGGGAGGTGGTGGGCACGGGCCTGATTGCCGCCACGGTGAGCGCCCTTCTGGTGGGGCCCGTCTTCCTGGGCAAGACCATGGCCCTGGGCACTTTCATTCTGGCCTTTTCGGCCAGCACCATCGGCGGCTCGATCATCGGCGTGCTGGGGCTGCTGGCCCTGCGCCGGGCCGGCTACCTGCCGACGGAAACGAGGCCCGAGGAGACGTGAGCTTGGGACGAGGAGGGGCTATCGAGGCTCGGGGCCTAAGCTACCGCTATGATCCGGCGGAGGGGCTCGGCCTGAGCCCCGCCGAAGGCTATGCCCTGCGCGACGTGGACCTGACCATCGCGCCGGGGGAGTATGTGCTCCTCTGCGGCGCCAGTGGCTCGGGCAAGTCCACCCTGTGCCGGGCCCTCAACGGCCTGGTGCCCCACTTCCACGGCGGCCGACTGGAAGGCCATCTAACGGTGGACGGCCTGGAGACCCGCGACCACCCCGTGGCTGAGTTGTTCGCCCACGTGGGGCTGGTCTTCCAGAACCCTCAGGCCCAGCTCTTCAACAGCACCGTGGAGCGGGAGCTGGCCTTCGGATTGGAGAGCCTGGGCCTGAGCCCGAGTGAGATCCGGCGGCGCGTCCGATGGGCAGCCCAGGTGGTGGGGATCGAGCACCTCCTGGAGCGGTCGCCTCGCCAGCTCTCCGGCGGCGAGGAGCAACTGGTCGCCATCGGCGCCATCCTGGCCCTGCGCCCCGCTATCCTGGTCCTGGACGAGCCCTTCGCCAACCTGGACCCGGCGGGCGCGGCGCGGGTGCGAGCGGTTCTGAGGGAGATCCACCGCCTCGGCACCACCGTCGTCGTGGCCGAGCACCGCCTCCACGACCTGGTGGCCGACGCCGACCGGATGGTCGTCCTGCATCAGGGACGGGTGGTCCTGGACGGGCCACCGCGCCAGGTGCTGCGGGAGGACGTGACCCGCTACGGCCTCAACCTCCCTCTGTCCGTCCGTCTGTTCCAAGAGTGGGGGAGACCTGAGGTGCCGTTGACCGTGGAAGAGGCCATGACCCTCACCCCCACCCCCACCCCTCTCCCGCTTCCCCCCCAAAGTTGGGGGGGACCGAGGGGGGGCGGAGAGGGGGAGGGGGGATGGGGGGTAAGGGTGAGGGGTGAGGGCCCCGCCCTGGAGGCCCGGGACCTCTCCTTCGCCTTCGACGGTCTGTTGGCCCTGCAGGGGGTGAGCCTGACCGTGGGACGGGGGGAGTGTGTGGCCCTGGTGGGGGCCAACGGCTCGGGCAAGACCACCCTGGTGAAGCACTTCGTGGGCCTGCACCGTCCCGCCAGCGGCCAGGTCCTGGTCCTGGGTCGCTCCACCCGGGGGGTGCGGGTCGCGGAGCTGGCGCGGCAGGTGGGGCTGGTCTTCCAGAACCCCAACGACCAGTTCTTCGCCCCCTCGGTGCGAGAGGAGATCGAGGTGGGCCCCCAGGCCCTGGGGCTCTACGATCCCACCTGCTGTGAGGAGTTGATCGCCCTCTTCGGCATGGAGCCTCTCCTGGAGCGGTCGCCCTACCGGCTGAGCGAGGGGGAGAAGAAGCGGGTCACCTTCGCCGCCGTGATGGCCTGGCGGCCGGAGGTCATCGTCCTGGACGAGCCCACCACTGGCCAGGACAAGCCCTTCCGCGATGGGCTGACCCGGCTCCTGGGGGAACTGCGAGCCCGGGGGCACACCGTCGTCCTGGTGACCCACGACCTGGAGTTCGCCGAGGCCAATGCCGGGCGATGGATCGTCCTGGCCGGGGGGCGGGTCGTGGCCGACGGGCCACCCGGCGCGGTGATGGCCGACGAGGCGGCCATGGCGGCGGCGAATCTGCGCCCCACCCAGGCCTTCCAACTGGCCCGCGCCCTGGGGGTGCCGTATGGAGAATGCGTTGACGGGTAAGGGCAACCCCTTGCGGTTGCCCAGGGCGAGGGCAAGCCTCGCCCCTACGATGTCTGCCATGCAATTAAATCTGGACCCTCGCACCAAGCTGATCCTGGCCCTGGCCTATGCAGCCATCCTCATCCTCACCCGGGCCCTGCCGGCCCTCCTGGCTGAGCTGGCCCTCCTGGCCGTCCTCATCGCCCTTCTAGGGCTAGGGCGGGTCTGGCTGCGCGCCCTGCGGCTGGTGCTGGCCATGACGGCCATCGTCTTCGCCATCTCCCTCCTCGCCTTCGACCTGACCGTCGCCCTGACGACGAGCGTGCGGCTGGTGGCCCTGGTGACCACCTTCTTCGTCTTCTTTCAGGCCACCTTGCCCGAGGATCTGGGCAACGGCCTGGTGAAGATGGGCGTGCCCTACGCCTTCACCTTCATCCTGACGGGCGCCATGCAGTTTGTGCCCGTCATGGCCCGGAAGATCCAGGACATTGTGGACGCTCAGCGGGCGCGGGGCATCCCCCTGGGGTGGGACCTGGCCGGCTGGCGGCATATCCCGGCCCTGCTGACGCCTCTGCTCATCCAGTCCCTCAAGCTCTCCGACGAACTGGCCGAGGCCATGGAGTCGCGAGGCTTCGGCCGTTCGGGCCGCACTTTCATGCGGGAGTATCGGGTGAAGAGCTGGGAGTACGGGCTGATGGCCCTCGCTGTCGGGCTGGTGATCGGGGTATGGTATGTTCGTAGGTGAGAGCGTTCGGTACATGCTCTGCCGTCCAGTTGCCCGACGATCAATGGTCGGGCTGAAAGGCCAAAGGGCGGTAA
>JBHIEC010000122.1:0-7396 GCA_046760425.1 Anaerolineae bacterium
GCAGAAGTTTACCTCAATTTCACTTTTCACGCAAGAAATGAGCGAAAGATCAGTTCTGATGCAAAGCCTGTCGAGAAAGAAATACTCATATAGTAGACATTCTCTTCCTCATATATAGCCCACTTGCCCAGGATGAAGATGTTGCCCCGGCCAGTGCGGATGGTCTTGATCACGCCACGTTTGACCAGGGCGTTGATGTCTTTGCTCACCGTGACAGTGGTCACCCCACCTAACGCTCCGGCGATCTTCTCCCGGTTCAGGGCGCAAGCCAGAAACCCCTGGGCGTAGTACTCGTGAAGGCCCAGGCTGTGGGGCTTCTCCGAGCGCCAGATGTAGCGGCGCATGATCAGGTAGGTGGAAAACTCCGGCGACCGAACGAACTCTCAGGTTGTAGCTCAAATACCCAGATCCCTTTGCCGTCCCACCGTACCACCGAAGGCCCCGTCGCTGACCTGCACCTCGATGGGGTCGCCGGGCGCCACCTGGGCCACCCGCTTGACGATCTGGCCCGTGCCCAGGTGGGTGGTGATGGAGTAGCCCCGCGCCAGGGTGGTGAGGGGGCTCAGGCTCTGCAACTGGGAGGCGTAGCCCCGCAGCCGCTCCCGCCGCAGGCCCAGGCCGTGGCGCAGATGGGCCAGGGCGGCCCGCGTCAACTCGTCCACCCGCTGACGGTAGCTCTCGATCCTCGCCTGGGGCGATAGACGGCTCAGCGCCCGCTCCAGACCCTCCAGGCGCAACCCCCAACCCTCCAGGCGCCCCCTCATCAGCCGCGCCAACCGCCGCTCTCGCAGCCGGATCGTCGCCCGCAACTCCCGCCGGTCGGGGACAGCCAGCTCCGCCGCAGCCGAGGGGGTGGGGGCCCGCACATCGGCCACGAAGTCGGCCATGGTGAAGTCCGTCTCGTGACCCACCCCGCACACGATGGGCACGCGGGAGGCGAAGATGGCCCGCGCCACCCGCTCGTCGTTGAAGGCCCACAGCTCCTCCAGGGACCCGCCGCCCCGGGCGACGATGATGGCCTCCACATCGGTCCCCTCGTTGAGGGCGCGGATAGCCTCCACGATCTGCTCAGGCGCCTCCTCCCCCTGTACCAATGTAGGGGCCAGGACGACCTCCACCAGGGGATAGCGGCGCTCCAGGATGTGGAGGATGTCCCGCAGGGCAGCGCCCACCGGCGAGGTGACCACGCCCAGGCGTCGGGGGAAGGGAGGCAGGGGCCGCTTGTGTTCCACGGCAAAAAGGCCCTCGGCCTGCAGCCTGGCCTTGAGGGCCTCGAACTCCAGATGCAATGCGCCCAGCCCGGCGGGCTGGATCAGGTCCGCGTAGAACTGGTAGCGCCCCTGGGCCTCGTAGACGGAGACCCGCCCGTGGCAGACCACGGCGTCCCCGTTCTGGGGCAGGCTGATCTGCTGCTCGGCCTGGGACCGCCACAGGACGCAGGCGATCTGGCTCTCCTCGTCCTTCAGAGTGAAGTAGACGTGGCCTGCCGTGGACTGGGAAAGGTTAGAGACCTCCCCTTCCAGCCACAGGTCCTGCAGGAGGAGGTCTGCCTCCAAGAGGTCCTTGATGTAGCGAGTGATCTGGCTGACGCGATAGATGCGTATCACGGCTTCACCCCTGTGGCCACAAAAATGCTCACCGCCGCTTCTTCCCCTTCCGCCGATTCGGCGCAGCAGTCGGAGCCGGTGCAGTCCACCTGGACATCCAGCAGGCCCGCCTCCTCAAACCAGCGCTGGATCTGCCCCCGATCGAAGCCCAGCCAGACGTCGGCCATCTCCTCCCGCATCCACTCGTGATGGTGCTCGTCGGCGTCGGTGAGGACCAGTCTGCCGCCCGGCTTGAGGTCGCAAGCGCTCGCAGCCCAACCGTTGTAGTTTGTGTTGGGCTCGAGCCCTGACAAGCGGCCACGCTTGCTTTGGCTCACTGCCAGCTCTAGCTGAGAACCGCGTGACCGCTTGTCACCGCTGCGAGCGCTTGCGAGGACGCGGACCATCTCGGCGATGGCCAGGGGTGGCTCAGGGATATGATGCAAATACATGTTGGCGAAGACGGCGTCCACGGAGGCGTCGTCCAGGGGGAGGGCCAGGCCATCGGCCTGACACAGCTCCACGTTGGTGATGCCCCTCTCCTGCAGCTTTCGCTCCAGCACCTTCAGCATCTCGGCCGAGGTGTCAATGGCGTAGACCCGCCGCACCAGGGGGGCCAGGCCCAGGGCCATGAAGCCGGTGCCCGTCCCCACGTCGGCCACGACCATGTCGGGCGACAGCCCTGCCCGGGCGATGGCCGCCTCTCGCACAGTCTCGTCGAAGTAGCCCGCCCGCAGCTCATCCCACTCCTCGGCCACCGTGGCGAAGTACTCCCCGACTTTGGGTCCCTCTCCTGAGCAGCTACACGGTTGATCGCTCATCCCTATCCTCCTAATTATGCCCGTGTAACGTACTCCCCGCTGCGGGTGTCCACCCGCACCACGTCGCCCACTTCGACGAAGAAGGGCACCTGGGTCTTCAGACCCGTCTCCAGGGTGGCTGGCTTGGTGCCCCCTGTGGCCGTGTCACCCTTGAAACCGGGGGTGGTCTGGATGACCTTCAGATCAACGGTGGTGGGTAGTTCCACCTCGATGGGTTCGCCCTGATAGAAGGACAGATCCAGGGTGAGCCCCTCCTTGAGATAGTCCACCGCCTGGCCCAGAGCCTCGGCGGAGAGGGCAGGCTGCTCATAGGTTTCGGTGTCCATGAAGTAGTAGAGCTGGCCGTCGTTGTAGAGGTACTGGACAGTGCGGTGATCCAGGCGGATGTCGTTGACCCGGTCGCCGGAGGGGAAGGTGCGTTCCACCGTGGCCCCCGTGCGCAGGTTGCGCAGCTTGGTCTTGATGGTTGCCGCCCCGCGACCCAGCTTCTGGTGCTGGTATTCGAGGACGCGATAGAGCTCCCCGTCCAGCTCGAAGGTCACGCCTTTGCGCAGCTCAGTGACTGAGATCGTCATACATCCTCCTCCTGCTCCCCATTAGCCTGATACAGGCGATATGCCTCCGCCTTTGCCTATCAGCCGAAGTCCGGCGGCTTTCCCGTAACTTCGCTCTTTCCAAGAACGATGTTCAATAGAGTGTTGCTTGCGCGGAGAAGAGACCAATATGCAACCCCCCAGAGCGAGTCTTCCAGTCCTAGGATGAGACCAGCGGGTTGGTTTACCCACTGACCGAAAAGCACTCGTGTACCAATCTCTACAATAACGATGCTAACAACAAAGAACATAACCGCCATCGCCGGGATATGCGCCCACCACCGCCACGTCGGCCGCCCTACCAACAGGGACTCTGCGACTACGGAAACTGGGAACAACACGCCTGCCAGCCACATGATCGTCCTGCAACACCAAAAGAAATTCGCGGGCGGTTCCATGAACTCGGTGGTCGACCCGGAGAGCGTATACACCAATATCCACAAGAACATCAAAGCGATCAGACTACCCACAGATGCAACTGCATGCCGTACCACAAACCTCGATTTGGTGTTCATCTATCTCCTTGGACTCCAGCCGGATTTCGGCTATCGCTCCACAGCGGCGATCACCAGATCCTTGACCTCGATCCCCCTCTGCTGAGCGACCTCGTTGGCCCGTTCCATCAGCTTGTCCGGCAAGGTGATCACCATCTCCACCTCCTTGAAACAATCTCAGTGACTACTCCCCTTGAAGCCCCCACTGACAGGTGGGGGAGTGTCACTGCTAGCCTAGTACTACAACGTGACTTCCTCGCCCGCCCGCTTTTTCTCGCTCCTGAGGGGCATCCGCGCCCCGTTTCGGCAGATCAGAGGCGCATCTGACGGGGCGAGGACGCCCCTTTGTAGCGGTTTATAAAGATCCCATTGTATAGTAGATAGTACTAGGCAAGCCGTGACTGCTCTATCGTCGGGGGTTTCCGTGATTATAAGCGCCCCTCTTTCGGATGTCAAACTAAAACCCCAGCCCCGGCTGATACGGCGTCTCCCCATCAATCCAGCGGGCCGCTGCCGGGGGCAGATCATGCAGAGAGCCACGCCGCACAGTGCAGGGCGGCAGGGAATTGAGAAAGGCGGGGCCATAGAACTTGGTGAGCAGCCGCTTGTCCAGCACCACGACGACGCCCCGGTCGGTCTTGCTCCTGATCAGCCGGCCAAAGCCCTGGCGGAAGCGCAGGATGGTCTGGGGGACGGCGTACTGACCGAAGGGGTCCTCGAAGGTCTCGCTGCGGGCGGCGAAGATGGGGTCGGTGGGCACATCAAAAGGCAGACGGGCGATGACCAGGCAGCTCAGGGCCTCCCCCACCACGTCAATCCCCTCCCAGAAGCTGCGGGTGCCCAGGAGCACGGTCCTGTCGTTCTCCTTGAAGGTCTCCAACAACTGGCGGCGGGAGCCGTCCAGCCCCTGGCCCAGAACGGCAATACCCGCCTCCCCCAGGGGCTGGCTGATGGCCTTGTAGGTGGCCTGCAACTGGCTGTGGGAGGTGAAGAGGACCAGGGTTCGCCCCTGGGTGGCCTGGCACAGGTCCACGAGAACGCGCTCCACCGTCTTCTGGTAGTAGGGCTGGCCGGGCTCGGGGATGTCGGTGGGCAGGTAGAGCAGGGTCGAGGCGGCGTAATCGAAGGGCGAGCCCACGGCCTCCTCCCGCACGTCCCACAGGCCCAGCCGTTCCCGGATGTAGCTGAAGTCATCTCCGGCTTGCAGTGTGGCCGAAGTGAGGACCACGCACTCCTTGGAGGAGAAGAGGTGCTTCTCCAGGAGCTGGCCCACGTGAAGGGGCGCGGCGTGCAGGGAGACCTCCCCGCCCTGGGCGCTGAGGGTGGCCCAGTAGATGCCGTTGGGCGAGGGTTGGGAGATGATAGCCGTCATCTGCTCTCGCAGTTCCTCCATGCGATGCCGGTGCCCGGCCAGCTCCCCCAGCAGCTCATCGTGCTGAGGGATGTCGTGGTCACCTGGATCGAGGAAGCTGGTGTACAGCCGCTCTAACCCCTGGTGGATTTTGGCCAGCGTCAGGGAGAGGTCATCCCAGGCCATCTCCACGTTAGCCCAGGCCGGCTGGATGCGCTGCCCACCCGTCAGGCGGACCTGAAGGTCATATCCACCGTGGCTTCTCCCCTCCGCGCGCTGCTCCTCCAGGAAGAGGGCCAGGACATCGAAGAAGCGATAGAGGTGCTGCCGGGCCCGTTCCACATCCCGATGCATGCCCTCGATGTAGCTCTCCACCTCCCGTCGGATGGCCGAGGGCAGGCTGCTGGCCCGCAGGGTGGCCACGATCTTCGCCAGGAAGCCCCCGCTTCTCTCAGCGCCGGAGGGCTGGCCCTTCGGCAGTAAGCGGCTCGACTGAGCTCGCCGAAGTCTCAGGGCCGGACTGCTTAACTCGTTGAGAGTAGCGTCAACCCCTCGCCTATCCACGCTGAAGCCCAGTTGCTCCGTGGCCCGAGCCTCCAGGTGATGGGCTTCGTCAATGATAAGGTGTTGATATTCGGGCAGGACGCGATTCTCGACGGCCATGTCCGAGAGGAGGAGGGCGTGGTTGACAACGATGATGTGGGCCCCCTCGGCCTGGTGGCGGGCACGATAGAAAAAGCATCGCTCTCCCTGCTTGTAGGTACAGGTGTCAGGGCGGCAGGTCTCGGCCTCAGCGCAGACCCTGTTCCAGATGGCGCCCTCCTGATTGACCAGGGTCAGCTCGGCCACATCGCCGGTGGTGGTGGTCGGCAGCCAGGCCAGGATCTTGGCCAGCACCCGGATCTCGTCCACGGACAAATCGTCGCGGCGGCGCAGGAGGTCCAGGCGGCGCCGGCAGAGGTAGTTGCTTCGCCCCTTGAGCAGACTGGCCTTGAACTCCAGCGCCAGGATTCTCTGCAGATCGGGCAGGTCCTTATTGAAGAGCTGATCCTGCAGGTTGATGGTGTTGGTTGACACGACCACGTGGCGGCCATTGGCCACGGCGAAATGGATAGCCGGCAGGAGGTAGGCTAAGCTCTTGCCCACCCCTGTTCCCCCCTCCACCAGCAGGTGCTCTCCCTCGTTGAAGGCTTCAGCCACGGCCCGCAGCATGTGGACCTGCTGGGGGCGATGCTCATATCCGGGGAAGTGCTGGGCGAAGAGTCCACCCTCCTCCAGTAAGGCGCACAGGGCCTCCACGTCCAGGGGTTGGCGGCGGGGCGAGGGCTGGAGGGGCTCTGGGCACTGCCCCTCGGAGAAAAAGAGGCCCAGCGCTCCCTCATCCAGCCCCCCCTTGGCCAGCAGTTGCTGGGCGATGGTCCCCGTGAAGGCCGTGCGGGCCCGATCCCGCTCCGCGTCGCGGAAGACGTAGCGCAGGGGCCAGTCGCTCCTAGCCGCCAGGCGGTTGATCTCACGGATGGTCGCCAGGTCCAGTTGGCCTGCTCGCTCCACAAGGGCCAGGAAGAGGTCCTTGGCGGCCAGAGCGTCGGCCAGGGCGCGGTGTTGCTTCGGGAAATGGATGCCCAGGTGTTGGGCCAGGGTGCTCAGGCTGTAGCGGGAGGCATAGGGCATGAGGATGCTGGCCAATTCAAAGGTGTCAATGGTGGGGTTGGCCAGGAACAGTCCGTGACGGTTCAGGAAGCTCAGGTCGAAGGGGACGTTGTGGCCCACGATGGGGTAGTCTTTGACGAAGCTGACCAGAGGCCCCATGATGGAGAAGAGGGATGGGGCGTTCTCCAGCTCCTCCGGGGTGATGCCCGTCAGTTGCTGGATGCGGTAGGGGAGGGGGCGTCCCGGATTGACCAGGCTGGACCAGGTCTCCAGCACTTCCTTCCCCCGGAACTTGACCGCACCGATCTCGATGATGGCATCCCGTTCCGGCTTAAGCCCTGTGGTCTCCAAGTCCAGGGCCACGTAGATACGGCTCACAGGCACTCCGATCTAGGAGCCGGAGCAAGGCCGCCCCAGCTCGAAGCTGGGCTAATTATACTACAAAACCCGACCTTTGAGAAGCTAGCCGAAAGGCCGAAACGTGATATGCCTGCCTGGCTGAGCTACCTTGTGGTGATCCTGAGGTGGGGCATGATCGGGCTGTTAACGGCTGGGGCGCTGTGGATCGCGGCCCGCTCCTTCCAGCGCTGGCAGGGGTGGGCGGAAGGCATCGCGCCCCAGAGCCGGGAGTCGGTCTGGTCGGGGGAGGCATTTCGTCAGGACCTGGCGGCTCTGCTGCGCTGCGGCTGGAGGCGGCGATGGGTTACCCCCGCCCGGAGGGAACGACGCCCTACGAGTACGTGACGACGCTATGCCAGGCCCTGCCCGGCCGCGAGGGGGAGGTGGCTGCCATCACCGAGGCCTACGTGCGGGTCTGCTACGGCGAGGTGCCGACCACGGAGGATGAGTTGCGGCGGGTGAAGGAGTGGTGGGAGCGGGTGAGGCGGGGAAAGTAGACAAA
>JBHIEC010000123.1:0-7259 GCA_046760425.1 Anaerolineae bacterium
TATGCGCCAAGAAATATCTGGAGAGATATCTCAGTTGAGAAGTGAGATGTCTCAGCTGAGGGCTGACTTCCATGGCGAGATGTCTCAGTTGAGAGCTGACTTTCATAGTGAGACATCTCAGCTGAGGGCTGAGCTTCAAACCAATTTCAGGTGGCTCATCGGCTTCGTGGTCGGCACCTGGATCACGATTATGCTGACGCTGCTGTTCAGGCCATGATGAAGAGCGGAAAACAGAAAGAGGGTACCTTGATATTGTTAGATTTGAGATATGTTCCGCAAAGAAACCAGGTTTTTCTTTGAATTAGGTAGAGTTCGAGCCAGTGAACGCGACTGGAACAGCCATATCTCCTGATTTTGGACGCAAAAAACCTGGTTTCTGACGGGATTTAACAATGTCGAGGTACTCTGCCATGACTTTTCTCATCAAAACGTAACCATAGCTGAACTTGAAGAACACCTAAAGGCCTTCGAGGAAGAATTTGGGCTCTCCTCCGAAGAATTCTTTGCCCGCTACGTCCGGGGCGAGATGGGGGACAGCTCAAAAGTGATCAAGTGGGCAGGGACATACAGAATAGTCACTGGCGCATCAAAGCGGTAAACAAAGCCGCCCCCACCAGACAGATCCCTCCTACGACCCCGTACATCCCCCCATAGCCCACCGCATCGGCCACCAGGCCCATCAAGAAGGACCCCACACCGATCCCCAGATCGAAGCTGGCGAAAAGCACGCTGGCCGCCGCCCCCCGCACCTCTAACGGCGCCTCGTCCATGACCAGAGCGTTCAGGGCCAGGCGCGCCGAACCGAACCCCACCCCGTAGAGCAGGCCCACCCCCATTAACCCCGTCAGCTCCTGGACCCGGGTGAGGAGCCAGAAGATGAGTGCCAGGGCGATCAGGGACGGGATGATGACGTTCCGGCGTCCTACCAAGTCCGAGAGGCGCCCGACGATCCAGCTCACGGCGATGGTGGCCACTGCGTAGGCGGTGAAGAAGAGCCCTACATTGCCGATAGCCCGCTCGGTGGCGAAGAGGGGCAGAAACGTGATCAGACTCCCGTAGGTGATGGCGGCCAGGCCCGCCGCCAGGGAGGGCACCCACACACCACGCTGGCGGAGGACCGTGATCAGGCCAGATCGCCCCCTTGTGTAACCGTCGTCCTCGCCCCTGGGCTCCTGGACGAAGAGGAGGATGAGCCAGCTCAGCGTGGCCATCAAGGCAGCGCCCAGGAAGAGGGGTCTGAAGCCCAGGAGATCCAGAAGAGCAGCTCCCAGGGCTGGCGCCATCATGAGCGAGATGGGAGTGCTGATCCCCGCTACCCCGATGGCCTCGCCCCGGCGGCTGGGAGGCACCAGGTCGGCCACCAGAACGATGTAGGCGGTGGTGAAGCAGGAGAGGCCCAGGCCGTGGAACATGCGGCTCAGGAGCAGGCTTGGCACCGAGCGGGAGCGGGTGTACAGGAGGGGCGAGAGAATGAAGATGGTCGCGCCCAGCAGCAGCGTCCTTTTGCGCCCCCAGGTATCCACCAGCCGACCCCCCGTTGGACGAGCCAGGATGGCGGTCAGGGCGAAGACCCCCATCACCAGGCCGATCTGGGAGGGCTGCCCGCCAATCTCCTTGACGTAGAGGGGCAGAGGCGTCAGGAGCAGGTGCATGCTGGCAAAGAAGAGGAGGTTGGCCAGCATAGCCAGGAAGAAGCTGGGGGGATACATGGAGATCAAAACTCGATCCTTTGTAGCAAGCTCTCTCTCAAAGGCATGGGCCTCCGTCAAAAGGAAACAAGGGGATTCTGTGAATAAAACTGTCCACTATCCCAGCTTCAACACTGCTGTGAACGCCTCTTGAGGGATGTCAACTTTTCCGAATCGCTTCAGCCGCTTCTTCCCTTCTTTCTGACGCTGCAGGAGCTTCCGCTTGCGGGTCACGTCGCCGCCATAACATTTGCTGAGCACGTTCTTGCGCAGGGCCCTGACCGTCTCCCGAGCGATGACCCGCTTGCCGATGGCCGCCTGGATGGGCACGGGGAAGAGCTGGCGGGGGATGACCTCTTTCAGCCTGGCCGCCAGGGCTTTCCCCTTCTCATACGCCTTGTCCCGGTGGACGATGAGGGATAGGGCATCCACCGGCTGCTGGTTGACCAGGATGTCCAGCTTGACCAGGTCGCCCGGGCGGTAGCCGGCGAAGTGGTAGTCCAGGGAAGCATAGCCCCGGGTGCGGGACTTGAGCTGGTCGTAGAAATCCACGATCAGCTCCCCCAGAGGCATCTGATAAGTGAGCAGTACTCGCTGCTCATCGAGGTACTCTAGCCCCTCTGGCTCCCCCCGCCGGCTGGTCACCAGCTCCATGATGGGCCCGATGTACTCCTTCGGGGTGTAGATACTGAGGTGCATCCATGGCTCCTCGATCTCCTCGATCTCGCCCGCAGGAGGCAGCCTGGCCGGATTGTCCACGGTGATCACATCGCCCTGCCGGGTCAGGACGTGGTACTCCACGCTGGGGGCCGTGGCCAGGAGCTCCAGCCCGTATTCCCGCTCCAGCCGCTCCCGGACGATCTCCATGTGCAGCAGGCCGAGAAAGCCACAGCGGAATCCGAAACCCAGGGCCGCCGAGGTCTCCGGCTCGTAGACCAGGGAGGCGTCGTTGAGGCGCAGCTTGTCCAGGGCCTCCCGCAGCAGGTGGTAATCCTCGCCCTCCACGGGATAGAGGCCGGCGAAGACCATGGGTTTGGCCGGGCGGTAGCCGGCCAGGGGCTCCCGGGCGGGGTTCTGAGCTGTGGTGATGGTATCGCCCACGGAGCAGTCCCGCACGTTCTTGAGGCCCGTGGCCACGTACCCCACCTCGCCCGCCGTCAGTTTCTCCACAGGCGTCATCTGGGGCCGGAAGATGCCGATCTCCAGGGCCTCGATCCGCTTCTGGTTGGAGGTCAGCAGCAGCTCCTCGCCGGCCCGCAGAGCCCCGTCCACGACCCGCACGTAGGCCACCACCCCCTTGTAGGGATCGTAGTGGGAGTCGAAGATGAGGGCCCGCAGCGGCTGGTGGAGATGGCCGTGGGGCGGAGGGAGACGGTGGACGATGGCCTCCAGGATCTCCTCCGTGCCCACGCCCTCCTTGGCCGAGGCGCGGATGACCTCCTCGGCGGGGATGCCGATGAGGTCTTCGAGCTCCTGGGCCACCTCATCGGGACGGGCGGCGGGCAGATCAATCTTGTTGACCACGGGGACGATGGACAGGTCGTGGTCCAGGGCCATGTAAAGGTTGGCCAGGGTCTGGGCCTCGATGCCCTGGGAGGCGTCCACGACCAGGATGGCCCCTTCGCAGGCGGCCAGGGCGCGGGAGACCTCGTAGGCAAAGTCCACGTGGCCGGGGGTATCAATGAGGTTTAGCTCGTACTCCTGGCCGTCCTGGGCCTGGTAGAGCATGCGCACCGCCTTGGCCTTGATGGTGATCCCCTTCTCCCGCTCCAGGTCCATCTGGTCCAGCACCTGCTCTTCCATCTCCCGGGGGCTGATGGTGCCCGTGCGCTCCAGGAGACGGTCGGAGAGGGTTGACTTGCCGTGATCAATGTGGGCAATGATGCAGAAATTACGAATGCGCTGCTGATCCATGCAAGACTCCAGAGACCGGATAGCCATCGGATTGGTGCTCATGAACTTGGCGTAGCTTTCCCTCTCAGCCATTTCTCCCGCATCGCCTACAAGGGCATAACCCTGGGGGGGATTGAGCAGCTCTTCGCATCCCTGGGTGGCCTCGATGGTGACCCCCTTCTCCCGTAGCCGTACCTATATTATACCACTTTTCGTCTGATATATCCAGAGGACAAAGAAAGATTCAATTACATTCTTTTACCGTATCTTCTGCTTCAACAAGGCGTTATAACAAAGGGAAGAACGTATAGAGCTCCTGTCTCGCAGATAGGCGAGCTACACGGATGAGTAGGAGGCAGGAAGATGGAGATTGATCTGACGAAACCCAATCCGGCGCGCATTGTGGACTACTACCTGGGCGGCCACCACAACTTCGAAATCGATCGCCTCCTGGCCGACCGAGCCGCAGAGATGTACCCAGGGGACGTTATCGAGGAGACGAGGAAGGTGCGGCTCTGTCTCCAACGTGCAGTCACCTACATGGCAAAGGAGAAGGGGCTGACCCACTTCCTCGATTTCGGCTCCGGGTTGCCCACCTGCGGCAACACCCACGAGGTTGTTCTGGCCATCAATCCCCAGGCCAGGGTGATCTACAGCGACATTGATCATCTCACCGTGGCCTACGGGAAGGAGATCATCGCCCAGGAACCCCACGTGCGCTACGTGTGGTGCGATGCCGCCGACCCGAGCACGCTTTTGGATTCCCCGGAGGCGAAGGAGCTGTTGGGGGACGAGCGGAGGGTAGGGATCATCTTCATGGCGCTGGCCCATTTCCTCACCGACGAGACGCTGGCTTCGGGGGCGAGGAGGCTCTACGAATGGGCCGCGCCAGGCAGCCACCTCTTCTTGACGGTTGAGTCTGAGACGTGGCAGACGGATCCCTATCTGCAGGAGGTTTCGAAATTGGTGCATAGGGCGGGGATTCCGCTCTACCAACGCGCCAAGCAAGAGCTGCTGGCTTTGCTCAGCCCCTGGCGGTTGACGGAACACGGGGTAGCTCGCAACCTTCAGTGGGGGTTGTCCGAGGAGGAGAAGGATCCAGAGGAGCGGCTGACCACCTACTCGATGGTTCTGTACAAGTGAATGTTCGATCCTGTGGATAGGGCCACTTTGAAGGGGGCAGAGGGCGGGATGGAGCATAATGAGCCGTTTGTGAGCCAAAGGATGCCCCACCAGTTGCAGCGTCAGAAGAGGGAACTGAAGGCGGTGAGCGATATTGCGCGAGCCGTAAACCGTTCCCTGGACTTGCGGAGCACCCTGGAGGCGGGCATAAGAGAAAGCCTGAAGATCGTGGGCGGCGAGGCGGGGTGCATCCTCTTGCTGGAGGGCAAGCCACCCCGGTGGATGATGGCCGCCTGGCAGGGCGTTGATCAAGGGCTATTACGAAGGTTGGAGGAGGCCATGGGGGGCGACGAGTCGTGGCCGGCGGCAGAGGGGCCCTGGTCTGACGTGTTTGCTCTCCAGAGTCTCAGCGAGGGGATAAAGAAGGCCATGAGGGGGGCGGGGTTCAATTCCTTCAATGTGCTGCCTCTGCAATCCAAGGTGGGCGTGCTGGGGATGACCGTCCTGGCCAGTCGGGAGGAGCGTCTGTTAGGGCTTCAGAGCATCGAAGCCCTGATGACCATCGCGGAGCAACTGGGCACAGCCATTGAGAATGCCCGGCTGTACAAAGCCATGGCTGAGGAGAAGCATAAGCTGGAGGCCATTCTGAACAGCATCGCCGATGGCGTATACACCACCGACAGAGAGCGAAGGATCACCACTTTCAACCCCGCACTGGAGGCCATGACGGGTTGGCGAGCGGAGGAGGTCCTGGGGCAATTTTGCGGCGACGTCTTTCATGCCCAGGATGAGGCAGGGCGGAGCCTCTGCGGCCCGGATGAGGGGTGTGGCATCTATTGGGCCCTGCAGCAAGGCTGTCCCATCTTCTCCTGGGGACAGAAGCGATTCATCACCACCAAGGATGGCCGAAGGATACCCATCTCCAAAATAGCCTCTCCCCTATGGGACAACACCGGCCAGGTCGTGGGCGCTGTGGCTGCCTTCTGGGACGCTTCGCGGGACATGGAGCTGGAGCACCTGAAGGACGAATTCTTATCCCTAGTGTCCCACGAGCTCCGCGCCCCCCTGACCAACATCAAAGCAGCAGCCCAATTGGGCCTGCGTCGGCTCGATACCCGGGATAGAGCCACCCTGCAAGAGGTCTTAGAGATCATCTGTGAGCAATGCGATCGTTTGATCGGGTTCACGGAGAAGATGCTCCGCATCTCCCACATGAAAGCCGGACGCCTGACCGTGGAACGGCGTCCCTTCGCCCTCCTCCCCTTGATCGGGAGGGCCATCGCCCTCTACAGGGTGGGAGCCCCTCACTGTCGTTTTGAGGTGTGGGCTCGAGGCAATCCCTGGGCCATGGGCGATGAGGAACAGGTCACGGTCATCTTGAACGCCCTCCTGGATAACGCCGTAAAGTACTCTCCCCCGGGAGGGACCATCCGGGTTGAGGCCACGGAGGATCACGAAGAGGTGGTCCTGGTCAGCGTGACCGATCAGGGGCCGGGTATCCCGGCCAGGGAGCTGGGCCGGGTGTTCGATCGCTTCTACCGGGGCCGTAGGCAAGGGGCTGGCGGCCATGGCCTGGGCCTGTATCTGGCCAAGATGTTGGTGGAAGCACAAGGAGGGAGGATCTGGATAGAGAGCGATGTCGGGAAGGGGACGCGGGTATATTTCACCTTGCCCAGGGTATAGATGAAAGACAAGATCCTGATCATTGACGACGATCCCACCCTGCTGAGGGTGGTGGGCCTGAGCCTGGAGGGGGAGGGCTATGAGGTCTACTGCGCCCGGGATGGGTTGGAGGGTATGCGCTGCGTATACGAGCACCATCCAGACCTGATCATCCTGGACGTGATGATGCCAGGGATGGATGGTTGGGAAACCTGCCGACGCCTGCGGGAGGTGGTGGATATCCCTATCATCATGCTCACCGCCAAGGGAGACCTCCAGGATCGGCTTGAGGGCCTCTCCCTGGGAGCCGATGACTATGTGCCCAAGCCTTTCGATATGGACGAGCTCTTGCTTCGGGTCAAAGCTGTCCTGCGCCGTGCCCGGAGGCGTCCCTATTTAAAGGAGCCATTACGCTACGACGATGGCTGGGTGACCATTGACCTGGCGTCTCGGGAGGTGCGGCGAGGGGGGAAGCTGGTGAGACTGACGCCCACGGAGTTCAAGCTGATAGCCTTTCTACTGAAGAATGCGGGGCGGCCTGTAAGCCACGAGGAGATCCTGGCCCAGGTTTGGGGAGAGGAATATGTTGATGCCAGTGACTGGATCAAAGTGCACATCAGACATCTGCGACAGAAGATCGAGAAGGACCCCAGCAATCCCCAGTACATCCTCACCGTGCGGGGAGTGGGGTATCAGTTCCGAAGGGCCGAAGGCTTAACCTAATCTTAACTTGGCCTTGACCAAATCCTGACCAAAAAGCGGTATAATAGAGCCGGATAACTGAATCCCGGGGGTACGGTGCAGTTCCGCTCGCAAGCGCTTGCGACAACCCAGGCAGGGACGCGCGAGATGGGCCCGGGGTGGAAGATTCTTAACTCCATCTCGGGCTTGTTT
>JBHIEC010000124.1:0-7231 GCA_046760425.1 Anaerolineae bacterium
CCTGAGCCTTGTCGAAGGGCTTGCTCTGCGCCTGGGCGGTCCCAACGAGAAGGAGCAAGAGCGTCAGGACAACCATCAACCACAGCCATCTATGCCTTGCCATCGGGCTCCTCCTTCCCACGCACCTGTCAACAGTGTGTGCTCTGGGCGTATTATACCCTATTTTTGGGGAAAAGAAAAGGGGGACACTCTTCGCCACTTCTGTGTGGGGAGCTGGCATGACTCCACCACCCTGGTGCCCCGTAGGGCTTGATGAATTTCGAGCCATCCGTAGCGTACCTGTTGGATCAAGCGGCGACAGGCCTCCTGGTCCATCAGGCCGTCACCTGATCCGACTGGCTTTGGGCGGTTACGTGACCTCCGTCTCTACCCAGGTGATGGGGGGCGTCGGGGCTGGGGCTTCAGGATGCGGTAAACCCACCGCTTGACAAAAACGACAGCTGGCATTAGAATGGGCTACACCCTGAGGAGCAACCCCATGCCATCCTATGACCGCCTGAGTTTGCTGATCAGCCTGGTCCTGCTGGGCCTCGTCCTGGCCTCCCTTATCGAGCTGCCCCTGAGGACCTTCTCCTGGCTCGTCCTGGGCTCTCCCCTGAGCCTGACCCTCTCCGGGTCATCCCTCCTGGCCGGCCTGTTGGCGGCTCTGACCTGCGCCGGCGTGGAAGGCATCGTGCGCAGCCATCCCGAAGCGGAGGCCGCCAGAACCCGTTACACCTTCACCTTCTGGATCCTCCCCGCTCTGTTGACCCTGGCCGGAGCCGTGCTGCTCCCTCGTCTCCTCCCCTACCCCCGCCTCTGGCTGGGCGGCCTGGCAGCCATGGGCCTGTTCCTGGCCCTGGTCGTCATGGGCGAGTACCTGACCCTCGATCCTGACGATCCACGCTCCCAACGGGCGCGCCTGGGCCTGAACCTGGTGACCTACGTCGCCGCCCTGGTGCTCTACACGGCCGTCTACGCCACCAGGGCCCGCAGCCTCCTCTCGGCGACGGCGGTGCTGCTGGCCAGCACCCTTCTGGCCCTGGAACTGCTGCGCGGGGCGGCGGGCCAGATGCGCCGCACATGGCTGTACGCCCTGACCGTCGGGCTGATCATGGGGGAGGCCACCTGGGCCCTGAACTACTGGAGCGTGGAGGCCTTGGCGGCCGGCGTCCTGCTGCTCCTGATCTTCTACCTGGCCACCGGGCTGGCCCAGCAGCACCTCCTCGACCAGCTCACGCGGCGGGTCCTCCTGGAGTTCGCCCTAGCCGCCCTCATCGGCCTGGGCCTGATCCTGGGCTTCGCCCCCGGGCTCCGGTGACCCGCGCGCCCTCATGATCCCCCATAGGAGAGGATCATCACGCCCACGATAATCATCAGCCCACCCAGGGCCTGGGCTGCCGCGAAGCGCTCGCCCAGGAGGAGGAAGGACAGCGCTGCCGCCGTCACCGGCTCCAGGGTGGCCACGATGCTGGCTGCGCTGGCCTGGACGTAGCGCAGGCTGAGGGTGTACAGGATATAGGCCCCCAGGGTCGGGCCCAGGGCCAGGGCCATCAGGAACAACCACAGGGAGGGGGTCTGAAGGGCTGACCACAGGGACCAGGGCGATTGGAGGGGCAGGAGGAAGACGACGCCGAAACCCAGGGCGTAGGTCACGGCCGTCCAGGGGGAGTGCTTGCGCAGGGCCTGCTTGCTGAAGACAGTGTACAGAGCGTAGGTCAGGCCGGAGCCCAGGCCGAAGGCCAGACCCGGCAGGTTGAGCCGGAGCTGGCTCGGATCGTAGGCCCGGGCCACCAGGATGCAGCCCACGAAGGTCAGGAGGAGGGAGAACCCTTTGCGCTGCGTGAGGGGCTCCCCCCAGGCCCACCAGGCCACGAGGGTCACGAAGGCGGGTGCGGTGTACAGGAGCACCACCGCCGTAGCCACCGTGGTCAGGTGGACGGCATAGGTGTAGCAGACATAGAGCAGGGCGACGCCGATCAGGCCGAAGAGGGCGAAGAAGGGGATGTCCTGACGGTCGAGGCGCAGCAGGGAGCGGTCGAGGAGGCCTAGCCCCAGCAGCAGGCCAAGGAAGGCCAGGGCGGCGCGGAAGAAGGCCAGGGTCAGAGGGGGGAGGCCATAGGTGCCGATGATGTATTTGAAGAACAGGCCCAGGGTGCCCCACAACAGGGCCGCCGCGACCACCAACAGGTAGCCACGCCCATCGGCCCTGATTCCACCTCGGACACCCCCGTCCCCAGACTCACCCTTCAAAAAGAAATCGGCGGCCAGATGCCGCCTGCCCCCACATCTGTCAAGCCTGTTCAGTGGCTTACTCCCCCAGATACGCCTTCTTCACCCGCTCGTCCTGCATGAGCTCCTCAGCGGTGCCGGAGAGAGCGATCTCCCCCACCTCCAGCACGTAGCCCCGGTGGGCCAGCTTCAAGGCCATTCGGGCGTTCTGCTCCACCAGAAGGATGGTCGTTCCCTGCTCATTGATCTCCTGGATAGTTTGAGCAATGGCCCTGACCAACATGGGCGCCAGGCCCAGGGAGGGCTCGTCCAGCATCAGGAGTTTGGGTTTGGCCATCAGCGCCCGCCCGATGGCCAGCATCTGCTGCTCGCCGCCGGACAGGGTGCCGGCGATCTGGTTCCTGCGCTCCTCCAGGCGGGGGAAGAGACGGAAGACCCGTTTCCGCGCCTCTTCGATGCCTTGCACATCATTGCCCCGGCTGTAGGCTCCCATGTTCAGGTTCTCCTGAACCGTCAGGGTGGAGAAGATCTTGCGCCCCTCTGGGCCATGGGAGATCCCTAGCCGGACGATCTGATGGGCCGGGATGTCGTTGAGGACCTGTCCGTCGAAAAGGATCTGCCCCTGGCGGGGGCGGATGAGGCCGGAGATGGTCCTCAGGGTGGTGGATTTGCCCGCTCCATTGGCCCCGATGAGGGTCACGATCTCCCCCTCTTCGACCTCCAGAGAGATGCCTTTGAGGGCGTGGACGCGACCGTAATAGACGTGCAGGTTCTCTAACTGCAGAAGGGCCATTATTCCGCTCTCCCCAGATAAGCCGCAATTACCCGGGGGTTGTTCTGAACCTCCCTGGGTGTGCCCTCGGCGATCTTCTCCCCGTTGTCCAGCACCACGATGCGGTCGGAGATGCCCATCACCACCCGCATGTCGTGCTCGATGAGGAAGACGGTGATCCCTGAGTCGCGGATCTGGCTGATGAGGGCCATCAGTTCATTGCTCTCCTGCTCGTTCAGGCCGGCGGCCGGCTCGTCGAGGATCAGGAGCTGGGGATCGGTGGCCAGGGCACGGGCGATCTCCAGACGGCGCTGGTCGCCGTGGGGCAGGTTCTTGGCCAGCTCGGCCCGCTGCTGGTACAGCTTCATGAAGCTCAGGAGGCGATCGGCATCCTCTCGGATCCTCCGCTCCTCCTCCCGCTGGCTCTTAGGCTGGAATATGGCGCCCACCAGGCCTGCCCGGGTGCGGCAGTGTCGCCCGGCCATGACGTTCTCCATGGCCGTCAGGTTGAGGAAGAGTCGTATGGTCTGGAAAGTGCGGGCGATGCCCAGTTCGGTGATGTCATGAGGCCGAAGGCCCAGCAAGCTGCGGCCATTGAACCGAATCTCGCCCTCATCGGGTGGGTAGATGCCGGTGATCAGGTTGAAGACGGTGGTCTTCCCGGCGCCGTTGGGCCCGATCATGCCCAGAATCTCACCCTCATCAATGTGAAAATCCAGGTGGTTCACGGCTATCAAGCCGCCGAAGGACTTTGTCAGGTTCTTCACCTCGAGCAGGGCCATCTAAGTACCTCAAGATCAAGCAGCTTCAGCGGCCATCACCTCTCGCGCTGCCTCCAATTCACGGCGGAATCGCTGGCTGGGCCACAGGCCCTCGGGGCGCACGACCATCATGGTGATCATGGCTGCGCCAAAGATGAGCATCCGCCACTGCTGGATGTTGAGCAACACCTCCCGCAACAGCTCCGGCAGCACGACCATGCCCACGGTGCCCACCAGCACACCGGGGATGGACCCCGTGCCCCCCAGGACGACGATGCAGAACATGATCACCGACTCCCAGAAGCTGAAGCTCTCCGGGGCGATAACCGTCACCCAACTGGCGTAGAGATTGCCGGCCACCCCCGCCCAGGCGGCGCCCACGGCGAAGGCCAGGAGCTTGACCCGCACAGTGTCAATGCCCATGGCCTCGGCGGCCAGCTCGTCCTCGCGCACACAGGTCCAGGCCCGCCCCAGCCGCGAGTTCTCCAGACGGCGCATGGCGAAGATGGTGAAGGCCACGAAGACCAGGAACAGGTAGAAGTAGTGCCATTGCCGACGGAAGACGAATCCGAAGATCTGCGGCCGATTGATGCCGAAGATGCCGTTGGGGCCGCCGGTGACAACCATATCGGTCAGAACTGACTCCAGGAAGCCTAAGCCCGGGAGCCTGGCCAGGAAGACGAGGCTGGAGGCGTCGTTGCGCAGGCTGATGCGCACGATCTCCCCGAAGCCGATGGTGACGATACACAGGTAATCGCCCCGCAGGTGCAGGATGGGTCGGCTGATGAGGATGGCGAAGACCGTGGACACCAGAGCACTCACCGGAAGCAGGATCAGGACGGGGATGTCGAACTTGGTGCTCAGGATGGCGGTGGTGTAGGCCCCCACGGCGTAGAAGGCGGCGTGGCCGAGCTGGAACAGACCGGCGTAGCCCACGATGATGTTGAGGCTCAGGCCCAGAAGGGCGTAGATGAAGAAGAAGTTGGCCACCTGGGTCCAGCGATCGCTGCGCACGATCCAGGGGTACAGGAGGGCCAGCGTGCCCAGGATGGGATACCATTGGCGCTCATTCAGACGACGCAAACGTCCCAGCAGCTCTTTCATGCAGCTACCTCACAGCTTCTCGACCACCCGCTCACCCAGGAGCCCGGTGGGTCGAACGATGAGGATAAGGACGAGGATGAAAAAGGCGATGGCGTTCTTCCAGGCGTCAGAGACGTAGCCCGTGGCCAGGGTCTCGATGATGCCCAGCAGCATCCCCCCCACCATGGCCCCCGGGATGTTGCCGATGCCCCCCAGGATGGCGGCGGTGAAGGCCTTGAGGCCGTAGCCCCAGCCCAGGGTGAAGTAGATGCGCCCGTAGTAGAGGCCGACCATGATCCCGCCCGCCGCGCCCAGACCCGGCCCGATAAGAAATACCAGCCTGATGATCTGATAGACGTCAATGCCCATCAGCCGCGCTGTGTCATGATCCAGTGACACCGCCCGCATGGCGGTGCCCACCCGGGTATACTGCACGAAAAAGTATAGCCCCGCCATCAGCAGGAGAGCGATGGCCAGCATGAGGAGCTGGATCAGGGTCACCCGGGCGCCGCCGATGGTCCAGAGCACATCCGGAACGATGGCTTTGAACTCCTCGGGATAAGTCCTGTACCTGGCGCCATAGATAAGCATGACTCCGTTCTGAAGAAAGATCGAAGCACCCAGGGCGGAGATCACAGGGGGCAAGCGCCCTGCTCGATACAGGGGACGATAGGCCACTCGTTCCAATACAACCCCTGCCCCTGCCACCACGGCCATGACGACCAGCAGGATCAGCAGGAAGATAAACAGGTTGGCTGACAGACCGACGTTAACTACGAAGCCCATGAGCGTGACCAGGCCCAGGTAGGCCCCCAGCATGAAAAGGTCGCCGTGGGCGAAGTTGATCAGCTTGAGCACCCCGTAGACCATGGTGTAGCCCAGGGCGATGAGAGCATAGAACGAACCGATCGTCAGGCCATTTATCAGTTGCTGCAGAAGTTGTCCCATTTGGTCCTTGGTCCTCAAACAATCAGGGAGGGAGCTCGAGACCCCCGTCCCGAACTCCCTCCCTCATCCTCAGATCTACTTGACCATCTCGAACTCGCCGGCCTCGGTGATGATGTAGGCCTCGTGGACCGTCCCCAGGCGGTCGCCCTTCTCATCGAAGCCGATGATGTTGCCCGTCACACCCGGGAAGTCCTTGAACTGGGTGTGCAGGTACTCGGCCATCTTGTCGGAATCCGTGGAGTTGGTTTTCTCCATGGCCTCCACGATGACCTTCAGGGCGTCCCCTGCCATCACCCACCAGATGCTGGCCGGGGGCTCGCCGTACTTGGCCACGAAGTCATCGTAGAACTTCTTGGCCACAGGCCCGGGGATGTCCTTGGGCAGCGGCTCGGTGGTCACGTAGGTACCCTTGGCCGCATCCAGCCCGGCGATCTCGATCATCTCGGGGTTGTTGCAGGCGTTGCCCATCACCCACTGGAATTCGACCCCCAGTTCCTTGGATTGCTTGAGCAGCAGCCCGCCCTGGGGGTGATAGCCGGTGAAGTACGCAGCATCGGGGGCCAGTTCCTTGATCTTGGTCAGGATGGGCTTGAAGTCCGTGTCCTCAGGGTTGATGGCATCGAAGAAGACCACATCGAGCCCCTTCTCTTCCGCGTACCGCTTGGTGTGCTCGGCCAGGCCCTTGGCGTAGGTCGAGTTGTCATGGACGATGGCCACCTTGCCCGCGCCCAGCTTGTCCTTCATGAAGGTGGCCGCGAACAGGCCCTGCCGATCATCCAGGAAGCAGACGCGGAAGAAGCGCTTGAAGCCCTTCTGCGACAGCCGGGTGGCGGTGGAGGACGGGGTGATCTGCAAGATGCCGGCCTCGTTGTAGATCTCCGAAGCTGGCTCGGTGCAGGTGGAGCTGTAGCTGCCGACCACGGCCTTCACGCCCGCCGACACCAACTGCTGCGCGCACTTGGAGGACTCGTCGGGCTTGCCCACATCGTCGCACTTGACGATCTCGATCTTGCGCCCGCCCAAGATGCCGCCGGCCTCGTTGATCTGCTCCGTCACCAGATCAACGACCTTGACGAAGCCCTCGCCCTCATAAGCGTACTCGCCGGTGATGGGGGCCTGCAGGCCGATCTTGATGGGCTCAGCGGGCCTGGCAGGGGCACAGGCGGCCACCTGACTGGCCAGCACAAGGGCCAGCACGATGGCCAGCAAGGTCAATGCTTTCCTAGACATAACTCTCTCCTCCCTCACAGGATGTCAGCTTGCTTGGTCAGAGGTGGATCCAATCGTATCTTCCCTAGGCATCCCCCCTTTCCCGGCGGAGATAAGGCGAAACCGAGTCCCTCATCCATGAGGGCTCCTTAATGACGACATTCTACCAAACGCGGGGGATTTTGTCAAGCACGTGAGCTGGGATAGGAGTGCAGGCGCAAGCCTGCCTAGGTGAGCGCTTGCGACC
>JBHIEC010000125.1:0-7211 GCA_046760425.1 Anaerolineae bacterium
CCGATCACCTTCTAGCCGTTCTCTCCAGGCCAGCCGCTTCCAAGATGGCTGGCACGTACCTCTCCCAGCCGATAGGCATGATGTGCACCCCCTGACACAGGTCCCGCATCTCGTTGATCAGCCGGGCCGCCATGTGGATGCTCGTTTGTCTCCGGTCCTCGGCGCTCTCCATCTCCTCGATGAGACTCTCCGGGACGTTCACGCCAGCCACGTTGCGGTTCATGAAGCGCGCCATACCAGCCGATTTCAGAGGGATGATACCCACCAGGACAGGCACGCCAAAGTCTTTCACCTGCTCCATGAAGCTCTCAAACTGCCGGGGGTCGTAGACCGCCTGGGTCTGGAAGAACCTGGCCCCCGCCTTGATCTTCTTCTCCATCTTGGCAATCTGCGGCTCCAGGGGATTGGCCCCCGGGTTGACCACGGCGCCGGGGAAGAACCTGGGGCTGCCTTGAAGGGCCTTCCCGGCCAGGTCGTGTCCGGCCTCCAGTTGGGCCAGGGTGTGCAGCAGCGTCACCGAATCCAGGTCGAACACCGGCTTGGCCTGGGGGTGATCGCCCAGGGTGACGTAGTCGCCGGTGAGGCATAGCACGTTCTCGATGCCCAGCACGTAGGCGCTGAGCAGGTCCGACTGCAAGGCGATGCGGTTGCGGTCGCGGCAGGTCAACTGATAGATGGGCTCGATCCCCCGTTCGTGGAGCAGATGGGACACCGCCAGCGGGCCCAGCCGCATCACCGAGCTCTGCTGGTCCGTGACGTTGACGGCGACAACCCATTGGCTCAGTAACTGAGCAGCCTCCAAGGTCTCCTCCACGTCCACCCCCTTGGGGGGGCCGACCTCTGCCGTGACAACGAACCGGCCCGCCTTGAGGGCCATCTCCAAAGCGCTCATCCCCGCCATCCCCTTTCGTGGTCTGGAAATGCTCCTTCAGCTTGCCACTTCAGGGCTCTTGTTAGCGACACCCGGGCGGCGCCTTTTGCTCCAATCCTTGGGGGGACGGATAGCCTTGAACTTCTCCATCTGATCCAGCTTCTTCATGCGCTGGTAGATAGCCACCCAGGCACAAGGGCGCGTCCGATCCACCTCACAGTGGCTGGCCTCGTAGCCGCCGCAGGGGCCGTTCATCAGCTCCTTGGGGCACAGGGCCACGGGGCACAGGCCGCCGGTCTCGGCCAGGATACACTCGCCGCAGAGGCGACAGCGCTCGTCGGCCAGGGTGGGCCGCCGGAACTGCCCCACGAACAGGGAATTGAGGGCCGGATAATTGGGCTTGCCCCGGAAAGATCCCACGGCCTGCACGCCGGCCCCGCAGGCCAGCACCAGGAGTGCGTCGGCTGTTGAGACCTCAGCCTTACAGCGCTGTAGCTCCGCCCGTGTGTTATAGGCTTCGCAGGTGGGCCCCTCAGGTATCAGCCAGCCGACGCAGACCTTGCCCGCCTCCTCCAAGCGGGCGGCCATTTCCCGCACCTCTTTCTCGCCGCCGGTGCCCCACGTCGTGGCGCATACGCTGCAGCCGATCAGGAACACCCGATCGTGCCCCGCCAGCATAGCCAGGATCTCCTCAAATGGCTTCTGCTCGGTGATGATCATGACACATCCCTTCTATGGATTGCAGATTGCAATTTGCTCGTGGGTCATTTCTTGAGCCGCTTCAGCAGCTTCTCCACCCGCCGCAACAGCTCCGGCGGGCTGACCGGCTTGTCTACATAGTCCTCGGCTTCCAGCATCAGGCCCTGGGTGACAGAGTAGGAGGTCTCGCCCAGGCGCTCCGACAGGCTGGTCAGCATCATCACCGGCACTTTGGCCAGCTCAGGGTCAGCCTTTAGCTCCTCGCAGACCATGAAGCCGTCTGGCGCAGGCATGATGATGTCCAGGATGATAAGATCGGGCTTATCCTCCCTGGCTTTGGCCAACCCCTCCCGCCCGTCATAGGCCGTGGCCACCTGATAGGCTCCGCTTTCCAGGACGATTTTGGTGGCCTCAACGAAATCCGGGTCATCGTCAATCAAAAGAATCTTAACTCGCTTCTCCATGTCTCTACCCTCTTTCAGGCAGTGCCGCGACTAGCGCTCTTCCGCTTCTAGCCTCGGCCATAACAGACCTTCAAGTCCTGGCCGCACGTCTGGGCCTGACTTCGCCAGGCTACCTTTTCAGCAACTTCTGCACCCGATGGAGCAGATCGAGGGGGGGGATAGGCTTCTCCACATAGTCCTGAACGTCCATCGCCAGGCCAGTCTCCAGCTCGTAGCGGCGGCGGCTGGCGTCCTCCCGCACTGAGGTCAGGATCAGGATAGGCACATCTGTGTATTTGGGATTCCCCCTCAGTTCCTTGACGACCTCGAAGCCGTCCTTGCGAGGCATCAGGAGGTCCAGGATCAGGAGATCGGGGATGCTCTCCCGGATCTTCTCCAGGCACTCTACACCATCGCGTGCGGTGTCCACCTCATACAACTGGGACTCAAGGACAGTGGTAACCGCCTCCAGGATGTCGGGATCGTCATCTACCACCAGGATCTTCGCCTGATTCGGCATCTTCTCCTCCTTGCAACTGCTGGAGTGCGGGCGCAAGCCCGCCTGGGGGCAGCCTTGCGGCTGCACTCCGTACAACTTAACCCATCGGTTATGCGCGCTAACACTGCTTTTGCACCACGAGCTGGCTAGAGGATCGGCCGCGGGAAGAGCCCCGCCCCCTCGACGATGGTGGGGACGATTTCCTCCCAGGCCACGGCCATAATGTGGATACCCTTCACGCCGGAGATGTCCCGCAATTGCTCGATGATCTCCAGACAGATCTTGACACCCTCCTCCTTGGCATCCCTGGCATCCTCCATGCGGGTGACCAACTCATCGGGGACGTTCAGGCCGGAGACGTAATCCCGCATGTATCGGGCCATACCGACCGATTTCATGGGGATCACGCCCGCCAGAATGTACACCTGCTCGTCCAGACCGTGGTCACGCACCATCTGCATGTAGCGGCTGAACTTTTTCACGTCAAAAACAGCCTGGGTCTGGATGAAATCGGCCCCGGCTTTCACCTTTTTGGCCAGGCGGAGCACGCGGTACTCGAAGGGATCGGCGAAGGGGTTGGCCGCCGCGCCGATGAACATGGGAAACTCCCCTGTGATCCTGTCCCCGCTCTGGAACACCCGATCATCCCGCATGGCCTTAACCAGTTGCACCAACTGGATGGAATCAATGTCGTGGACGTTCTTGGCCCCCGGATGGTTGCCGAAGGTCTGGTGGTCGCCCGTCAGACACAGGAGGTTCCTGATGCCCAGAGCCACGGCCCCCAGGATGTCGCTCTGGATAGCGATGCGGTTCCGGTCGCGACAGGTCATCTGCATGACGGGCTCCAGTCCCATCTGTTTCAGGATGGCGCAGGACGCCATGCTGGACATCCTGACCACGGCCGTCTGGTTGTCCGTGACGTTGATGGCATCGCAGTATGGCTTGAGGATCTCGGCCTTGCGGCGGATGAAATCGGCACTCGTCCCCTTGGGTGGCCCCAGCTCCGCCGTGACGGCAAAATAACCCTCCTCCAGAACCATTTCCAGTTTGCTTCCACTTTTCATCTGACCTATCCCCCCTCTTACGTCTTTGAGCCACGGGCAAGATCAGCCCCTCTCGCTGACGTCCACAAGGGGCTCACGACCTTCAAAGATGCGCATCAGGGTGGGACTCAGGATCTCGCCGTTATGGGTGCTTACCCCTCTGGCCAGGGACGGGTTGGCCTCCATGGCCGCTTCGATACCCAGCTCGGCGATCTGGTGGATATAGGGCCAGGAGGCGTTGTTCAGGGCATGGGTGGCCGTGCGGGCCACCACCCCGGTCATGTTGGGTACACAGTAGTGGATGACCCCTTCCTCGATGAAGATGGGATTGCGGTTGGTTGTGGGGCGGCTGGTCTCCACACAACCCCCCTGGTCAATGGACACATCTATGATCAGGGATCGTGGTCGCATCGCCCGCACCATCTCCCGGGTGACCAGGATGGGGGCCCGCGCCCCCGGGATCAGGACACAGCCCACCAGCACATCGGCGAAGCTCACCATCTTGGCGATACTGACGGGGTGGGAGACCATCGTCCTGACCCGCCCGTCGAAACGATCGTCCAGGGCCTGGAGCCGGCGGGGGTTCCGATCCAGAATGTGAACGTGGGCTCCCATGCCCAGGAAGGTGCGGGCGGCGTAGGTGCCGACCACGCCCCCGCCCAGGATCACCACCTCGGCCGGAGGGACCCCTGGCACCCCGCCCAATAGCACCCCCTTGCCACCGCTGAGGTTCTCCAGGTAGTGCGCAGCCACCTGAGGCACCATGCGGCCGGCGATCTGGCTGATGGGCAACAGAACGGGCAACGTCCCGTCATCAGTCTGGATGGTCTCCTGGGCGATAGCGGTGACTCGCTTGTTGAGCAGCGTCTCGATCTTGGCCCGCTCACCGGCGGCCAGATGCATGAAGGACATGACGATCTGGCCGTCCTGCATCAACTGGAATTCGGCCCGCGTGGGCTTGGCCACCTTGACCACCATCTCGGCCTGGCCGTACACCTCCTCGAGGGTGTAGACCATGATCGCTCCGGCAGCCTGATAATCGTCGTCGTGGAAGCCACTGCCCAGGCCGGCGCCCCGCTCCACGAAGACGCGGTGGCCATCCTGCACCAGGAGTTGCACCCGCGATGGCGTCAGACCGACCCGATAGTCAGCATCGCGCTGTTCCCGTGGAACACCGATATCCATGACAGTTCTCTCCTGGTCCGTTAGTCGCAAGCGCTTGCAGCAGGCCCGATCAATTGGGCTGCGAGCGCTTGCGCTCCTTGACCTCCGGATTCTTGGGCAGGGTGAAGGTGAAACGGGTACCCGGCTGCCCCTCTTCATAAGGGCTCTCAACCCAGATCCGACCTCCGTGGGCCGTCACGATGCGCTTGGCGATGGATAGCCCCAGCCCTACTCCACCGGCCGGGGCATTCCTGGCCCGATAGAAATCGCCAAAGATGAAAGGCTGGTCGGCAGCCGGGATGCCGATGCCGGTGTCCGTCACCGAAATCTGAAGATGATCCCCTATGTCCTCGACGCGCAGGGTTACCCTTCCCCGCACGGGCGTATACTTGACGGCGTTGTTCAGCAGGTTGAGCAGCACCTGCCGCACCCGGCCAGGGGCAGCAGTGATGGTGGGCAAGTCGTCCGGCACCTTCACCTTGAGCTCGATCCCTTTCTCCCTGGCCGCCAGCCAGACATCGTCCAGAGCGGCCTTGATCACTGAGGGCAGGACTGTAGGCTCAAATTCCTGTTGGATATGTTCCGGCTCCAATCGGGAGACGTCCAGCAGATCGCTGATCAGGCCCAGCAGTTCCTTGATGCGCACGCTGCTTCGCCTCAGCATCTCGTGCTGTTTATCCGTCAGGGGGCCGGTGAACCCCCCCATCAACACCTGGAGGTAGCTCTCCACCGCCGCCAGAGGAGACCGCAGTTCGTGGGACACGACGGACAGGAAGTAGGTTAGTGTCTCCGTCGTATCTCGTAACCGATCGCTGCTCACCCCGGCCACCCACAGGGCGATCTCGTATCCGATGTGCGGTTCCGCTTCCAGGAGATGGCGCAGGCCATGGCCGTCAATGCGGATCACCTCTGTGTCTTCCAGGCAGAAGGCTGAAAGCTTGAAGTAATGCGGTGGGACAAGCGTCGAGATGCCAAAGGCGTCGCCCGGCCTCATGATCTCCACCGTCGCCCGCCGGGGCGTGCCGTGAGTGGTCAGGCGGATCTGCTTCTCCAGCACCACCTTCCCCTCTTGCAGGAGATAGAGCGCCTGAGCCTCCTCCCCCTCGCTGAAGATCGTGGCGCCGGCCCGGTAGGTCTCCGGCGTGCAGAGGGGGCCGATCTTGGCCACTTCCTCGTCCGTCAGGTTGGCAAAGGGGCCAAAGGCCCTGAGCACCTGGGGTTCAATTGTCACTACACCACTCAACTCGCCCATTGTCCGTCCTCAAGAACGCAGCACGCTCACCTCCCTATGGGCCATCGGCTACGCGGGTACGGCCTCCACCGAGGGCTCAGGTCGAGCCTCTGGTGATAGCCGCAAATCCTCCCGCACGATGCGACGTGGCCCGCCGTCGCGGCTGGTGGACCAATCCTTGGGTGGCATGATCTCCAACAGGGCGTCCAGTTGGCCCTGGCTCATCAATCGCTCGATGATCAACTGCCAGACACACGGCACCTCAGGGCTGACCTCGCAGTGGCCGTTCTGGGAGCCGCCACAGGGCCCGTTGAGCAACTGCTTGGCGCAGCGGGCGATGGGACAGATGCCGCCTGTCTTGTCCAGGATGCAGTTACCGCAGGCGGCGCAGCGTTCGGACCAGACGCCCTGTTCCTCAGGCAGGCCCAGGAAGGAGGTGTTGAGGCCCGGCGCCACCCGGGCCCGGGGGAAGTGATCGGCGATGGCCTGCACGCCGATGCCGCAGCCCAGGGAGAGGATGAGGTCGTAGTCCCCCACCCGGTCCCTGATGGCATCCAGGTACTCCCACTCACACTGACGCTGCACAGTGGCCTCGTCCACCACCTTGGGGTCGCCGTCGAGCCGGGTGGCCATACGCAGGCTGGAGGCCAGGATGCCCACCTCCTTCTCCCCACCGGCGAAGCAGACGGTGACGCACGTCCCACACCCCACGACGAGGATCCGCTCGTAGGGGGCGATCATGGCCTTGATCTCAGCCAATGGTTTCTGTTCCCCAACGATCATGGTTACCTCCCCAAAAGTAGACAGGTAAATAAGTAGCAAATAGACAAGGGGCAGGTGGACAAAGGGCTCCGCTCCACCACATCTACTTCTCTACCTGTCCACCTTTTCCCTCATGAAGCGGACTCGGCCCCAGGGCCTTGATCCGCTCCGTCATCTCCGTGGCCGCCTGGACAAACTCACCGGCCATGGCTGAGGATAAATTATACATCACCAGGCGCTGGCTGTCCAGGCCAATCTGGTCCAGCAGGCCCTGGGCATATTTGACCCTGCGTCTGGCGTTTATATTACCTTCCAGGTAATGGCAGTCCCCCTCCAGTCAGCCGGCCACCATAACGCCGTCAGCGCCGTGCTCGAAGGCGTCCAGCACGTGCAGCACGTCCAGCTTGCCCGTACAGGGGATCTGGATCACCTTGACGCTGGGGGGGTACTGCATGCGCAGCGACCCGGCCAGGTCCGCGGCGGCGTAGGCGCAGTAGTG
>JBHIEC010000126.1:0-7166 GCA_046760425.1 Anaerolineae bacterium
GTAGTCCCCACCGGCTGGCACCCGTTATCGTGCCCAAGAGTGGATAGCAGCCGGCCATACGCCATCTGCTATCAATCAGGGTGGTACCGCGGAGTGACCCTTCGTCCCTGAACGGGCGAGGGGTCGTCGCTTATATGTCATGACCACATCTCCAGCAACGACGCTGGGCCAGATCATACTCAAGGAGGTTTCGCACCCATGGCCATCCAGAAAACGGACTACATCTGGTTCAACGGCCAGCTCGTGCCCTGGGACGAAGCTCAGGTGCACGTCCTGGCCCACGCCCTGCACTACGGCTCCAGCGTCTTCGAGGGTATCCGCGCCTACCAGACCACCCAGGGGCCGGCCGTCTTCTGCCTCGAGGGACACCTGGACCGCCTCTTCCATTCCTGCAAGATCTACCGCCTGCCCATCCCCTACTCCCGGGAGGAGATCAGGCAGGCCATCCTGGAGACCGTCCAGGCCAACGGCCACGGCTCCTGCTACATCCGTCCTCTGGTCTTCCGTGGCTTCGACACCCTCAGCGTGGATGGCCGCAGTTGCCCCGTGGAGGTTGTCATCGCTACCATCGAATGGGGGCGCTACCTGGGCCCCGAGGCCATTGAGCAAGGGGTGGATGTGATGGTCAGCTCCTGGCGGCGTATGGCCCCCGGGACCTTCCCGGCCATGGGCAAGATCGGCGGCCAGTATATCAACTCCCAGTTGATCGCCATGGAGGCCCATGAGCAGGGCTACACGGAGGGCATCGCCCTGGACGTCAACGGCTACGTGAGCGAGGGCAGCGGGGAGAACATCTTCCTGGTGGATGACGGCATCATCCACACGCCGCCCCTCTGTGCCTCGGTGCTGGTGGGGGTGACCCGCCAGGCCGTCATCACCCTGGCCCACGATCTGGGCTACGAGGTGCGGGAGGAGATGATCCCCCGCGAGTGGCTCTACATCGCCGACGAGGTCTTCTTCACCGGCACCGCCGCCGAGATCACGCCCATCAAGTCCATTGACCGCATCCCCATCGGAAGCGGAAGCCGTGGTCCGGTTACCAGGCGGCTGCAGGAGGAGTTCTTCGGCATCACCTCGGGCCACATCGAGGATCGGCATGGGTGGTTGACGTACGTGAGAGGGAACTGAAGGAGGCTCCATTATGGCTGAGCGCTACAATCCCCAAAAAATCGAGCCCAAGTGGCAGAGGCGCTGGGAGGAGGACAGGCTGTACTACGTCACCGAGCAGGACGTCAGGCCCAAATTCTACAACCTGGTCATGTACCCCTACCCCTCCGGCGATCTGCACATGGGCCATTGCCGCAACTACGTCATTGGCGACGTGGTGGCCCGCTACAAGACGATGCGAGGCTACAACGTCCTCAACCCTATGGGCTGGGACTCCTTCGGCCTGCCCGCCGAGAACGCCGCCATCGAACACGGCATCCACCCCCGCACCTGGACCGAGGGCAGCATCGCCCGCATGAAAGAGCAATTGGGCAAGATGGGCGTGGTCTACGACTGGGACCGGGAGGTCACTTCCTGCAACCCGGACTACTACAAGTGGAATCAGTGGTTCTTCCTGAAGTTCTACGAGCGCGGCCTGACTTATAAGGCCAAGGCGCCGGTCAACTGGTGCCCTGATTGCAAGACCATCCTGGCCAATGAGCAGGTCATTAATGGCCGCTGCTGGCGCTGCCATAGTCTGGTCACCAAGCGGGATTTCGAGCAGTGGTTCCTGAAGATCACCGCCTATGCCGACGAGCTGCTGGAGGATCTCAAACTGCTGGAGCATTGGCCCGAACGGGTCAAGGTGATGCAGACCAACTGGATCGGCCGCAGCGAGGGGGTGGAGTTCGACCTGGGGATTGCCGGCCATGGGGGCAAGATCCGCGTCTTCACCACCCGCCCAGATACCGTGTACGGCATGACCTTCGCGGTGCTTGCTCCGGAGCACCCTCTGGTTGATGAACTGACCACGCCCGAGCACCGATCCGAGGTGGAGGCCTACAAGGAGAAGGCCCGCCGGCTGTCGGAGATCGAGCGCTTGTCCGCAGAGAAGGAGCGGGACGGCGTGTTCATCGGCGCCTACGCCGTTAACCCCATGAATGGGGAGGAGATCCCCGTCTTTATCGCTGACTACGTTATGATGGCCTACGGCACAGGGGCCATCATGGCCGTGCCAGCCCATGACACTCGCGACTTCGACTTCGCTCAGAAATACGGCCTGCCCATCCCCGTGGTCATCGCCCCGCCGGGCTGGGACGGAGAGCCCCTGCAGGAGGCCTACCTGGACGAGGGAACCATGGTCAACTCCGGCCCCTTCGACGGCTTGCCCTCTCAAGAAGGCTGGCACGCCGTGGCCGACTATATGGAAGAGCATGGTATTGGGAAGCGGAAGGTCAACTACCGCCTGCACGATTGGCTGATCTCCCGCCAGCGCTACTGGGGCACGCCCATCCCCATTGTTTACTGCGAGCAGTGCGGCACGGTACCCGTACCCGAGGAGGACCTGCCCGTGCTCTTGCCTCACCAGGTGGATTTCACCCCCACAGGAACAGGGGAGTCGCCTCTGGCCACGGTGCCCGAGTTTGTGAACACGACCTGCCCCCGGTGTGGTGGAGCTGCCCGGCGAGAGACAGATACCATGGACACTTTCGTTGATTCCTCCTGGTATTACTTCCGCTACACGGATCCCCACAACGACCAAGCTCCCTTCGACCGCACCAAGGCCGATTACTGGATGCCCGTGGATCAGTACACCGGCGGCATCGAGCACGCCATCCTGCACCTGATGTACTCCCGCTTCTTCACCAAGGCTCTGCGAGACCTTGGCCTGACCGCAGTGGATGAGCCCTTCACCCGGCTATTCACCCAAGGGATGATCACCATGGGCGGTGCGGCTATGTCGAAATCGAGAGGAAACGTGGTCTCCGTAGATCAGATGACGGATACCTACGGAGCCGATACGGCCCGGGGGTTCATCCTGTTCCTGGGCCCTCCGGAAATGGACGCTGAATGGAGCGAGCAGGGGGTGGAGGGGGCTCACCGTTTCCTGAACCGCGTGTGGAGCGTGGTTCTGGATGAACCCCGGGAGGTGGAAGGGGAAGCCTCAGAGCGGGAGATCGCCGACCTGCGCCGCAAGACCCACCAGACCATCCGTAAGGTCACCCAGGACATGGAGGCGTTTCGCTTTAACACCATGGTGGCGGCTCTGATGGGATTCAACAACTACCTGATCAAGGCCAAGGAAACGCCAGTGGTGAAGACTCCGGCCTGGGAGGAGGCCATCGAGACCTTATTGCTGCTGCTGGCGCCCACCTGTCCCCACATCGCCGAGGAGCTATGGGTGCGCACCGGGCGGCCCTACAGCGTGCATCAGCAGCACTGGCCGGAGTGGAGCGAGGAGCTGGCCGCCGAGGAGGTCTTTACCCTGGTTGTCCAGGTCAACGGCAAGGTGCGGGACAAGATTGAGGTGCCGGTGACCATCACCGAGGAGGAAGCCAAGGCCGTGGCCCTGAGCAGCGAGCGGGTGCAACGCCATCTGAATGGTAAGAAACCTTCCCAGGTCATCTACGTCCCCGGACGGCTGGTCAGCATCGTGGTGAGGTGAACACCAAGTAAGGAGGTCTATATGGAACAGCAGTCTACTTCCCAAGTGGGTCGCGTCGAGATCTTCGATGTCGGCCCGGAGCGGCGGATCATCGCCACCGACAAGGCCCCGGCTGCAGTGGGCCCGTACTCCCAGGCGGTGCGCGTGGACAACTCCGTCTTCACCGCTGGCCAGATCGCTATAGATCCGGCCACGGGGGCCCTGATCGAGGGCGACATCGCCGCCCAGACCCGCCAGGTGCTGCAGAACCTCTCCGCCGTGCTGGAGGCAGCCGGCAGTTCCCTGGACCAGGTCATCAAGACCACCGTCTACCTGGCGGACATGGACGACTTCGCGGCCATGAACGAGGTCTACGCCCAATTCTTCTCCACCGACCCTCCGGCCCGCTCCACGGTCCAGGTGGCGCGTCTGCCGTTGGAAGCTCTGGTGGAGATCGAGGCCGTGGCCGTGGTGGACTGACTGCGGAGGGCCCTGTCCCGCGAGGGGGAGAGGCCCTCGTTTGCTTTTTGCGGGAAAATGAATTATAATATCGCTAAGAGAACCTCTAGAAGGAGGGTGCATGGACGACGTGGCGGATGTCTCCTCCCAGGAGGCCGGAACAACGGATCCTTCTCATAACCCCTATTCCATGTCCCAATGGATAGGAGAGATCTACGATTACAGGGCCTTGCGGCGCGGGGAGATCGTGGAAGGGGAGGTGGTGCACGTCGGCCCCGGCGAGATTATGATTGATGTGGGCTCCAAATCTGAAGGCGTCGTCTCCCCACGAGAGCTGGAGAGGATGGCGCCGGAGGAACTGGCGAGCATCAAGGTGGGAGACAGGCTGCCGGTTTACGTTATCACGCCTGAGGACAAGGATGGCAACATTGTGCTGTCTTTGATCCAGGCTCAGTTGGAGAAGGATTGGCAGGCCGCTGAGGTGCTCTATGCCCAAGGGGATGTCTTTGAAGGGGTCGTAACGGGCTATAATCGGGGTGGCCTGATCGTCCATGTAGGGAAAGTGCGGGGCTTTGTGCCCGGCTCCCAACTGTCCAGGCAGCATCGCCGATGGGAGGAGCCGAACACATCCAAGGAGAGTTCTCTGGCGGCCCTGGTAGGGCAGACGTTGTGGCTCAAGATCATCGAGCTCGACCGCAAGCAGAATCGCCTTATCCTCTCCGAACAGGCGGCCGAGCGCCAGAGGCGCAAGGAGCAACGGGAGAAGCTGCTGAACGAACTGCAGGAGGGAGATATCCGCCACGGCGAAGTCATCAGCCTGGCCAATTTCGGAGCTTTCGTCAACCTGGGAGGGGCCGATGGCCTGATCCACCTCTCCGAATTGTCCTGGGGACGGATATCCCATCCCAGCGAGGTGCTTCAGGTAGGTGATGAGGTAGAGGTCTACGTCCTGAACGTGGACCGGGAGCGGCGGCGTATCAGCCTCAGCCTGAAGCGCTTGCAGCCTGAACCCTGGTCCCTGGTCAATGAGCGATATAGCCTGGGCCAGTTGGTCACAGGCACCATCACTAAACTCACCAGTTTCGGCGCTTTTGCCCGACTTGATGGGGACATCGAGGGCTTGATCCATATCTCGGAGCTATCGGACGAGCCCATCCGTCACCCCAAGGAGGTAGTGAAGGAGGGGGATGTGGTGCCGCTGCGCATCATCCGCATAGATAGCGCGCGGCGGCGTATGGGCCTCAGCCTCAAACGGGTCAACGAGGAGGAGTATGCCGAGTTCGATAAGGGGGCGCATGAGACGAAACTTGACGAGGCTGAAGACGTAGACGATATTGAGAGCAGAATGAGCCTTTCCCCTGCTGGGGCTGAGAAGGGAGCGAGTTGTCCTTGATCCTGGGCCGAACTCGTGGATTAGGAAGGAAAGAAAGATGCCCACCAAATTTGACGACAGATTCACCGAGCGGGCAAGGCGCGTCCTGATGCTAGCTCAGGAGGAGGCAAAGCGCCTGCATCATAACTACATCGGCACCGAACACCTGCTGCTGGGCCTGGTGCAGGAGCAGAGTGGCGTGGCGGCCAGGGTGCTGCGAGACCTGGGCGTCAGCCCCTACCAGGTGCGGCGGATCATCGAGGATACCGTGGGGCGCGGGCAGCACATGATCATGGGCCGGACCAGTGGCCTGACCCCGCGCACCAAACGCGTTATCGAGCTGGCTGTGGACGAAGCACGCCGCATGGGCCACCATTATATCGGTACCGAGCATCTGCTGCTGGGCCTGATCCGGGAGGGGGACGGCCTGGCGGTCAATGTGCTGCGGGATCTGGGCGTTGATCTGAACATGGTGCGGGCTCAAACCACGCGGGCCATCATGCAGAGCTCGGCCTATCCCCGTCAGGAGAGAAGGAGGAACTCGCAGACACCCCTGATGGATCAGTTGGGCATAGATTTGACGGCGCAGGCCCAGGAGGGCAAGCTGGATCCCGTCATCGGGCGGCAGAAAGAGATCGAGCGGGTCATCCAGATCCTCTCGCGGCGCACCAAGAACAACCCGGCCCTCATCGGCGAGCCGGGTGTGGGCAAAACGGCCATTGTAGAGGGGCTGGCCCAGCGCATCGTGGCCGGTGAAGTGCCTCGATCCCTCCTCAATAAGCGCCTCCTGATGCTGGACGTGGGCTCCCTGGTGGCCGGCACCATCTACCGTGGCCAGTTCGAGGAGCGTATGAAACGCGTCATCGAGGAGATCAAGAACACCGACAGCATTCTGTTCATTGACGAAGTGCACATGCTGGTGGGCGCCGGCGCAGCAGGCAGTTCCGTTGACGCAGCCAACATCCTCAAGCCGGCCCTGTCGCGGGGCGAGCTGCAATGCATCGGAGCCACCACCCTGGACGAGTACCGCCGCTATATCGAGAGCGACTCCGCCCTGGAGCGCCGCTTCCAGCCCGTCTTCGTGGACGAGCCGACCATCGAGGAGACCATCGAGATTCTGAAGGGCATCCGCAGCCGCTACGAGGAGCACCATAACCTCAAGATCACCGACGAGGCCCTCTACTCGGCGGCCCATCTGGCGGCCCGCTATGTGACTGACCGCTATCTGCCCGATAAGGCCATTGACCTCATTGACGAAGCCGCCTCCCGGGTGCGAATATACAAAATGCCCGAGATCCCCAGCCTGCAGGAGATCTTCGCCCGATTGAAAGAGGTCCAGAGGGAGAAAGAGGAGGCTTTCCAGGCCCAGCGCTATCAGGAGGCAGTCTATCTGCGGGAGCAGGAGGCCAGGCTCCGCGAGCAATTGGAGCAACTGCGCCTGGACGAGATGGCAAGAGCTGAGGGGACCATCCAGGTCACCGACGAGGACGTCGCCGAGGTGGTCTCCATGTGGACCGGTGTGCCGGTGATGCGCATCGCTGGCGAGGAATCGGAGCGGCTGCTGCAGATGGAGGAGGCCCTCCACGAGCGCATCGTGGCCCAGGATGAGGCCATCGAGGCCATCGCCAAGGCGGTGCGCCGCGCCCGAGCCGGTTTGAAGGACCCACGGCGGCCCATCGGGGTCTTCATCTTCCTGGGGCCTACGGGGGTGGGCAAGACGGAGCTGGCCAAGGCCCTGGCCGAGTTCATGTTCGGCAGCGAGGA
>JBHIEC010000127.1:0-7054 GCA_046760425.1 Anaerolineae bacterium
CTTCGCTCCCGGTTGCATATGTCCGCGTCAGAGAAGGCGTAGGTAATACTAGTATATCATCTTTCCCCTGCTTGGTCAAATGCTGCACGTACGGATGAGATCCAGCTGCGGCTCCCTCTTGGCGCTGAGAGTGAGCCTTGACAGGGTACTCTTTTTGCGATAACATGGACTCGCCGTGTGAGATTCTGAAGTGGAGACCGCGAGATGTCTGTGGTACCAATACCTTACTGGTTGATCTTAGCTGCTGCTTTTCTGGTTCGCTATTTGCCCGTCAGGCTGAGCTACTGGGTGGCCAGCCTCATGGGCGATGTCACCTATTACCTGTGGTGGGAGGGACGGGCCAACACTATCCACAACATGCGCCGCGTCCTGGGCCCGGAGGCTCCCGCCTCCCAGGTGCGCCGCACGGCCCGCCACTCCTTCCGCAACTACCTCAAGACCCTGGTTGATTTCCTCCGCCTGCCCACTCTGGATCAACAGGAACTGGATGGCCTGGTTGAGGCCTCCGGGTGGGAGCACCTGGACGCGGCTCTGGAGCAGGGCAAGGGCGTGCTCATGGTGGGCGTCCACTTCGGGAACTGGGACCTGGCCGGGCTGGCGCTGGCCATGCGCTCCTATCCCATCAACGCCGTGGCCGATAGCTTCCGCTCGGAGCGGCTCAACCGTCTGGTGCTGAAAACTCGGCAGGCCCGGGGCATCAAGATCATCCCCCTGGGCTATGCCCTGCGGCGCATTTACCGCGCCCTGAAGGGTAACGAGATCGTGGCCCTGGTGTTCGATCGCCCCGCTCTGGAAGATGGCGTCCTTGTACGCTTCTTCGGTCAACCAGCCCTGTGGCCGGCCGGCCCGGCCATCCTGGCCCTGCGCACAGGAGCTCCCCTGATCGTGGGCTATCTGGTGCGCCGTCCGGACAACACCTTCACCGGCCAGATGCAGCCCTTGTCACTGCCTAAAACCAGCGGCGACACCGCCAGAGACGTACAGGCCCTCACCCAAAAGATGGTCAACGTCTTCGAGGGCTTTATCAGGCGCTATCCCGATCAATGGTACATGTTCCGGCCCATGTGGCCTCAGGGGGAGACCAGCAGAGAGCTGGAGTTGGATAGGGTGAAGGGCCTCTAGCATCTCCCCATGGCGATCTACTATCTCTACCGATTAGCTGGCCTCCTGCTGCCTCTCATCCCCCCGCGCCTGGGGTACTGGTTCTTCGCCCGGCTGGGGGATGTGATCTACCATCTGAGCAGGGAGGCCAGACGGAATGTGCGCCACAACTTGCGCCATGTCCTGGGAGCGGAGGCCAGCGAGGCAAGCCTCGAAGACACGGTGCGCCAGGTCTTCCGCAACCAGCTCAAGAACTACTTCGACCTCTTTCGCCTGCCGCACCTGCGGCCGGATGAGCTGGCAAAGGTGCTCACCCTTCAAGGCTGGGAATACCTCGAGGAGGCCCTGGCAGCGGGGAGGGGGGTTATCCTCGTCTCGGGCCACTGTGGCAACTTCGACGCCGTGGGCCAGATCATGGCCTTCCGTTCCTACAAGGTAATTGTTGTGGCTGAGCACCTCCAACCGGAGCGGCTGTACCAGTACATCTCTCAACTGCGGGAGAGCCAGGGCTTGCAGATCATCCCCGTGGACGGCGCGCTGAAGGCCATCTTCAAGGCCCTGCGGCGCAACGAGATGGTGGCCCTGGCCGCCGACCGGGACGTCACCGGGAGCGGAATCGTGGTGGACTTCTTTGGGGTGCCAGCGCGGCTGCCCGACGGCTACGCCCGGTTGGCCCGCCGCACGGGGGCCAGGATCGTGGTGGGGTTCAGCGTTCGCCGCCCCGACAACACCTTCTTGGCCTACGCCGAGCCACCCCTGGAGGTGGAGGTCACGGGGGACCGGGAGCGGGACGTGCAGGCCATCGTGGAGAAGGTGGTAGCCCTGTTGGAGCGCTACCTCAGGCAGCATCCCGAGCAATGGGTCATGTTTCAGCCCATCTGGCCAGTAGAGGAGTAGGAAGGGTAGATGAGTAAGAGTGGTTGGGGCAAGGCCGACCTCCACATCCACAGCGCGGCCGGCGACGGCCTGGCCAGCCCGGCCCAGATCCTGGAGTACGTGGAGCATGAGACGGACCTGGACCTCATCGCCATCACCGACCACGACCTGATGGATGGCGCCCTGGAAGCGCGGGACCTGGCAGCCGGCCGCAACTACCGCTTCCAGGTGCTGGTGGGCATGGAGGTCACCACCCTGGAGGGCCATCTGCTGGCCTACGACCTGAAGCGGCCCATCCGCATGCTTCAGCCCCTGGCCCGCACCATCCGCCTGGTGCACGAGCAGGGTGGCTTCTGCGTCGTGCCCCACCCCATGAGCTGGCTCACCCGCAGCATCGGGCGGCACGGGCTGATGCGGATCATGGCCAGCGGCCAGGAAGGGGTGTATTTCGATGGCATCGAGGTCATCAACCCCAGCTTCGCCGGGAAGATCGTCTACCATAAGATCCTGGCCCTCAACCAGGTGCTGGATCTGCCTGAGACCGCCGGCAGCGACTCCCACACCCTGGACACCATCGGCACGGCCTACACCCTCTTCCAGGGACACACCGCCGCAGTCTTCCGCCGCGCCCTGCGGACCGGCGCTACCCGGGCTGGCGGCCGGTTCTGGTCCCTGGAGGATCATCGCCGGCTGGCCTCCATAGCCGGGCAGCAGGTGTTCAAGAGCTGGGTGATCCTGCCCGGCCAACACATCAAACGGGCCCTCGCTGTCTTTCTGGCAGCCAGAACGAGATGAACGGGAGAGATCAATGAAGATCGCCCAGGTATCGCCTTACGACTATCCCTACCCCGGCGGGGTGACAGAGCACATCTCCAGCCTGTACCAATGCTTCCAGCAGATGGGGCACCAGGTTCGGATCCTCGCCCCCAGCTCTCAGGATGAAGACGAGCTACAGGATGACATCATCAAGGTCAGCGGAGCCGTGGTTCCCCTCCCCTTCAGCGGCTCGGTCGCCCGCATCACTATCTCCCCCCGCCTCTACCGCCGTGTCAAGAAGATCCTGCAGGCTGAGCGTTTCGACATCGTTCACCTGCATGAGCCCATGATGCCGGTCCTGCCCTGGATCGTTTTGCGGCACTCCAAAGCCATCAACGTGGGCACCTTCCACGCCTATCGGGAGATCGAGCACGTGGGCTACGTCTATGGCCGGCCCCTCCTTAAACGGCTCATCAATCGGCTCGACGGCTGCATTGCCGTCTCCGAGGCGGCCCGGGACAACGTAGCCCGCTATTTTCCCGGCCAGTACCGCATCATCCCCAACGGCGTGGACGTGGAGCGCTTCGGCGGGCCCGGCGTGGAGCCGCTGCCCCGCTACATGGACGGCAAGCTGAACATCCTCTTCGTGGGACGGCTGGAGAAGCGCAAGGGGTTCCGCTACCTTCTGCGAGCCTTCCCCTACGTCAAGGCGGAGTTCCCCCAGGCCCGCCTCCTGGTGGTGGGGGCCTACGACAAGGACGATAAGGCGCCCTTCGTGCGCTACGCCCGCCGCCATCGCCTCCGCGACGTCAAATTCGTGGGCTATGCGTCCGCTGAAGAGATCCCCCGCTACTACAGGACAGCCCATCTCTTCTGCGCCCCCTCCACGGGCTTCGAGAGCTTCGGCATCGTCCTCCTGGAGGCCATGGCCTCAGGGGTGCCTGTGGTGGCCTCGGACATCGCCGGCTACCGCTCCGTCCTGACCCATGGGGAGGAGGGGTTGCTGGTGAAGCCTGAGGATGAGCGGGCCCTGGCGGGGGCCATCATTCGTCTTCTGAGGGATTCGGAACTGCGCCAGGAGATGGGCCAGCGGGGCCGGGCCACAGCCCGCCAGTACGCCTGGGACAGGGTGGCCCAGCAGGTGCTGGATTACTACGAGGAATTGCTGGAGCGCAGGCGCACGGATGCCTGCGAGCAGGAGAGGGCCGAGCGCTCTTTCCGCGAGCTGGCGGCCAAGATGGCCGGCTGGCTCGACCTGCGTTAGAGGATGCGGTGATCAGCGAGTGGGCGCGGCGATGGGTACAAGGGCTGATGATCCCCCTGGCCCGCTTGGTCGGCAGGACGGGGATCACCCCTACAGGACTGACCGTGGCGGGCTTCGTCTTCAACGTTGGGGTAGCCTGGCTCCTGGCCATGGGCCATCACCGACTGGGGGGGCCGTTGGTGCTCCTGGCGGGCCTCTTCGACTCCCTGGACGGGACGCTGGCCCGTCTCACAGACCGGGCCACCCCCTTCGGCGCCTTCCTCGACTCCACCCTGGACCGCTTCTCTGAGGCGGCTCTCTACTTTGGGCTCCTGTATTTCTATGTAAGGCACGGCTCACACCGGGAGATTTTCCTGATCTACCTGACCATTGTGGGCTCGCTCCTGGTTAGTTACACCCGCGCCCGCGCCGAGGGCCTGGCCATCGAGTGTAAGGTGGGCCTCTTCACCCGCTTCGAACGCGTCCTCGTCCTGGCCCTGGGTCTGTTCCTGGGGCAGATGTTCCTGGCCCTGGCGATCCTGGCCCTGGGCAGCAACCTGACGGCCCTGCAACGCATGGTCCACGTGTGGCGAGAAACCAGGGGACAGAGGACAGGGGATAAGGGATAAGTGGGCAAGTATCCTATCCCTCCGAGCTTCGCCCTGCCCGCCCTGTGGTCTGTGCTGAGGGGCCAACGCCGCTCCCTCAGCGCCGATGCAGCCCGCCTCCTGGCTGGCGCCTCTCCCCCACCGCAGATCGAGAACCCCCAGCACATCCCCCCTGAAGGCCCCTTGATTGTGGTTGCCAACCACTACTGTCGCCCGGGGCTGGGCGTGTGGTGGAGCGCGCTGCTGATCAGCCATGCTGTGGCCCAGCGGGGAGAGGTGCGCTGGGTGATGACCAGCGAGTGGATTTACCCTGACCCTCTGCGCCGCTGGCTGGTGACCCCCGCCACCCGCTGGCTGTTCGCGAGGATCGCCCGGGCGTATGGCCTGGTCTCCATGCCCCCTATGCCCCCCGATCCCCGCCGCATGCACGAGCGGGCCCGGGCTGTGCGTCAGGCCGTCGCTCTGGTTGCCCCAGGCAAGTCGAGGAGGTGGGAGATCATCGGCCTGAGGCCTGAGGGACGGGAGAGCGGGGATGGGTGCCTGATCGAGCCCCCACCGGGCGTGGGGCGCTTCCTCCTGCTGCTGACGAGAGCAGGGATGCCCATCCTGCCCGTGGGGGTGTTTGAACGAGAAGGAGTGCTGACCGCCTCTTTCGGAGAGCCGTTTCGGCTGGCAGCCCAGCCGGGTCTGAGCAAAGGAGAACAGGACCAGCGAGTGCGGGATCGGGTGATGGTGGCTATCGGGGAGTTGCTGCCACCGAGGTTGTGGGGGGTGTACAAGGACCGAGTTTCACTTCGGCGAAGACGCCAGCCATTCAGCCCAGCCGAGAGGCGATGATCCCCTCGATCTCCTTGACCAGAGCCGCGCCGCGCCCCTGCAGGGTGGTGATCCTGGTCAGGAACTCTTCGGCCAGCGCTCTGTCCCTGAGGCCCATAGCGTTGGCCCGCACGTTCAGAGCCGCTCCCTGCACGGCCGCCTGGGCCATGAAGCCCGCCACTCCAGCGTCGCTCACAGCGGTGACGTTGCCCCGGGCCGCCACGGCCTTAATCAACTCCAGAACTCGGACAGCCTTATCCGCCACCACCAGGGGCACCTCCGCCGCCCCTTGCAGGGCCTCCTGAACGGCCGCCTCTCGCCGCTCGGCCTCCTCCGCCGACCCCCGGGGCAGCCTGTAGGCGGCCACAACCCGCTGGAAGGCGGCACTGTCGGCCTCCACCAGGTCCGTGAGCTCGGCTTGGAGCCGTTGGGCCTGACGACGCACCCCCTCCATCTCCTCCTCGCGAACGCTCGCAGGGGGCTTAGGACCTTGAACAACTCGGCCGGTTGTCCTGCGAGCGTTCGCGACCTCCACGGCGGCGTACTTCTCCCGGCCCAGGGTCAGGTTGCAGACCATGACCGTCAACGCTCCAGCCAGGGCGCCGGCCAGGGCGCTCACGCTGCCCCCGCCGGGAGCCGGTGTCCCCTCGGCCACGGCCTCCAGGAAGGCGCGGGGCGTCGTGGTCGGCTCCTCCCTCAGGCGGCTTTCCAAGACCTGGTGGGGAGAGAAGCCCTCCAGTTGCAGGTAGAAGGCGGCGGCATCCAGCAGGGCCTCCTGAGGGGTCAGGCCCACGATCTCGCTGCCGATCACGGGCACACCGTAGCGGGCCGCCTCGCGTTTGATCATCTCGAAGACGCGGTGCAGGGGCGTCTTCTGGTAGCGGGTCATGTTCATGGACACCTGGACGATGCCTCGCTCGCGGATGTCCAGGCCCAGGGCCTTGACGTAGCGCAACCCCCCGCTGGAGTGACGGACGGCCCGGGCGATGGCCTTGGCCACCTGGAGGTCATCGGTGCCCAGGTTGACGTTGTAGGCGATGAGGGGCCAGCGGGCGCCCACAGCCGTGGCCCCGGCCTTGCCCAGGCGGTGGGGGCCGAAGTCCGGCGCCCGGTCGGGGTTCGTCTCGATCTCGACTTTGATCCCCTCGTACTCGCCCCGGCGCACGTCGGCCAGGTTGCGCCGCTCCTCCCGCGTAGCCGCTTCCTCGTAGAGGTAGACGGGGATGCCCAGCTCCTCCCCGATCCGCCGACCCAGCCGCTGCGCCATGGCCACGCAGTCCTCCATGGTCACGCCGCTGAGAGGGACAAAAGGCACCACGTCGGCTGCGCCCATGCGGGGGTGCTCGCCCCGGTGCTGCTCCATGTCAATGAGCTCCGCCGCCTTCGCCACGCCCCGGAAGGCGGCCTCCTCCACGGCCGCCGGCGGCCCCACGAAGGTGATCACCGAGCGGTTATGGTCGGCGTCCATCTGCACGTCCAGCACCCGCACCCCGCCCACGCTGGCGATGGCTTCGGCGATGCGGTCAACTACCCCTTTGCGGCGCCCTTCGCTGAAATTGGGCACGCACTCGACGAGCTTCCTCATCTCTCCCTCCATCAGTTCTATCGGTTGATCCCATCCGTAAGAGCACTTTCAGTGTCCCCCGCTCCCCGG
>JBHIEC010000128.1:0-7051 GCA_046760425.1 Anaerolineae bacterium
AGCCTGCTTGCAGGCTCTAGCAAAACGTGGGTTGGGCGAGAAGATCTCCCTGGGCGGTGCACTTGGCCTTCTGCACCCACCTGGAACGCATTGCCCAGCATCGTCCCTTGGCACAGATCGCCGACCCTCAACAGCGAGCAGAGGCTGAAGGGGTGCGGCGTTGGTTTCTGGAGGACTTTCTTAATGCACTCCAGCAGGACGTCCGATAACCCGTGGATTGACGGTGCGCTTTACCCGGATACGGAACCACCCACTACCCTGAAGACCCTGGCTGAGCGGGTGGATTTCCTGGCGCGTTTATGCGCAGCCTGGGACTTCGGCCTGCTGCCCCATGCAGAGACTGTAGCGGAGATTCGCCGCGCGGAGTGGCGCGAGGCGGTGGATGCCTGCCGGTTGCTCACGTCACCGGCCTATCACCTGTTGCGAAGGTAGCACAATCTACCCCCTCTGCCATACCTTGGACAGCAGATGGCTTACATTCGTGACGACCCTAATCTGGCTTATATCTGAGAACCTGACCGAAACAGGAGGATGACAGCTATCGAGCGAGATTTGATTTCAACAGACCATAAGATCGAACGTGGCTTTCTGGTAGGCGTGGAGCTCAAGCGCCGGCCGGGCCTCTGGCGCGTGGAGGACTCCCTGGCGGAGCTGGCCCAACTGGCCCGCACGGCGGGCATCAAGGTGGTGGGCCAGACGGTCCAGCGGCTGGAGCGGCCCCACCCGGCCACCTACATCGGCAAGGGCAAGGTGGAGGAGCTGGCGCTCTGGAAGGGGGAGCTGAACTACGACGTGGTCGTCTTCGACGACGAGCTGTCACCCCGCCAGGAGCGCAACCTGGAGGAGGCGCTGGAGGTCAAGATTCTGGACCGCACAGCCCTCATCCTGGACATCTTCGCCCAGCATGCCCGCACCAAAGAGGGCCAGCTTCAGGTGGAGCTGGCTCAGTACGAGTACCGCCTGCCACGGCTGACGCGCATGTGGACCCACCTGGCGCGGCAGGTGGGCGGCGCAGCCGGGCGCGGCGGCATCGGGGGCGTGGGGCTGCGGGGCCCTGGCGAGACCCAGTTGGAGACGGACCGGCGGGAGATCCGCCAGCGCATCGCCCGCCTGAGGCGGGAGCTGGAGCAGGTGCGCACCCACCGGCGCCTCTACCGCCAGCAGCGTAAGCGGGCGGCCATCCCCGTGGTCTCCATCGTGGGCTACACCAACGCCGGCAAGTCCACCCTGCTCAACGCCCTCTCCGGGGCCGACGTCCTGGTGGAGGATAAGCTCTTCGCCACCCTAGACCCCACCACGCGTCGCGTGACCCTGCCGGAGGGGAAAGAGGTGCTCTTCACCGATACGGTGGGGTTCATCCAGAAGCTGCCCACTCAGTTGGTAGCCGCCTTCCGCGCCACGCTGGAGGAGATCGAGGAGGCCGACGTGCTCCTGCATATTATTGACATAACGCACCCCAACGCCCGGGAGCAGTGCCAGGCGGTGGAGGATACCCTGGCCGAGTTGGGAGTGGCGGGCAAGCCCCGGGTCACGGCCCTCAACAAGATTGACCTGTTGCTGGGGGAGAGAGCCTACGGGCTGAGGGTCAATCCGGGCGAACTGGAGGCGTCAGAGGCGATGAGGGGGGTGACGAACCTGTACCCCGATGCCGTCCCCATCTCCGCCGAGTGGGGGATCGGGCTGGAGCGGCTGCTGGAGCGGGTGGAGGAGGTGCTGAACGCGGCTCTGATCTCCATCCGCGTCTGCATCCCCTATCAGGCTGGTGAGCTGCTGGCGCTGCTTCATCGGCAGGGGTTCGTGGAGACGGAGGAGCACACGGCGGAGGGGACCCTGGTGGAGGGTAGGATCCCGGCGCGGTTCCTGGCCGCCTTGCGGCCATATGTGGCCTAGGGTAGGGGATAGATAAGTTCACACTATAATTTTTATGTCATTAAACTCCGTTCAGAGCCGCTCCGTTCGACATAACCCCTTCCGAGAATGGGGTGTCAGACTCTTCGCTGGATCAGCCTTTATGTGCGCCTTTTCTGGTGTCTGCTCCCTTTTCCAGGCCAAATTCCTACCACGCCTGCTGAAGGCCATTTGCCTTTATCCCCGGGGTGTGCTAAAATAGCCATTGAAAGTGCAAGGTTCGGAAATTATTTATGTCAAAACTAGGAAGGGAACTCCATGCGCGGACTACTTAAAGTGCTGGCTATGAGCCTGGTGGTAGCGGTGATGACCAGCACCGCCTTCCTGGCGGGCTTCGGGACTAGCTGGTTCATCAACCACGCCCAGGGGCGTCCCCTCGTGGCCGCCGGGGAACCCGAACAGTTCGGGGTCTTCTGGGAGGCGTGGCGCATTATCCAACGGGAGTTCTATGGCCAGGTGCCCACCGCCCAGGAGATGACCTACGGCGCTATCCGGGGTGTGATCAAGACCCTGGACGACCCCAACACCGTCTTCATGGATCCCCGGATGTCCGAGTTACAGAGGACCGATCTACGGGGCAAATTTGAGGGCATCGGGGCCGTGGTCACCATGGAGGATGGGCAACTGGTCGTCGTGGCTCCCATGGAGGGCCAACCAGCCCAGAAAGCGGGCATCCGGGCCGGCGACATCATCATCAAGGTTGACGACCATGAGATCGTGGATATGTCGCTGACCGAGGCCGTGCTGCTCATCCGTGGGCCCAAGGGCACCACAGTGCGGCTGACCATCCTGCGCTTTGGCGAGCCGGAGCCCCTCGTCTTCGAGGTGGTGCGAGGCGAGATCGAAACGCCTACAGTGGCCTGGCGGCTCATGGAATTCAAGATCGGCTACATCCGCCTGGGCCTCTTCGGGGAGCGGACCAACGCTGAGCTGAGCAAGGCTATCCGGGAGTTGAAGCAGAAGGGCGCCACGGCCCTCATCTTGGATCTGCGTAACAACCCGGGCGGCTACCTGAACAGCTCCATCGAAGTCGCGAGCCAGTTCATCAAAGAGGGCATCATCGCCCATGAACGCTGGAACGACGGCCGGGAACGCTCTTTCCGCGCTGCCAGGGGCGGCCTGGCCACGGATATCCCCCTGGTGGTTCTGATTAACAAGGGCAGCGCCAGCGCCTCAGAAATCGTGGCCGGGGCTATCCAGGACCATAAGCGCGGTGTCCTCATCGGCGAGCGGACTCTGGGCAAGGGCTGGGTGCAGAACGTCCACCAGCTCAGCGATGGCTCCACCCTGCACGTGACGGTGGCCCAGTGGCTGACCCCCGATGGCCAACAGATCAGCGAGGAAGGCATCGCCCCTGACATCGAGGTGCCTCTGACAGAGGAGGACATCCAGGCCGGCCAGGATCCACAACTGCAGCGGGCGTTGGAGTACCTCAAAAGCCAGCGTTGACCAGCCCCCTACCCTACCCCGGCGGTCTAATCCCCAGGGGTGATATTTTATGTCAAGCAAAACGAGCCAGGAGCGATGAGAGGATTCCTCAGAATGGCGGCCATGGCCCTGCTGGCCGCCTTTGTCACCGCCAGTGCCTATCTGGCGGGCTTCGCCGTCCAATTCACCCTCTCCCCGCCACCCATGGAAAGCTCAGCCACGGCCCTGGAAGACCAGTTCGAGGTCTTCTGGGAGGCGTGGGGCATCATCCAGCAGGAGTTCTACGGGGATGTGCCCTCCCCCCAGCGCATGACCTACGCTGCCATCCAGGGCGTGGTGGACACCCTGGGCGATCCCCACACCGTCTTCGTTGACGCCGCCCACGCGGCTATCCTCAACGACGACCTGTCAGGCGCTTTCGAGGGCATCGGCGCCGTGGTGGAGATGCGGGATGGCCAGTTAGTGATCGTCTCGCCGCTGAAAGATACGCCGGCGCAGCGGGCCGGCCTGCGGGCGGGCGATGTCGTCATGGCCATTGATGGACGGCCGACAGAGGGTTTGAGCCTCTTCGAGGCCATCAGCCTCATCCGCGGGCGCAAGGGCACCATCGTGCGGTTGACTATCCACCGTCCGGAAGCGGGAGAGCCTCTCACCCTGGAGATCGTGCGCGATCGCATCGAGCTGCCTGTGGTCGAGAGCGAGATGCTGGAGGGGGATACCGCCTACCTCAAGCTCTTTAGCTTCAACGGGCGGGCCACCCCGGCCGTGAAATCGGCCTTGCAGCAGCTTTTGGCCCAGGAGCCCAGGGGGCTGATCCTCGACCTGCGGGACAATCCCGGTGGGTTCCTGCACGTGGCTGTGGAGGTAGCCAGCCAGTTTGTCAATGAGGGGTTGATCCTCACCGAGGTGGGCAGGGATGGTGTCGAGCGGGAGCACCCGGCCCTCAAGGGCGGCCTGGCCACGGATATCCCTCTGGCCGTGCTGGTCAACAAAGGCACCGCCAGCGCCGCCGAAATCGTGGCCGGGGCCATTCAGGATCACGGGCGTGGCGTTCTCATCGGCGAGGGCACCTTTGGCAAGGGCTCGGTGCAGGTAACCCATGAGCTGAGCGACAACTCCAGCCTGCGGGTCACCACGGCCCGCTGGTTCACCCCCAGCGGCCACCAGATCCACGGCCAGGGCCTCCGCCCCGACATCGAGGTCGTGCTGACGGAGGAGGATCGGGCCAATGATAGGGATCCACAACTGGAGCGGGCGGTGGAATATATAAGACGTTGGTAGCTCTCCCAGTTGAGGTGTCCGTTTGACAAGGTCAACGCCCTGTGCTATACTTTGTTAAGAATTGTGAGTTCACCTCGCCGGCTACAGTGTTGAAGCGGAGGTGTTATCTGGATAAGTAGGACCGACCCATTCCTAAGCGCGGGCTCAAGAAAGGGGGTCGGTCTTTATTTTGAGAGAGGAGGTGATGCATTCCATCGAGTTGTGGGCTCAGGTCGAGCGCTGGAGGTTTCTACCTCGCAAGCGCTCGCAGCACAACTGCTATGACTTATGTTAAGCTTGAGTCCTGACAAGCGGTCACGCAGGTCTCAGCTAAGAGCTGACGTGAGCGCAGGTGAGCGTGACCGCTTGTCACCGCTGCGAGCGCTTGCGACCCAGCCCGGATTTGAAAGGAGTGACATGCCATGGAACTGGGAAAGGAGCAATTGCTAGACTTGTACCGCACCATGGTCAAGATCAGGACCTTCGAGGAGCGGGTGGCCGAGATCTACTGGGAGGGCAAGTCCCCCGTCTTCAACATCGCTGCCGACCCCATGCCTGGCGAGATGCACCTGTATAGCGGCGAGGAGGCGGTGGCCACTGGTGTCTGCGCTCACCTCAGGCCTGAGGACGCCGTGTGCGGCACCCACCGCTCCCACGGCCACCTCATCGCCAAGGGGGTGGATCTCAAGAAGATGATGGCCGAGCTCTTCGGCAAGAAAACGGGCCTCTGCCAGGGGAAGGGCGGCCACATGCACCTCTTCGACGCCGACCTCCACTTCGGCTGCGGAGGGATCATCGGGGCCGGTATCCCCCATGCCACCGGCGCGGCCCTGGCCTACAAGATGCAGGGCAAGGACAACGTGGCCGTGGCCTTCTTCGGCGACGGGGCGGCCAACATCGGGGCCTTCCATGAGGCCATCAACCTGGCTGCCCTCTGGAAGCTGCCGGCCGTGTTCATCGTCGAGGACAACCTGTACGCCATCTCGGTGCCCAAGACGAAATCCACGGCCGTCAAGTCGAACACCGAGCGAGCGGCGGCCTACGGTATCCCGGGGGTGCTGGTGGACGGCATGGACGTCATGGCCGTTTACGAGGCGGCCGGCGAAGCCGTGGCCCGAGCCCGCCGGGGCGAGGGGCCTTCCCTCATCGAGTGCACCTGCCGCCGATTCCGTGGCCACTTCGAGGGCGACCCGGAACTCTACCTGCCCGAGGGGGAGAAGGCCAGGTGGAAGGAACTGGACCCCATCCCTCGTTTCAAGGAGAAGCTGATAGAGCAAGGGGTGCTCACCGAGGAGGAGGCGGCCAGGATCCAAGAAGAGATGACGGCCGCCGTCAAGGAGGCGGAGGAGTTCGCTCGCCAGAGCCCCTGGCCGGAGCCTGAGGAGGCCCTGGAGCACGTCTTCGTCTAGCCGATGGCATACGGGTATGGCATCAGCCATACGCCAATGAGGAGGAAGAGAAATGGCAGAGAGAGTGATCGCCATGTATCAGGCCATCTCCGAGGCCATCCGTCAGGAGATGGAACGGGATGAGTCGGTCTTCATCATGGGGGAGGACGTGGGGACCTACGGCGGCATCTTTGGGGCCTCGTCCGAACTCTGGAAGCAGTTCGGCGACGAACGGGTGCGAGATACCCCCATCTCGGAGATGGGCTTCGTCGGCGCCGCTGTGGGGGCAGCCCTGGAGGGGATGCGTCCCATCGCCGAGGTGATGTTCATCGACTTCATCGGGGCTTGCATGGATCAGGTGTTGAACCATTTTTCCAAGATCCAGTACATGTCCGGGGGGCAACTCAAGGTGCCGGTGGTCATCATCACGGCCATTGGCGGGGGTTACAACGACGCCGCCCAGCACTCCCAGTGCTTGTATGGGCTCTTTGGCCACATCCCGGGCATCAAGGTGGTCATCCCCTCTACCCCCTATGATGCCAAGGGGCTGATGATCCAGGCCATTCGAGATGACAACCCCGTCATGTACTTCTTCCACAAGGGGTTGATGGGCTTGCCCTGGATGACCATCATCGAAGCTACCTGGGCGCCCGTCCCCGAGGAGCCCTACACCATCCCCTTCGGCCAGGCCGATGTCAAGCGCGAAGGGACCGACGTGACCATCGTCGCCGTGTCTATGATGGTGCACCGCTCGTTGGAGGCGGCGGAGAAGCTGGCTGAGGAGGGGATCAGCGTCGAGGTGCTGGACCTGCGCACCTTGGTGCCTCTGGACAAGGAGGCCATTGTCAACTCCGTCAAGAAGACCCATCGCCTGCTGGTGGTAGACGAGGATTACCTCAGCTTCGGAATGTCCGGGGAGATCGCTGCCATTGTGGCTGAAGAGGCCCTGGACTACCTGGACGCGCCCATCAAGCGGCTGGCTGTGCCTGACGTCCCCATCCCCTACTCCAACACCCTGGAGGACTTCGTCATCCCCAACGCGGAAAGCATCGCCAGGGCGGTGCGGG
>JBHIEC010000129.1:0-6914 GCA_046760425.1 Anaerolineae bacterium
TCGTGTTCGGGATCGTGGGGGCGATTCGCGGCTTCCCCCGCGAACTGGGGGTGACAACCACCACCCTGGTGGCCATGCTGGTCCTGGTCCGTTTCGGCGAGGTTCTGCTCAGGCTGGCGAACAGGGTCTTCAAGTTCATAGGCACCCCCAACGAGGACCTGATCTCGTTCGCCATCTATACCCTGTTCCTCCTGTTTGTGGTCTTCATCTCTTACCACGGAGAGACCCTGGCCTTCGCGGGCAAGCCCCCCAGGGGGCCGGTGGGTATGCTGTTGAACCTGGGCTCTGGGTTGCTGAACGGCTATCTCGTCGTGGGCACCATCTGGTACTACCTGGATATCTTCAAGTACCCGGTGGAGAAAGTGGGGCTCTACAAGCCGCCCCTCTCGGACTTCGCCCAGAGCCTGATCCCTTACCTGCCTTTAAATCTCGTCCCCGAGAATTTGCGGGAGATCTATCTGTTAGTGTTCATCATCTTCCTGATCATCTTGAGGATCATCCGATGAGGGATCACGAGCGTTCCCACGTCCACTTCGTAGGCATGGGCGGCATCGGCATGAGCGGCCTGGCCAGGGTGCTGCTGGAGCGGGGGCATCGGGTCTCCGGCTCGGACCTGAAACTCTCGGCCCTCACCGACAAGCTGGCCGCCCTGGGGGCGACGGTCTACGAGGGCCATCGGTCGGAGCAGGTGGCAGGGGCGGAGCTGGTCGTGATTTCCTCGGCCGTGCCGCTCGACAATCCCGAGGTGGTGGAGGCGCGGCGGCGAGGCATTCCGGTCCTCAAGCGGGCGGAGATGCTGGGGCGGCTGATGGCGGAGAAGTACAGCATCGCCGTGGCCGGCACCCACGGCAAGACCACCACCAGCGCCATGATCGCCCTTATCCTGGAGCGGGCCGGGCTCGACCCCACGGTCCTGGTGGGGGGCGAGTTGATGGACCTGGGCACCAACGCCAAACTGGGGCAGGGCGAGTACCTGGTGGCCGAGGCCGATGAGTTCGATGGCTCCTTCCTGAAAGCCGTCCCCCGCCTGGCTGTGGTCACCAACATCGAGGCCGATCACCTGGATTACTACGGCAGCCTGGAGGCCATCGTCGAGGCTTTTGGCCAGTTCATCGCTTTGGTGCCGCCAGATGGCTACGTCGTGCTGTGCCAGGATGATCCGAAGGTGAGAGACCTCGGGGGAACTGAGGGAACTGTGGTGACTTATGGGCTGGGGCAGGGGGCTGAGTGGCGGGCGACGGATCTGCGGCTCAATGGGCGCGGCGGGTACGATTTCGTCGTCTGGCACGGTGAGGCCCAGCTCGGCCCCTTCAGCCTCGGCGTCCCGGGGCGACATAACGTGACCAACGCCCTGGCGGCTATTGTTGTGGCCTGGTTGTTGGGCCTGGACGTGGATCAGGTGCGGGGGACTCTGGCCCGCTACCGGGGCACGCGGCGCCGTTTCGAGGTTAAGGGCGTGGTGCGGGGGGTGACCGTGGTGGACGACTACGCCCATCACCCCACGGAGATCCGGGCCACCCTGGCTGCCGCCAGGGAGCGCTACCCGGGGCAGGCGCTGTGGGTCGTCTTCCAGCCCCACACCTACAGTCGCACCAGATTCCTGCTGGACGACTTCGCCCGGGCCTTTGACCAGGCCGATCACCTGGTGGTCACGGCCATCTACGCCGCCCGGGAGCACGACGACCTGGGCATCAGCTCGGCGGATCTGGTGGCCCGCATGAGTCACCCCCATGTCCGCCACATCGCCGACCTGCGTGAGGCCGCCACCTACCTGGCCCATCGGATCCGGCCGGGCGACGTCCTCCTCACCCTGGGTGCAGGCGACGTGTGGAGGGTGGGGGAAGAAGTGCTGGCCATTCTGAGAGAGCGATAATGTCCGATCTAGCCCCTGAGATCCTTCAGGAAGCCCTGAAAGAGGGCCTGGGCGACCAGGTGTTCGTGAACGAGCCCATGGCCCGCCATACCTCCTTCCGCATCGGCGGGCCGGCCGACCTGTTCGTCAAGGCCGGAACCATCGAGGGGCTATGCCGCTGGGTGAGGCTGGCCCGCCGCCACGCGGTGCCCTACTTCATCCTGGGGCACGGCACCAACATCCTGGTCGCGGACAGGGGCATCCGAGGGCTGGTCATCCAGAATGACTGCCAGGCCTACGAACTGCGGGAGGTGGAGGCCGGCAACGCTGAGAACTTCGGCGGGCTCAGTCGAACCGCCATCCTGTACGCCGAGGGGGGCGCCTCTCTGCCGGGGCTGGCCTTCCTCATGGCCAGGATGGGCTGGGCGGGGCTGGAATGGGCCATCGGCATCCCCAGCTCCATCAGCAGCGCTGTGGTCAACAACGCGGGCGCCCACGGCTGGAGCATGGCCGACGTGCTGCAGAGGGTCACCATCCTGACCGAGGAGGGAGAAATCGCCGAGCTGCCGGTCCATCAACTGGCCCTGGGCTATCGCACCAGCCGCTTCAAGGGCCAGGGGGGGCGCGAGGTGGTGCTGGATGCGGAGTTCGCCTTGCACCGCGAACCGGTAGAAGTCCTAACGGCCCGCATGGCTCAGTACGCCGACTTTCGCCGCCGCACCCAGCCGTCGGAGCCCAGCGTGGGCTCCATCTTCAGGAACCCACCGGGGGACTTCGCCGGTCGCCTCATTGACCAGGCGGGGCTGAAAGGCCGGCGGGTGGGCCAGGCGGAGATCTCACCCGTGCACGCCAACTTCATCGTCAACCACGGCGGGGCCCGGGCCGTGGACGTGCAGGCCCTCATCGAGCTGGCCCGCCGTACGGTGTGGGAGCGCTTCGGGGTCGAGCTGGAGCTGGAGATCGAGTTGGTGGGGGAGTGGGGGTAGGGGCAGGGCGTGCGTTTGACCAGGAAGAAGCGTCGGCGGCGGAGCCGATCTCGCAAGCACACCGCCGTGGCATGGGGCGAGCTGACCTTGAAGCCTCGGGCTGCTCTTACGTTCCTGAAGGGCCCGAAGCTTCTGAGCCTGCTCCTCCTGCTGGCCCTGGGCTGGCTGGCCTTCCAGTTCTTCACCTCGGATCGTTTCTACGTCCAGGAGGCGACGGTGAACGGCAACCGCCTGGTCTCGGCCGACGTGATCTACGCCCAGAGCGGCCTGGCGGGCAAGAGCATCTTCTTCATCCGGCCCCATGAGGTGGAGGCGACCATCGCCCAGCTCCCCCAGATCAAGGCTGTTCAGGTGAGCATCGGCCTGCCAAACCAGGTGCACATCGAGGTGCAGGAGTATTGGCCCGTGGTGGAGTGGCGGATCGGCGAGGCCCGCTACGGGGCCGACGAGGAGGGGCAACTACTGCCGGCGGAGGCGATACTGGAGGGTATCCCCCTCATCGAGGATCAGGACGGCCTGCCCCTCCAGCCGGGCGACCAGATAGACGTGAGCGTCGTCCACACGGCCCTGGGCCTCCATGAGTTGCTCGGAGCCTCTCGCCTGGCCTATTCGCGGGCCAGGGGCATTGTCCATACCACCGAGCAGGGCTGGCCCGTCTACTTCAAGCCCGGGGAGGAGGATTTGACGCAGAAGGTGCGCATCCTGAGGGCTCTGGTGCGGGAGCTGGAGGCCAGGGGGCGGCCGGTGGACTTTATTGACCTGCGTTTCGATAGGCCCTACTATCGGGAGCGCTGAGGGCGGGAGGGGTGAGGTGGAAGAGACGCTTATAGGTATAGATGTGGGGACGACCAAGATCTGTGCCCTGGTGGGCGAGGTGGAGGACCCCGAGGAGGAGCGGCTGCGTATCATAGGGGTGGGCGTGGCCCCATCCCAGGGCTTGCGCAAGGGGATGGTGGTTAACGTCGAGGACGCGGCCCGCGCCATCGGGGCGGCAGTGGATAAGGCGGAACGCGTCTCCGGCTACGATATTGACAGGGCCTACGTGGGGGTGACGGGCGAACACATCTCGGCCCTCAACAGCCGGGGGGTGGTGGCCATCACCCACGGCGACCACATCGTCCGCCAGCAGGATGTCGAGCGGGCCATTGATGCCGCCAGGGCCATCGCCGTCCCGCACGACCGCAAGATCGTCCACGCCATCCCCCGCTACTACATCCTTGACGGGCAGGAGGGCCTGCGCATCAGCGACCCACTGGGCATGCAGGCTTTCCGCCTGGAGGTGGAGGTGCACATTGTCACCGCCGCCGTCACCTCCCTGGAGAACCTGAGGAGGGCTGTGGATCGGGCCGGCGTCCAGGTCCGCGATCTGGTGCTAGAGCCCTGGGCCTCAGGGGAGGCGGTGTTGACCAAAGCGGAGCGAGAGAGCGGCGTGGTGCTGGCCGACATCGGGGGTGGCACGACCGACATCGCCATCTTCGTCGAGGGCAACATCTGCCACACCTTCGTCCTGCCCGTGGGAGGCAACCACCTGACCAACGACTTGGCCGTCTTGCTGCGCATGCCCTTCCAGAGCGCCGAGGAGCTCAAGGTCAAGCACGGCCACGCCCTCTCGGAGGCCGTAGGGCTCGACGAGGTCATCGAGGTCCAGGTGTTCGGCAACGAGTCCCGGACGGCCATCCCTCGCCACCATGTGGCCCAGATCCTGGAGGCCCGTGCCCAGGAGATCCTGGGCCTGATCGGGCAGCAAGTCAAGAAATCCGGCTACGACGGCCTCCTGCCGGCGGGCGTGGTGGTGTGCGGGGGGACGGGGGAGCTGACGGGCATCCGGGAGCTGGGCTGCCAGGTTCTGGAGCTTCCGGTCCGCATCGGCGTGCCCCACAACCTGGTGGGGTTGGTGGACGTCATCCACAGCCCGGCCTACGCCACCAGCGTGGGGCTGCTCCTATGGGCTATGCGACATGGGGAGGAGGAACAAGAGGATCTCCCGTCCGGACCTGATTGGCTCCCTGAGTGGCTCATGAAGTGGTTGAAAGTCTTCCTTCCTCGATAGAACGGGGACTTCAAAAATGAAAGGAGACAAGAGACAATGAACACAGCAGAGGTCGAAAGTTTCGCTCACATCAAAGTCATGGGCATCGGTGGCGGGGGCTCTAACGCCATCAACCGCATGATCGCCGAGGGGTTGAGCGGCGTGGAGTTCATCGCCGTCAACACCGACGCCCAGGCCCTGCTCCTCTCCCAGGCGCCCTATCGCATCCGCATCGGGGACAAGCTGACCAAAGGGCTTGGCTCCGGGGGCAACCCTGAGATCGGGCAGAAGGCTGCTGAGGAGAGTCGGGAGGACCTGGCCGCGGCCATAGAGGGTGCTGACATGGTCTTCATCACCGCTGGCATGGGCGGCGGCACAGGCACTGGCGCCTCCCCCATCGTGGCGGAACTGGCCAAAGCGGTCAACGCCCTGGCCGTCGGGGTGGTCACCAAGCCCTTCAGTTGGGAGGGCTCGCGGCGGCGGGAGGTGGCCGAGGAGGGTATCGCCAGGCTCCAGGAGAAGGTGGACACCCTGATCGTCATCCCCAATGATCGCCTGTTGGAGATCATGGACAAGAAGGCCACCCTGCAGTCCGCCTTCCTGGCTGCCGACGACGTGCTACGCCAGGGTATCCAGGGCATCTCAGAGCTGATCACCGTGCCGGGCCTGATCAACCTGGACTTCGCTGATGTGCGGAACATCATGGCCGAGGGGGGCTCAGCCCTCATGGCCGTGGGGCGAGCCAGCGGTGATAACCGGGCGGTGGAGGCAGCTCAGAAGGCCATCACCAACCCCCTCCTGGACGTGACCATCCAGGGAGCCACGAGCGCTCTCTTCAACGTCACGGGTGGTCCGGGCTTAACCCTGGCCGAGGTGGACGAGGCGGCGGCGATCATCAAGGGGACCCTGGCTCCCGGAGCCAACCTGCGCTGGGGTGCCGTCATTGACGAGTCCATGGACGACGAGATCCAGATCACCGTCATCGCCACCGGCTTCGATGTCATGGCCAAGCGACAGCCTCTCCCGTCGAACATCCGCGAGTTCCCTGTGCGGGCTTTCGACCGCGATGACCTGGACATCCCGCCCTTTCTGCGGGAGGCCAAAGCTCTTAGAGCGCGCTGACGGCTTCGGTTCGAGGCGGGGACGAGTTTGCTGCCTGTGATCCCGGGCGCTCCGTCTGCACGACGGTGAGCGCCCACCATATCGCCTGCGAGACGATACTCAGTAGGAAGGGTTCGATCCCTGATCTTCCCTCGCCGGGCCCCGCAGGCGGCGGTTGGCACCTGCTTGGAGGAAGGAACTGACCTGGTCCGGCTGAGGACAAGAGGGGCAATCATCACCTGGCTCTCGCTAACAGCTTTCATTTTCACCCTCCTTCCGATCACCCCCTTCTCAGATGAGAAGGGGGTGATTCTTTTAAGCAAATTTTAAGATTTTCCCCTTGCAATCCGGCCCAAGTTGTGGTAAACTTATATCTGCCCTTTCACCACAACATCTTGTGGTTATTTTCCATATTTGCCCCAACATCTAGTAGCTGCTCAGGATTGCGGGCCCGATCAGCCAGGGGGGAGGCAGCCATGAAGTGTCCGTATTGCATCAAAGGGGGCTCCAGGGTGATTGATACGCGTCAGGTGGGTGACGGCATCCGACGACGGCGGGAGTGCCAGGCCTGTGGTCGGCGCTTCACCACCTATGAGCGGGTGGCGTCGGTCAATCTGCTGGTGGTGAAGCGGGATGGGCGGCGGGAGGAGTTCGATCGGGAGAAGCTCATGGCGGGTCTGCACAAAGCCTGTGCCAAGCGTCCCATCTCAGCCGAGACCCTGGAGCAGGTGGTGAGCCAGATCGAGGGGGAGCTCTACAGCCTGGGCAGGGCGGAGGTGGAGAGCCGGGTCATCGGGGAGAAGGTGATGGAGCGTTTGCGGGCCCTGGACGACGTCGCTTACGTGCGTTTCGCCTCGGTCTACCGCCGCTTCCATGACGTAGACAGTCTGGCTGCCGAGATCCAGGCCCTCAAGGAGCGCAAACGCCGCGAGGAGGAGCTGAAGCG
>JBHIEC010000130.1:0-6907 GCA_046760425.1 Anaerolineae bacterium
TGCCTTGGGTCAACCCGAATCTGGGTGTCATCACTCTGGCCATTGTCTCGATGGTGGCCGTGCTGGTCATCGCCTGCCCCTGCGCCCTGGGCCTGGCCACCCCTACGGCGCTGATGGTGGGCAGCGGCATGGGCGCCGAGAACGGGGTGCTCATCCGCTCCGGCGAGGCCATCCAGACCCTGAAGGACGTGCACACCATCGTCTTTGACAAGACGGGCACCATCACCAAGGGCAAGCCGGAAGTGACCGATGTGGTCGCCCTCACCCCTAACCCCCGGGGGGAAGGGGGAGAGGGCCTCCTTCTGTACCTGGCGGCCTCGGCCGAGCGGGGCAGCGAGCACCCCCTGGGGCGGGCCATCGTCGAGAAGGCGGAAGCCCAGGGGCTGGAACTGGCGGAACCGCTGGAGTTCCAGGCGGTGCGCGGCAAGGGGGTCATGGCCTCGGTGAACGGCGATCGGGTGCTGGTGGGCTCGCGGCGGCTGATGGCGGAGCATGGTGTAGACCCGGCGCCGCTGGAGGCGGAACTGGTGCGGCTGGAGGAGGAGGCCAAGACGGCCATGCTGGTGGCCGCCAACGGCACGTTGGCGGGGGTCATCGCCGTGGCCGACACCCTCAAGGAGGACTCGGTGCAGGCCATCCGGGAGCTGGAGGCCATGGGGCTGGAGACGGCCATCCTCACCGGCGACAACTGGCGCACGGCCCAGGCCATCGCCAGGAAGGTGGGCATCAGTCGCGTGCTGGCCGAGGTGCTGCCCGACGCCAAGGTGCAAGTGATCCAGGAGCTCCAGGAGAAAGTCGGTTTGGTGGCCATGGTGGGCGACGGCATCAACGACGCCCCGGCCCTCACCCAGGCCAACGTGGGCATCGCCATCGGCACCGGCACCGACATCGCCATCGAGGCCTCGGACGTGACGCTGGTCAGCGGCCATCTGTCGGGCGTGGTGAGCGCCATCAAGCTGAGCCGGGCCACCTTCCGCAAGATCAAGCAGAACCTCTTCTGGGCCTTCTTCTACAACGTGGTGATGATCCCGCTGGCCATCATCGGCTGGATGCACCCGGTGCTGGCGGAGATCGCCATGGCCACCAGCTCCACTACGGTGGTGACCAATGCCAACCGACTGCGCAAGGTGGACATTCGACCCGGCTACCAGCGAGAGGTGTCAGCCCCAACAAGGCGGGAAGCGGCCCGGCGTCGGGCCGAAGTGACCGCGTGAGCGTGGATGCCCGGCAAAGGAGTCGGGTGTCCACCGCCAAAGGAGCTAAGCGATGACCGACAAAGGGGTTGGGGGCAACCTAAGGGAATGGGGGCCGCTGTTCACCTGTGCCGCCTTAGCCTTCGTTGCCTTCTACGCACTGGTGCTGCACAGCCACAGCTTAAGCAGCGCGGCGATGTTGGGCCTAGCTCTGGTCTGCCTCTTGGCCTGGGGGCCTTCTTCCTTACGAACGGGGGTGGGCCAGGTTGGCGCCTGCCTTTACCGTCGCTGCGGTGCCGGCTGTTGTCTTGGAAACGTCGCTGGGCTGGGACGCGAGCTCGCCAGCCAGCCTGGTGGCCTGAGCCGCAACCCTGATCAGTGAGAAGGGAAGCTTCCCCTCTCCCCGGACACGGCTGTCCGAAGGGGATGCCGCAAGGAGGCGGCAGCCATGATCACTAAAGCACCTTCCCAGGACGAAACCAGGGTGTGGGTCACCTTTGAGCTCCCGGCCTGTCTGTGGATCGAGAGCGCCTACCTGGTTGGCGACTTCAACGACTGGGATGAGACGGCCTTTCCCTTCCGCCGAGGGCGGAACGATGAGACCTGGCACGTCACCCTGGAGTTGGAACGGGGCCGGGAGTACCAGTTCTGCTACCTGATCAACGGAGAGTGGCACAACGACTGGCATGCTGACAAGTACGCGCCTAACGCCTACGGGGGCGACAATTCGGTGGTGGTGACGTGATGATCGTGCTGTTTGACCTGGACGACACGCTGTACCCGGCCGGGGCGGGGCTGATGGCCGCCATCAGTGACCGCATCACCGCCTACATGGTTGAGTACCTGGGCATGGCGCGAGATCAGGCGGAGCAGACGCGGCACGACTACTACCGTCGCTACGGTTCCTCGACCCGGGGGCTGGTACTGCATCATGCCATTGACCTGCCTCGCTATCTGTCCTACGTCCACGATATCCCTGTAGAGGCATACCTGGCCCCCGATCCCGATCTGGACTGCCTACTGGCCTGCATCGAGGCGCCCAAGGGCCTTTTCACCAATGCGCCGAGCGATTATGCCCATCGCGTGCTACGAGCGCTGGGGGTCATGCACCGCTTCGGCTGGGTGTTCGACATCGAGTTTGGCGGCTACCGAGGCAAGCCCGACCCGTCCGTCTACCGACGGGTGGCGCGCACCCTGCACGCCGATGGGGATGGGGTGCGGAGTGCTGAGCGTATCGAAGTGGTGATGCTGGACGACGCCCTGCCCAACCTGGTCCCCGCCCGGGAACTGGGCTGGACGACGGTGTGGGTCGGAGGGGATTCGGCGCAGACCGACGGTGTGGCCGACTTCGTCGTGGGCGACCTGTTGGCAGTGGGAAGTGTGTTCCATGAGCTGGGGCTGCTGAATGCCGACCATCACGCCCTCTGGGCCCGCTGTCTCGGGGCCTGCCGACTGGGGAAGGGCGGAAGGGAGGAGATCACCAGGAGGTGACGAGTGATGAGGGCCTTCGTGTTGAGCGGTGGTGGCAACCGGGGCGCGCTGCAGGTGGGCGCCCTGCAGGTGCTGCTGGAAAACGGCATCCGGCCGGAGATGCTGGTGGGGGCATCGGCCGGGGCGATCAACGCGGCCTTCCTGGCCGCCGATCCCACCCCATCCGGGGCCCACAAGCTGGGGGAGATGTGGCAGCAGGTGACCAAAGAGGACGTCTATCCCGGTGGGCCGCTAAGGGTGACCTGGCACCTGCTGACCCGCCGGGATAGCCTCTATCCCAGCGAGAACTTCAGGGCCTTTCTGGAAGCGAACGCACCCTCGGGGGTGCATTTTTTCCGCCAGCTCGCCGTCCACCTCTACATCGTGGCTACGGACCTGGCCACGGGCCGTCTCTACCTCTTCGGCGAGGACCCCGAGGAGTCGTTGCTGGAAGCCATCATGGCCAGCATCGCTATCCCGCCCCTCTTCCCGCCGTGGCCTCATCGCGGCCGCCTGCTGGTAGATGGCGGCGATGAAACTGTGCTGTACCTGCTTATCACCCGCAACATCGCCTTCAGCGCCGTGGTCACCGACAGCAACGTCTGTCTGCTTCCTGCGGGTCTACGCCGGGCTGGGCAACAGGGTCGAGGGCATCGTCTGCATCCTGGTCTCCGGCGAGAAGAAGGAGTACCTGCCCTCGCTCCCTTGTTTTTTCACCTCGAACGTGGTAGAATAGGCTCGGGTGACTGATATGTCAGGAGGTTGAGAAGCGAACCGATCCCCAGGAGGCAACGCCATGAGGAAGATGACGCAAGCAAACATGCAGGCCGCCTTCGCCGGCGAGAGTCAGGCCCACATGCGCTATCTGATCTTCGCCGGTGAGGCGGACAAGGAGGGATATCCCAACGTGGCCCGGCTTTTCCAGGCCATCGCCTACGCCGAGCGGGTGCACGCCACCAACCATCTGCGGGAGTTGGGGGGCATCCAAGGGTCGGCGGAGAATCTGCAAACGGGCATCAACGGCGAGACCTACGAGGTGAAGGAGATGTACCCCGCCTTCAAGGCAGTGGCCGAGCTGCAAGGGGAGAAGGGAGCCCTGCGCTCCAGCGATTGGGCCCTGCAAGCGGAGAAGATCCACGCCGTCATGTACGGCCAGGCGAAAGCCGCCGTCGAGGCCGGCCGGGACCTGGAGATCGGCGACATCTACATCTGCGAGCTATGCGGCCACACCGTGGCAGGCGAACCACCGGACCGCTGTCCCATCTGCAATGCTCAGCGCGAGCGATTCAGGCAGTTCTAGCCGGCGGTATCACCTGGAAGAGCACCTAATCGTCACCCCCGGTAAACAGCCGCGGGTGAGTGATCGCAAGGGGGAGAAGAACATGATGCGTAACACTCTTAGCTTGGGTCGGGTTTTCGGCATCGAGATTAAGCTTGACTACTCCTGGTTCATCATCTTCGCCCTGTTGGCCTGGTCCCTGGCCGGTCACTACTTCCCCAGGATCCATCCTGGCTGGCCGGTGGGGACCTACTGGGCCATGGGCTTGGTCACCGCCCTGTTCTTCTTCGCCTCGGTGGTGGCGCATGAACTGGCTCACAGCTTTGTGTCCCAGGCCCACGGGGTGCCGGTGCGAGACATCACCCTCTTCATCTTCGGCGGCGCTGCGCAGATCAGCGAGGAGCCCAGGAGCGCACGCGCCGAGTTTCTGATGGCCCTGGCCGGCCCGGCCACCAGTCTGGTCATCGCCGCTCTCTTCGGCCTGCTGTGGCTGGTCAGCCTGCCGGTCAGTCCACTACTTCACGCCCTGGCCAGCTGGCTGGCCTGGATCAACGTTGCTCTGGCCCTGTTCAACTTGATCCCTGGCTTTCCGCTGGACGGCGGGCGGGTCTTCCGGGCCATCCTCTGGGCCGTCACCGGCAACCTGCGGCGGGCCACTCAGATCGCTACAGGGCTGGGCCGGTTGGTGGCCTACGGTTTCATCTTCTGGGGCATCTGGCAGATCTTCGGCGGCAACTGGGCCGATGGTCTGTGGATCGGCTTCATCGGCTGGTTCCTAGAGAACGCGGCCACAGCCAGCTACCGCCGCGTGGCCTTGCAGGAGATGCTGGCCGGCCACACCGCCCGCGAGGTGATGATGACCGACTGTCCGCGCATCGCCCGGGGACTGACCCTCGATGCCCTGGTGGATCAAGTGGTGTTGCCCAGCGGCCGGCGCTGCTTCCCCGTCATGGAGGACGATCAGGTCTTTGGCCTGCTCACCCTGCACCTCATCAAGAAGGTACCCCGAGAGCGCTGGGCGACCAGTCGCGTGGAGGACGTCATGATCCCACTGGCCCAGCTCAAGTGGGTGCGGCCGGATGACGAGCTGACGACGATTCTGGACCGCATGACGGCCGAGGACATCAACCAGTTCCCGGTCATGGATGCCGGGCGGTTACTGGGCATGGTGGCCCGGGATAACGTGCTGGCCTTCATTCGCACCCGGGCCGAGTTGGGTTTCTAGTCGGTGGCAGGACAACCGGTGCCCTTTCACAGAACAGACCTTGACGTCTCCGCCAGGGCCCGCTCCGCTGCGCTCAAGCCCCCGGCTAACTCAACAAAGCCCCGCTGGGGCTGGATTTCGCAGGCTGGTAGGCCTTTGTAGACTGAGCCCGGTGGCGCCTGTCCTGAGCGAAGCTTGCCCTGAGCGAAGTCGAAGGGTCGAAGGATCAGCCCCGGGCGGGGTGGTGGCGAAAAGTCAGCCCTTGTTGCGTGAAACAGCACCAGGCCAAATGACCTGTTCCAGCACGGCCCAAACACAGGTGGTTCTGTAGGGGTGCGAACAGGTCAGACGGCTCTTCCCCCGGGCGAGGGAAGCTGGTACAATAGTGACCGTAACACTTAGCGCGGCCTTTGGCCGCAACCAAACTTCTATGGATGTCATTGCGAGGAACGGAGTGACGAAGCAATCCCCAACCTGGCAGGAGATTGCTTCGCTCCGCTCGCAATGACATGTTCGCCGCCACATTCTCGCGGACAGTACAAATGTTGCGGGGTAACGACGTAGAACGTGCCCACCATGGCAGAGGCTTTACGTTTTACTTGGCCAACTTGGCCTACTGGTAGTTGCCTTTCCACCCCCGGTTCGTAGAAGGGAGGTCAGCCATGTCTAGAGTGAAAGACCCTGTATGCGGGATGGAGATCGAGCAGCAGGACGCTGTCGCTGTGCGGGCCTACGACGGCCGGGACTACTACTTCTGCTCGGCCGACTGTGAGGCCCAGTTCGTGCAGAACCCGGAGCACTACGTGGCGCCCCGGGTCGAAGCGATACCATCGGTCACCACAGGCGTGCCCGAAAAGGTGGAAGGCCCCGTGCGGAGCGAGATCCCCATCGTCGGGCTGGACTGCGCCACCTGCGTGGTGACCATCGAGAAGTCGTTGCGGGCGGTGCCGGGGGTGCAGCAGGCCACGGTCAACTTCGCCAACGAGACTGCCTTCGTGACCTACGATCCCGGCGTGGCCGACCTGGAGAACCTGACCGGCGCCATCAAAAGCGCCGGCTATCGGGTAGGTGGGGCGAAGACCCGCATCGGCATCCAGGACCTGCGCTGTGCCTCGTGCGTGACGTTTATCGAGGAAGCCCTCAAGGGCACCCCCGGCGTGCTGGAGGCCTCGGTCAACGTGGGCACCCAGGAAGCCTACATCGAGTACCTGCCGGCGGTGACCAGCCTGGCCGACCTGCGGGCCGCGGTCGAGTCGGTGGGCTACCAGACCCGCCCGGCCCCCAGTGAGGAGCCGGCCGATAAGGAGGCCGAGGAGCGGGAGAAGGAGTACCGCAGCCTGTTCAACAAGTTCCTCTTCGCCGCCATCGTCTCGGTGCCGGTGGTGGCCACGGCCTACCCCCAGTTCGTCCCCCTCCTGCGCGACCTGCCCATGGGGACGCTGCGCCTCATCTGGGGCGTGATGGGCCTGCTGACCCTACCGGTGCTGCTGTGGTCCGGCTCAGGCTTCTTCCGAGGCGCCTGGTCGGCCTTCCGGCACCGCGCGGCCAACATGAACACCCTCATCGCCCTGGGCACGGCGGCCGCTTGGCTCTACTCCGGCGTGACTGTGCTGGCCCCCGGCATCTTCCCCGAAGGCACAGCCGAGCCCTTCTACGACGTGGCGGCCGTGGTCATCGCCCTGGTGGTGTTGGGTCAGGCCCTGGAGCTACGGGCCAAGGGGCGCACCAGCGAGGCCATCAAGAAGCTGATGGGCTTGCAGG
>JBHIEC010000131.1:0-6835 GCA_046760425.1 Anaerolineae bacterium
TAGCAGGCGCCATGTCATCTGTCGCCTCAAGAGGGTGTTGGTCATGAATGAAACTCGAACGTCAAGAGACCGTGGTGTAACCGCCATTCGTTGGAGCGCAAGGCTATGGAGCATCGCCAGCGTCGGGTTTGTGCTGCTGATGTTTGTTGGGAGCGCCCTTGCAGAGGGGTTTAACCCGGCGCAGTTTGCGTTCCGTGACCTGGTTGGACTCTTCTTCTTCCCCTTCGGTGTTTGCCTGGGGATGATCCTCGCCTGGCGTTGGGAAGGGCTGGGAGGAGGCATGACTGTCGGCAGCCTTCTAGCTTTCTATGCGGCGTTGCGCGTCATGGATGGCCGGTTTCCGCAGGGCCCGTGGTTTGCGCTCGTAGCAGCGCCAGGAGTCTTGTTCCTGATGTGCTGGCTGCTATCGCATGTTATGCGCATGGAAACAACCACACGGGAATGAGTTTGTGGAGAGAAGGGGAAATAGGGTGCTCTTCATCAAATTAGGTATCCAAATTCTGTACCTCATCATCGCCCTCCTCGTGGCCATCAGCGTGCACGAGAGCAGCCACGCCTGGGTGGCCGACCGGCTGGGGGATCCCACGGCCAAGAACGCGGGGCGCATCTCCCTCAACCCTATGGCCCACCTGGACCCGGTGGGGACGTTGATGCTGCTCCTGGTAGGGGTGGGCTGGGGCAAGCCGGTGCATGTGGACGCCACCAGGCTCCGCTACGGGCCCAAGGTGGGCATGGGCCTGGTGGGCGCGGCCGGACCAGTCGCCAACTTCGTGCTGGCCAGCCTCCTGGCCATCCCCCTGCGCCTGCACCTCATCCCCTTCCGCCCGCGAATGGTGGTTGGCCTGCCCATCTCCTGGGGCGAGATTGTCTTCTGGCTTGTCTGGTTCAACCTGATGCTGGGCCTGTTCAACCTGCTGCCCTTCACCCCCCTGGATGGCTCACGCATCCTGGGGCTCTTCCTGCCCCAGCGTTGGTTCCTCTGGCTGGCCCGCCACGAGCGGGTGGCCCTGATGATCTTCCTGGCCGTGTTCATCCCCCTCATCATTGGCGAGCGGTTCGGCCGCGTGCGGGTCCTCAGCGGGGCCATCATCCCGGCCATGAAATTCCTCTGGCGGGCATTAACCGGCTTCCAATCCACGCCCCTGGGCCTATGAGGCGACAAAGCCATGCAGACAGCGCATCCTTACATCCTGGTAACCAACGACGATGGCATTGACTCGCCCGAGCTTCTGGCCCTCAAGCAGGCCCTGGCGGCCGAGGGGCAGGTGGTCGTCGTGGCGCCGAACCACAACTGGTCGGCGGCGGGCCACACCAAGACCATATAACTATTAGCAATCACTTCAAGGAGGGATAAACGCTATGCCCAGATTTGCCTTCTTCAAAGGTGGATTCGTGCCCATTGAGGAGGCCAAGGTCAGCATTATGACCCATGCCTTCAACTACGGCACAGGTTGCTTCGAGGGCATCCGCGGCTACTGGAACGAGGAAGAGGAGCAGCTTTTCGTCTTCCAGTTGAAGGAGCACTACCAGCGCTTCCTTCGATCCTGCCACATCCTCCTCATCTCCCTGCCCTACAGCGTTGACGACCTGGGCCAGATCACCGTGGAGCTGCTACAGCGGGAGGGCTACCGCGAGGATACCTACATCCGCCCCCTGGCTTACAAGGCCAGCGAGGGGATCGGTGTGCGGCTCCACGACCTGGAGGACGACTTCGCCCTCTTCGCCACCCCCTTCGGCAAGTACATCGAAAAGGAGGAGGGGGCCAAGGTTCACGTCTCCTCCTGGCAACGGATTGACGACAACGCCATCCCCGCCCGAGCCAAGATCACCGGTGCCTACATCAACTCCGCCTTCTCCAAGACGGAGGCGATGCTGAACGGCTTCGACGAGGCCATCGTCCTGACCCGCGATGGCCATGTCTCCGAGGGCAGCGCCGAGAACCTGTTCATCGTGCGGGATGGAGTCCTCATCACCCCGCCGGTGACGGAGAACATCCTGGAGGGGATCACCCGCCGGGTGATCATGCAGATTGCCAAAGAGGAGCTGGGCATCGAGACCATCGAACGTCCCATTGACCGCAGTGAGCTATATGTGGCCGAGGAGGCCTTCTTCTGCGGCACGGGCGTGCAGGTGGTGGCCATCACCCAGATTGACCACCGCTCCGTGGGCAGTGGAGTGATCGGGCCCATCGTCTCCCGGTTGCGCCAACTCTACTTCGACATCGTGCGAGGCAAAGTGGAGAAGTACAGGGCCTGGTGCACTCCGGTCTACCCCAAGTAACCCCTGATCCTCCCGGGGCCATGCGATGCCATGGCCCCTGCTCATTCAGAGGAGAGTCTGATGGCAGGAACCCACGCTGTGGCTCGCATCGCTCTGCTCCTGAGCCTGCTCCCCCTCCTCGCCTTGCCTCTGGCCCGGAACGGTGAGGCGGGCGATCTGTCCCTTGAGCTGGCGCGCCTCCTTTTCGCGGGATTTGGTGAAACTGCGGTCGAGCGGGCTCTGGTCCAGAGCGGACCCCTCATCGGCGGCAACTTCCCCCTCTCCACCGCGCCCAAGGATCAGAGTGCGCCGGCCATGGCCTATAACCCTCTGGCCGACGAGTACCTGGTGGTGTGGGTTGATAATCGAAATAATGTCCCCGATGGCAGTGGCGAAGACCTCTATGGGCAACTGGTTTCTGGTGCCGGTGCACTCGTAGAAAGAGCCTTCCCCATCTCCACCGCGCCCTACGCCCAGGAATCTCCGAGTGTGGCCTACAACAGCGCCGACAACGAGTATCTGGTGGTCTGGACAGACCGAAGGTATACCTCCCCGGCTGACGCCGACATCTACGGGCGGCGGGTTTCAGACACAGGGGAGTTGCTGGGCAGCCCCTTTCCCATCTATGATTCGCTTTCCCCCAGCACGCAGCGGAATCCAAAGGTGGCTTATAACAGTGCGGACAACGAGTATCTGGTGGTCTGGGAAGACGGGAGAAATCCCATCTTCAGTGGCATGGACATCTATGGCCGCCGCGTCTCCAGCACAGGCGCGCTGCTGGGCAGCGACTTCCCTGTCGTCACAGCGAGCGGGAAACAGGAGCGTCCCGCTTTGGCTTACAACCCCGTGGCTAACGAGTATCTGGTTGTATGGGGTGGCAAGGATGTCTACGGGCAGCGCGTGTCTAATACCGGCGCGCTGGAGGGAAGCCAAATCCCCATCTCCACGGCGGTGAACGACCAGCGGGAGCCCGACATCGTTTACAACCCCCTGGACGATGAGTACCTGGTGGTGTGGGAGGATTGGCGGGATTTCGACACCACGGGCCTGAACATCTACGGGCAGCGGGTTACCGGCCTGGGCGAGCTAGAGGGGGACAACTTTCCCATCTCTGCCAATTCCGCCGGCGGGCAGGTTCCAGCCGCAGCTTACAGCAGTGCCGCCAGGGAATATCTGGTGATCTGGCGCGATAGCAGGAACTTGGACACCAGCGGGCCCGACATCTACGGCCAGGGTCTCTCCAGCGACGGCGAGCTCCGAGGCGACAGCTTCGCCATCTGCACGGCGGCGGGCGACCAGTGGCAGCCCGCCCTGGCCTATAACAGCCGGACCAACGAGTATCTGGCAGCCTGGCGCGATGACCGCCACGCTGCCACCAGCAGCGGGGACATCTATGGCCAGCGGCTGGGTCAGATATCTCCCACGCCCACACCCACCCTCACCACCACCTGGCCGCCCACCTCCACGGCCACCTTCACTGCCACCTGGACGCCTACCCCCACGGCCACGCCCACCTTCACTGCTACCTGGACACCCACCCCCACGGCCACACCTACCTTCACCGCCACCTGGACCCCTACGCCTACAACAACACCTACCTATACCCCAACCTGGATCCCAACGCCTACCGCCACTGCCACAGCAACCTCAACACCAACGCGGACACCTACGCCCACTCCAACTCCAAGGAAATTCTACCTGCCCCTGATCCTCAAGCGTCGGCCGCCGGAGGGTCCCATCATCTCCGGCTTTCGCCTGAGCCATACCCCTCACGGGCCTGCGGTCACCAACTTCGCCTCCGGCACCCACCTCATCTACGTCATCTTTAATTACGACACGAACGGGAGAGCCTTTGACCTCAAGGTCACGATATACGACGGAAAAGGCCAACCCGTCTTTGTGCAAGGACGGGTGTACATGGGTCGTGGCCGAGAGGCCATCCCTGTCTCAGGTTGGGAGGTGTTTGAGAACTACCGGAGGTTGGCGCAAACCTATGGGACGGCCATGCAAAGGTACGTCAACCAGGCCCTGGCAGCGAGCTCGCCAAATTGGGCGCGAAGACTTACCGAGTTGGCCCTCATTCCCGCCGTGCAGATGGAAAGTGTGCTTGAGACCCTGCTCCTTTACAACGTCTCCCCTCAAGCCAGGCTTCATCTCGAACAGGCCCTGGCTGACCTCGATCAGGCCCTGGCCGAAGGGCTGGCCATCATTGACCCCTTGATCACCCCGGATAGCCAGGTGCATCGTCGCATTGAGGAGCAGATGCGCACCTTGGTTGAGCAGGCTGTGGCCGAGACCGAGGAGGCCCTGGCCCTGCTGGGCGAGAATGAGGGCCAGGCTTTTCTCGATGGCCCCTACCTCGCTGCTATCTACAGTGAGACTGCCCTGGTTGACAGCATCGAGTGGGAGGTCGGCCCTTATGGGGTCCCGCCCCCCACGAGGGCCATCTACCTGCCCCTCGTCGTGAGGGGCCTGGAAAGAAAATAGCGGGGCTATTTGTCCCCGCTTGTCAAGAAGAGGTTAATCCGTGGCCTGGAAAGCCAAACCTTCTCCCGGTGGCTTGATGGGCGTGGCCATCGCCCTGGCCGTGCTGACCCTGGACGGTGCGTTGCTGCTCCTCCTGGTGCGCCGCCCTGTCACCCTGCTGTCTTTCCTCCTGGCCCTGCTCATCGTCCTCAGCCTGCCCCTGCTGGCCCTGCTGGGCTACTGGCTTTATGGCTTCTTCAGCCTGCGCTATCTCCTGGACCGCAATGGCCTGACCATCGTCTGGGCGGCTACGAAGCAGATTATCCCTCTGCCCAGTATCACCCGCGTGGTGCGGGGCGAAACGATGGACAGGGAGGCGGAGATCAGGGGGCTGAACTGGCCGGGCTACTATGTGGGCTACGGGCAACTGCCGGGGATGGGTGAGACCTTCTTCTGCGCCACGCGCCCCTTGCTGGATCAGCTCCTCCTGGTGACCCCCACCCGGGCCTATGCCATCTCCCCGGCCGATCTCGACGGCTTCCTGGCCGATCTGGAGCTGCGCCGCCGCCTGGGCCCCCTGAAAACCCTGACCCAGGAGACTCGCCAGGCCCGCTGGCTGACCCTCCCCATCTGGACCGATGGGGTGGCTCACCTTCTTCTGGCCCTGGGGGTGGTGGCCAACGCTGCCCTCTTCGCCTACGTCTGCTGGCGCTACCCTGGGCTCCCGGCTCTGCTGCCCCTGCACTTCGATGCCCTGGGCCAGGCCGACCGCATCGGCCTGCGCGCCGAGGTCTTCAAGCTGCCGGCCATCGGCCTCCTGGCCCTGGTGGCCAACTTTGCCCTGGGCTCCCTCCTCCACGACCGGGAACGGTTGGTGGCCTACCTGCTCTTCGCCGCTGTGATCCTCGTCCAGGGCCTGCTAGGGGTGGCCCTCCTCAATATCATCCCCTGAATTCAGCTCAAGTGTCAATGATCACCTTGCGGGCCATGACGCTACCGCCCCACCTTGATGTCCACGAAGGCCGTCATGCCCCAGCGCAGCCCGACCTCGATCCCCTCCTCCAGGCTATAGCTGCGCACCTGGGGGTCCAGCTCTGGATCAATGCCCGCCAGGGTGATGTCCAGCTCCTCGTCTGAGGCCAGGATGGTTGCCACCCCCAAGATGAAAGCCTTGCGAAGGTTGGTCGCCAACCCTCGCAAGGCTTTAAATAAATAGCCTCCTCAGAGCCTGGCCCCGGGTGAAGGTCCGCATGTAGCCCAGGTTAGCTGGCTCGAAGGCTGCCGGTTCGATCCCGAAGACCCTCTGGATAGCGTTCTCCCGGGTCGTATTGTCCACGTTCAGCAGGGCTAGCAGACCGGTGGTCACCGGGGGCCTGGGCAGAGCTGCCTCCATCAGCTTCACCACGGGACGAAGCAGGGGTACAGGCACGTGGAGTTTGAGCCGCCGGGCCCCTATGGTCTCCATCACAATGTCCACCATGTCCTCGTAAGTGAGCACCTGGGGCCCGGCCAGTTCGTAGATCTGGCCCACCGTGCCTTCGTCTTCCAGGGCTGCCACGACGCAGCGGGCCACGTCCTCCACCCAGACGGGCTGGAAGCGGGTCCTCCCATGTCCTACGATAGGGAAGACCAGGGGCGTGAGCAGGATGAGCCGGGCCAGGACGTTGGCGAACTGGTCCTCGGGCCCGAAGATGACGGCGGGCCGGAAGATGGTCCACGCGAAATCGCTCCCCGCCACAGCCTCCTGGGCCATGCCCTTGCTGCGCAGGAAGGGGTAGGGCAGGCGGCTGTCAGCGCCCAGTTGGGACATGAAGATGAACCGCTTGACCCCTGCTGCCCTGGCAGCCTCCATCACGTTCAGCGTGCCCTGGTAGTTGATAGCCTCGTAGGTGTGGCCGCCCTTCTCGATGGCGATGGCCACCAGGTGGATGACGGTATCCACCCCCTCCATCACCCGGCGCAGCGAGACGGGTTCCGTCACATCGCCCTGGACCAGCTCCAGTTCAATTCCCGCCAGCCGCCGTCGGGCCTTGACGGGATTATGCACCAGGCCCCGCACAGCTTTCCCCTGGCTGGCCAGCCGCTTCACCAGATGGCTGCCCACGAATCC
>JBHIEC010000132.1:0-6760 GCA_046760425.1 Anaerolineae bacterium
CTTCGTTCGTCAGGAATTGCGCTGTGCCAAGGCCACCCAGAACCTTCGCAAGGGTAGTTTCTAGGGATGGAAACGGCAATGTTGGGTCGCATCTGGAACCTGGCCATCAAGGAACTCATCCAGCTCTGGCGGGATAAGCTTCTCTTGATCTTCATCATCCTAGGGCCGCTGAGCGAACTGGTGCTGGTAGCCTGGGCGACCTCAGCGCCTATCGAGCATATCCCCACGGCTATTGTGGACCGGGACCGGTCGGAGGCCAGCCGGGAGCTGGTGCAGGCGCTGGTGAACACCCGCACCTTCGATGCTCAGTTCTATCTGGAAAACGAGGCCCAAGCGCGGGAGATGGTGGACGCTGGGGCGGCCCTGGTTGCGGTCCTCATCCCACCCGACTTCAGCGAGAAGCTGGCCGCCCTCAGGTCGGAGCCGGCCCAGATGCAGATCATCCTGGATGGCTCCGACCCTAGCGCCGCTCGGACCGCCCAGATGAGTGCCCAGAGGGCCGTGGCCGCGTACGCTCAACGGGTGACCCTCTCCCGCCTCGGCCAGGTCACCAGAAGAGGGGGCGAGGTCATCAATCTTGATGTCCGCGTCTGGTTCAACGAGGAGTTGAAGACATCCAACTACGAAGTGCCCTCTGAGCTGGGTCTGATGCTGGTCGCTGTAGCCCTGATGATCGCCTCCTTGGGCATCGCCCGGGAGCGGGAGTTAGGCACCCTGGAGCAGCTCCTGGTCACGCCGCTGCGCAGCGTGGAACTGATCATCGGCAAGGCCGTCCCGGCCATGATCCTGGCCTATCTCAACTTCCTGCTGATGCTGAGCATGGTGATCTTCCTGTTCAAGGTGCCCATGCGGGGTTCACTGACTTTGCTGCTGGCCATCGCCTTCTTCTACCTCTTCGTCGAGATCGGTTGGGGGCTGATGGTCTCCGCCATCTCCAGCACCCAGTGGCAGGCCCTGCTCGCCGTTTTCTCACTGATGATGGCCGAAACGATCTTCTCCGGCTACGCCTTTCCCGTGGAGAACATGCCCCGGCCGCTGGCGCTGGCCTCCAACCTGGTGCCCATCAAGCACTGGTTGATCATCCTGCGGGGTATCCTGCTCAAGGGGGCAGGGGTTGAGGTCTTCTGGCAGGAGTTACTGACCCTGGCGGGGCTGGGGCTGGTGATCAACGGTATCACGCTGGTTGTCCTGCGCCGGCGGCTGGAGTGAGAGGAAACAGGAGACCGATGAGCACCAACGAGTACGCCATCGTCACCGAGAACCTGACCAAGCGTTTCGGTCAGACTGTCGCCGTGGACAGCTTGAACCTGGCCGTCCGCAAGGGGGAGATCTTCGGCCTGGTGGGGCCCGATGGGGCGGGCAAGACGACCACCATCCGTCTGCTCTCGGCCATCATGAACCCCACTTCAGGTTCAGCCACCGTGGCCGGCTTCGACACGGTGAGGGAGGCCGAAGAGATCAAGAAGCGCATCGGCTACATGGCCCAGCGCTTCAACCTCTACGGCGACCTGACGGTGATGGAGAACCTCAACTTCTTCGCCGACGTCTTCGAGGTGAGGGGTGCCGAGAGAGAGGCCCGCATCGCTCAGCTTCTGGAGTTTGCCCGTCTGACGGAGTTCAAGGAGCGGCGAGGGGCCCACCTCTCAGGCGGCATGCAGAAGAAGCTGGCCCTGGCCTGCACCCTGATCCACAAGCCGGAGATCCTCTTCCTGGATGAGCCGACCACAGGCGTGGACCCTATCTCGCGGCGGGAGTTCTGGGACATCCTGTCGGATCTGCACCTGGAGGGGGTGACTCTCTTCGTCAGCACGCCCTATATGGACGAGGCTGAGCGCTGCTCCAGGGTGGGCCTGATGTTCCAGGGCAGCCTCATCGTCTGCGACGAGCCGAGGGAGATCAAGGGCCTGGTGACGGGGGAGCTCCTTGAAGTGAGGACGACCGCCCTGAATCGGGCGCGGGCGGTCGTGGAGGGGCTGGAGGGCGTGCTGGAGGTGCAGACCTACGGCAACTTGCTGCACGTCTTCGTGGACGACGCCGCACGGCGCATGCCGGAGGTGGCGGCGGGGCTGAGGTCGCAAGGGATCACCGTAGAGGGCCTGCGCCAGACCCGACCGCGCATGGAGGAGGCGTTTATCTCGCTGGTGCGGGCGAGGAAGGTCAGGGGAGAGGGGCAATAGATTCAGGTTGAGGTATCCGAGCGGCCCAGGAATCTCTGGCGAGCCCAGGCCAGGATTTCCCACAAAGAAGCTTGTCCTAGGTCACTATCCACCACTTCGCAGCGCATCGCTAAGTACGGAGCAAGCGCTGGATCGTTAAGGTCACTAGGGTCGAAGAGGCTGAAGTAGTGAATCTCGAAGCCGATAACGCGCTGGGGATCGTCCCAGTCGTAGCACACGAAGAAATCTTCGGCAATCTCCTGCAGCCGGGCTGAGCCATATGGAAGGATATGCATGTATGGAACGCCATAACCATACTTCGTCAGGCTCGCTGGCTGTTGGGCCTATCCAAGTCACTCGCTTGATACGTTCCTCGTTATGAATCACGTGGGTATAATCACCGAAATCAGCTTCGATGACTTTGCCTTCGAAGTCGACGATGCCTGTTTCAACATAACCCGCGAATATATCGAAGGCATCTGATAGCAATGCCAATGAGATGACGGGAGCATGAGCCATAGAGTCAATCTCCGCTACTCTGATCACATTATACCTTATTTGGGAAGGATAAGCAAGTATGGAGGCACCAGATAGGTTCGCGGTGGTCGTGGAGAACCTGACCAAGAAGTTTGGCGATTTCACCGCCGTTAACGGCATCAGCTTCACCATCGAGCGGGGCGAGATATTCGGCTTCCTGGGCCCCAACGGGGCGGGGAAGACGACGACCATCCGCATGCTCCTGGGGCTGCTGCGGCCCACGGCCGGCACGGCCCGCGTGCTGGGCTACGACATCGTCAGGGAGTCGGAGGAGATCCGCAGGCGCATCGGCTACATGTCCCAACGCTTCACCCTGTACAATGACCTGACCGTGTCCGAGAACCTGGACTTCTACGGGCGCACCTACGGCGTCAGCGGGAGACGCCTGCAGAAGCGGAAGGCGTTCATCCTGGAGATGGCGGGCCTCAAAGGGCGGGAGCGGGAGCTGACCAGGAACCTGGCGGGCGGCTGGAAGCAGCGCCTGGCCCTGGGCACGGCCATCATCCACGAGCCGGAGATGCTCTTCCTGGACGAGCCCACAGCGGGGGTTGATCCCATCTCCCGCCGCGAATTCTGGGACCTGCTCTATCGGCTGGCGGAGGAGGGCACCACCATCTTCGTCACCACCCATTACATGGACGAGGCGGAGAATTGCCACAACCTGGCCTTCATCCACAACGGGGTCATCGTGGCCCAGGGGACGCCTCAGGAAATCAAGGAGACCAGGATGCGGGGCCAGGTGCTGGAGATTGACTGCGACCAGCCTGATGTAGCCGTGCGCGCCCTGCGGGAGCTGGGTCTCTTCGACGAGGTGGCCCTCTACGGCGCCCAGGTCCACGTGGTATCCCAGGACGTAGAGGCCCAACAGTCCCTGATCACGGAGGCCCTGAACAAGAAGGGGGTGAAGATTGCCTCCCTGGAGGTGATCTTCCCTTCTCTGGAGGACGTGTTCGTGTCCAGCATCAAATAGTCAGGAGAGAAGAAGATGCGAAGGATTGTCGTGATCATGGTGGTGTTGCTCCTCATAGCTGCGGCTGTCGGAGGCGGCTGGTGGTACTTCAGCACTCATCCCGAAGCCCTGGCCCAGCTCGTGGCCGAGTTGGGGCTGGAGGCCCAGCCGGTGCAGGGCATCGTCGGCTCAGGGTTCATCGAAGCCGAGGAGGTGACCATCAGCAGCGAGGTAGGGGGACGCATCGAGGACATCACTGCGGACGAGGGGGACGAGGTCCAGGAGGGCCAGGTGCTGGTGCGGCTGGACACGGCCCTCCTGGAGGCCCAGATCAAGCAGGCCGAGGCGGCCGTGGAGGTGGCCAAGGCCGGCCTGGCCCAGGTAGAGGCCGGCGTCCGGGAGGAGGAGATCCATCGGGCCGAGATGGCCCTGGCTCAGGCTATCGCCATCCGGGATGGAGCCAGGCGGGCCTGGGAGGATGCCATGGCCGTCCGTGACAACCCCCAGGAACTGAACGCCAGGATTAATGCCGCCCGGGCCCAACTGGCCGCAGCCGAGTACCAGGTCCAGGGGGCCATCGCGGCCAAGGACGCGGCCGAAGAGGGGAAGGTCCAGCTCCAGCGGGCCCACGAGATGATGCGCAAGGGGGTCAAGGTGAAGATCCCTCTGCCCGATGGGACCGTGGTGGAGCAGCGGATCACCTTCAGCCAGGAGCAACTCGACGAGGCCTGGGCCCAGTACGGTCTGGCGGTCAACGAGTGGTGGCTGGCCTGGGTGGGCCTCAATACCGCCATAGCCACCCGCGACGGGGCCCAGCGTAACCTGGAGAATCTCCTGGCCATGCGGGACGATCCCCTGACCATGAACGCCCAGGTGGATGCGGCGCGAGCCCAGTACGAGATGGCCGAGGCGGCGGTGGAGGTAGCCCAGGCCCAGTTGGATGCCCTGCGGGCCGGGGCTACAAAGGAGCAGGTGGCCGTGGCCCAGGCCCAGGTACGCCAGGCTGAGGCAGCCCTGAAGACCCTGCAGGTGCAGCTAGAGAAGGCCACCCTGCGTGCGCCACGAAGTGGCCTGGTGATGGAGCGGCTGGTGCACATAGGGGAGACGGCTGCCCCGGGCACGCCCCTGCTCAAGCTGGCCGATCTGGATGAGGTGGAGCTGACCATCTACGTGCCCGAGACGGACATCGGTCAGGTCAAGGTGGGGCAGATGGTGGAGGTGACGGTGGATTCCTATCCGGGGCGGGTCTTCACGGGCCAGGTCGTCTTCATCGCTTCCCAGGCGGAGTTCACGCCCAAGAACATCCAGACCAAAGAGGAGCGGGTGAACATGGTCTTCGCCGTCAAGGCCCGGATCCCCAACCCGGATCACGCCTTGAAGCCGGGCATGCCGGCCGATGCCATCATTAAGGGGACTCAGGGGAACTGAGGGAGCTCAGGGAAATCTCTCCGACCCCCATATGTGGAGAAGAGCCATGAGACGGATGATTATTCTCATAGTGGTGTTAGCCTTGTTGGGCGGCGGTGCCTGGTGGTATCTCAACTCCCAGCCGGCCGTGGCCACGGACGCTATCGCCGCCTCCGGCACCATCGAGGCTGAGGAGGTGGCTATCACGGCGGAGGTAGGTGGGCGGGTGGTGGAGGTGCTGGCCGACGAGGGCGATGAGGTAGAGGTGGGCGCCATCCTGGTCCAACTGGACACGGACCTGCTGCTGGCTCAGATCGAGGAGGCAAAGGCGGCAGTGGAGGCGGCCCAGGCCAACCTGGCCCAGGTGAGGGCGGGAGCCCGGCCGGAGGAGATCCAGGTGGCCGAGGCGGCTTTGGCCCAGGCCATCGCCGCCCGGGATGGGGCCAGGCGGGCCTGGGAGAATGCCCAGGCTATCCGCGACAACCCCCAGGAGTTAGATGCCCAGATTGATGAGGCGCGTACCCAGTTGGTCCTGGCCGAGCAGGGGGTGGAGGAGGCCAGGGCCCAATTGGCCACCGCCAGGGTGCAGCGGGATCAGTACAAAGCCCCCAGCAGCGAGTACTACGCTCACGACAAGCTGGTACAGGCAGCAGAGGCAGCGCTGCGAGCGGCTGAAGCCACTCGGGATGGGGCGCGGAAGGCCCTGGACGACTTGCTGGCCATGCGAGAGAACCCCCTGGAGCTGGAGGCCCAGGTCAACGCCGCCAAGGCCCAGTACGACCAGGCGGAGGCCGCCGTAGCCGTGGCCCAGGCCGATCTGGATGCCCTGCGGGCGGGACCGACGAAGGAACAGATCGCTGTGGCTCAGGCCCAGGTCAGTCAGGCCCAGGCGGCCCTGGAGGTCCTCCAGGTGCAACTGGATAAGATGACCCTGCGTTCGCCCCTGGCCGGCCTGGTAACCAGCCGCGCCATCAACGTAGGGGAGACGGCGGCGCCGGGGGCGACCCTGTTGACGGTGGCCAGCCTGGACCGGGTGAAGCTGACCGTCTACATCCCCGAGACCCAGATCGGTCGGGTGAAGGTGGGCCAGAGGGCGGAGGTGACGGTGGATTCCTATCCTGGCCGGGTTTTCCAGGGACGAGTGGTCTACATCTCCCCCCACGCCGAGTTCACACCCAAGAACGTGCAGACCAAGGAGGAACGGGTGAACGTGGTCTTCGCCGTCAAAGTGGCCATCTCTAACCCCGGCCACGAGTTGAAGCCCGGCATGCCGGCCGACGCGGAGATCCGCACAGAGTAGGAGGTGCTCCCATGACGAGCGCCCAGTCTGAAGAGCCGCGATTGGTTAAGGTCCACACCGCGTCAGGCCAATTGCAGGCCCAGGTCATCAAGACGAGGCTGGAGAGCGAGGGCATCCCTGTCCTCCTGCGCTACGACAGTGCCAGCATCGTCTTTGGCCTCACCGTGGATGGCCTGGGCGAGGTGGAGGTCCTGGTGCCTGAGCGGCTGGCCGAACGGGCCCGCAAGGTCCTGGCCCAGCCTGCGCCCTTGGACTCTGAATAACCGCCCTACTTGGACAACCCTTGCGAAGGTTCAGCAAACCTTCGCAAGGGTGAATGCCTCAAGTCATTTTAGCTGGTGAACCAGGCCCGGGGGCATCTTCTTATAGCACCAATGTAGAGGGAGACTACCCTGCTACGGAGGGGCGTCC
>JBHIEC010000133.1:0-6752 GCA_046760425.1 Anaerolineae bacterium
GGGCTGACCCAGCACCTTGACCGCAAAGCCCAGTTTCATGGGAACTCCCTTCCTGTTGCTCTGATGGTGGATTCATTTCGACGGCTATTGTACCATACCTCATGCTTCTGCTCAACCCACAGATCGCCGGACAAATGGGAACTGCTCTCAGCAGAGGCGGCTCCCATGCCGCCGAATGGCTGGGCATGGGAGATTCCCCAGGCCTTTGAGCGCCGCATCAATGACGGCACCTGGCTCAGTCTCAGTAGATCCAATTTCGCTCGGCCTGGATCGCCAGATCCAGGCCAAAAGCGGGGATAGTTCGACTTCGCTCACTACAAGTTTGGCAATCCCCTCAGAGCAATTTCGGATCCACTGAGTCTGGGAAGCCAGGCGGCGTGCTTTTAGCCGCCGCCCCCTACTCGATTGACGGCCTTTGGCGTTTGTGCTATACTTTAGCGCGGGCGACTAGCTCAGCCGGAGAGAGCGCCTCCCTTACAAGGAGGAGGTCACAGGTTCAAGTCCTGTGTCGCCCACAGCAACAAGGAGAGGAAGTGAGGGAGACGTCTGTATTCTACTACATCTTTGCGATTTGTTAAGACCCCAAGGCCAAAAAAGAGGGCTTCCTCTCTTAAGAGAGGAAGCCCTCTTGTGGTCTGCTCATAGCGATGGCTCAAGCCAACCCCCTCACGGCAGGAAGCCGAAGGGGTTGCGCTTCACGCCGTTCTTGATGATCTCGAAATGCAGGTGGGGCCCGGTCGATTTGCCGGTGCTGCCCACCTTGCCGATGAGCTCACCCTTGGCCACCGACTGCCCCGTATCGGGGAAATACCAGCTTAGATGGGCATAAAGGGTGCGAAAGCCGTTGCCGTGGTCAATGATGACCATGTAGCCATAACCCGCCTCGCTCCAGCCAGCGTAGACCACATAGCCCGAGTCGGCGGCATAAACGGGACTGCCCTTGGAGGCCCCGATGTCGAGGGCTCGATGGCGATCCCAGTACTTCTGGGTGATGCGCCCGCTGACCGGCCAGCCGAAGCTGCCCGTGCCTTTGGCGGCATTCTCCGGAACAGGGCCGCTGTAAGCACGAACCACCCGGGGGATGTAGGGCTTGCGGCCCCCGGGGACGATGAGGCTCTGCCCTACCTGAAGTTCATAGGGCGGGCGCAGTTTGTTCAGGGGATAACTGGTGATGGCGGATACATCCACTTTGTACTTCTTGGCGATGCTCTCCAGGGTATCCCCCTTCTCCACCGTGTGATACACCCCTGAGACGGGGAGGATGATCAGTTCCTGGCCAACAGCCAGCATGTCGGGATTGTCCTCCAGCCGGCCATTAGCCCACAGGATGGTGTCGGGGCTGATACCGAACTTCTCGGCGATGTCCCACACCGTGTCGCCGGAGCGGACGACATAGGTGATGATCTCTCTGCGACGAGCTTTCGGGGCTGCGGCCTTGAGGCTGATGAGGTCATCGGTGTCATCGGAGAGGAACTCACCAGAGGGGAGCCCATCGGAGGCCAGCGCTCCCCCTCGGCCCACAGCGGCCCTGATGGTGTGGGGCACGATGGCCTTGACCAGAAAGCCCCCTCCCTCTGGGAAAGGTAACTCCCTCCAGGTTCTGACAGGGGAATCAGACAGGGGAGGGGAAGCGGAGAGGACCGTCTGGTCTGTGCCCTGCGTCTCAGGGAAGCTGATCTGGCCAGCGGCCAGGGCGGCGGCCGCCAGCAGGAGGACCGTCAGGTGGACCGCATAGCGGGTCAAGGACGCGGAATGGGGTTGAGCCACTTTTATCCGGCGCCAGGCCCAGAACATCTCTCCTTTGGCCCGCACGGCGGGCGCAATGAGCAATAGCCTGGCCCAGGCCCGAGAGGCGAGGGGAAGAAGCCAGGCCAGCGATCCCTTGAGTCTGGGGAGGCGTTTCTCTGCCAGGCCCGCCAAGGGGCCCCGCCCGCCTTCGCCCGAGGCTACGGGCCCCGTCGCCTCCCCGGGTATCCTTTGTTCGGAGTAACCGTTCAAAAAGCCCCCTTCTGATGCCACGATAAGGTTTTGCTAGTCGGCGGATCCATTCAGTGGGTGGTACTTTTTGAACTCTCTCTACAGGATATCCTTGTTCAGTGTTTCCAGAAATTCGCGGTTGTTCTTCGTCTTAGCCAGGCGAAGCAGGACAGCCTCAGCCGCTTCCTCCCCGCCTCCGATGGCGTCAATCATGCGCCGTATGGTCCAAACCTTCTTCAGGGTCTCCGGATCCAGCAGCAACTCCTCTCGCCGTGTGCCCGAGCGCTGAATGTCAATGGCAGGGAAGATGCGCCGCTCGGCCAGCCGGCGGCTGAGATGCAGCTCCATGTTGCCCGTACCCTTGAACTCCTCGTAGATCACGTCGTCCATGCGGCTGCCTGTGTCCACCAGACAGGTGGCGATGATGGTCAGGCTGCCTCCCTCTTCAATGTTGCGCGCCGCACCGAAGAATCGTTTGGGAGGATAGAGGGCCGCCGTGTCTATGCCGCCCGAGAGGGTACGGCCGCTGATGGGCACGGTCAGGTTATAGGCCCGAGCCAGGCGGGTGACGCTGTCTAGGAGGATGACCACATCCCGCTTGCACTCCACCAGGCGTTTGGCCCGCTCCAGAGACATCTCGGCCACACGAACGTGGCTCTGGACGGGATCGTCGAAGGTGGAGCTGAACACCTCGGCCTCCACCGAGCGATCTACGTCTGTCACCTCCTCAGGCCGCTCGCCGATGAGGACGACCATGAGGTGAATATCGTTGTAGTTGGTCGTGATGCCGTTGGCGATCTGCTTCAGGATGGTCGTCTTGCCCGCCTTGGGCGGAGAGACGATGAGACCTCGCTGACCGCGCCCAATGGGTGCTATCAGGTTGATCACGCGGGTGGCCAAGATGTCAGGTTTCGTCTCCAGATTGATCAGCTTACGGGGGAAAATGGGGGTCAGAGCATCAAAGTGGGGGCGTCGCTTGGCCACCTCGGGGTCCAGGCCGTTGACCGCTTCCACCCGTAGCAGGCCATAGTACCTCTCCGTCTCCTTTGGGGGACGGACCTGGCCCACCACCATGTCGCCGGTGCGCAGCCCGAAGCGACGGATCTGGGATTGGGAGACGTAGACATCCTCGGGGCCGGGCAGGAGGTGATCAGAGCGCAGGAAGCCGATGCCGTCCGAGACGATCTCCAGGACTCCGCCCCCAAAGATATACCCCTGCTGCTCCGCATTGGCCCGCAGGAGCCGAAAGATGAGATCGGATTTTTTCAGGCGGCTGTAGCCGGAGATATCCAGTTTGCTGGCCATCTCCCGCAGCTCGCCCAGGGTCTTCGTCTCCAGTTCAGCGATATCCACAGATTGACTCCTCCCTTGCCATCCCCTAGCAGGGCTTCAATTCCCAGGCCAAAGCCAGACTACAGCGGGGGCATCCCTGCCGGCGAATATCGGCCTGTGGGTAGGCAATGAAATAAAAGAAGTCGCGGTGATTTCTGAATGAGGTCCTGACATCGCGTGGTAGAAGGGGGGAAAAGTGAGTAAATCAGCGGGAAGTGCGTTCACTTGGACATATTATACCCATTTTTGAGCTTCTTGTCAAGTAAGCGTCAGCCCTATCAGCCCTCAACCCCCCCAGGGCTTTTCAGTGCTTTGACCCTTTACCCTGAAAGCCTTGCGAAGGTTTGCTGATAACCTTCGCAAGGCTCCTCGAAAGCCCCTCGGCTTCAGTAATAGAGTTTACGGTGTCCAGAAAGCTTGTCCTGAGGCTTCAACCCGGCGGCTTGTCGAAGGGCTTGTCCGGCTAATCGTACTGGATGGCGCTGATCTGCATCAGCTTGTCCCAACGGTGGGTGGCCTGGATGTAGCGGATGGTGCCCGATCGGGAGCGCATGACCATAGAGTAGGTCTTGGCGCCCGTGCCGAAGTAGCGAACGCCTTGCAGGAGCTCCCCGTCGGTGATGCCCGTGGCGGCGAAGAAGACGTTATCGCCCTGCACCAGGTCGTCCGTGGTCAGCACCCGATCCAGGTCGTAGCCCAGGGCCAGGGCCTTCTCCCGCTCGATCTCGTCGCGGGGCCAGAGCTTGGCCTGGATTTCGCCGCCCAGGCACTTGATGGCGCAGGCGGCGATGACCCCCTCAGGCGAGCCGCCGATGCCCATGAGGACATCCACGGCGGCCTCCTCCGAGGCGGCCATGATGGCCCCGGCCACATCGCCATCGGTGATCAACTTGATGCGGGCGCCCGTGGCCCGGATGCGGCGGATCATCTCCTCGTGGCGGGGCCGGTCGAGGATGACGACGGTCACATCGTCCACGTCCCGCTTCAGGGCTCGGGCGATGTTCCGCAGGTTCTCCTCCACAGGGGCGTTGATGTCAATAGCACCCCGGGCCTGGGGGCCGACGGCCAGCTTCTCCATATAGACCACAGGGCCGGGGCTGAACATCGTCCCCCGCTCCGAGAGAGCCACCACGGACAGGGCATTGGAGCGACCTAGGGAGAGGAGGCGGGTGCCATCAATGGGATCCACCGCCACATCCACCTGGGGGGGTCGGCCGTTGCCTACACGCTCCCCGTTGTAGAGCATGGGGGCCTGGTCCTTCTCCCCCTCGCCGATGACCACGACGCCGTCCATTTCAATGGTGCTCAGCATGAAGCGCATGGCGTCCACGGCCGCCCGGTCGCAGCCGTCCCGGTCGCCCCGCCCCATCCAGCGGCCCGCCGATAAGGCCGCCGCCTCGGTGACCCGTACCAATTCCAGAGCCAGGTTACGATCTGGTTTCTTCCCCATCTGTTCCCTCCATCCGCATAAGTTCTATCTTCTACCTTGTCCGTTGACTACCCGCATCTTGAAGCCCACGCTGTAAGGCGTGGGAGCTGTCACAGCATGGCCAGGAAAATGGGCAACTTCCCCTTCTTCCTGGGCTGGCTGTGAGACTCCCCTTCGCAAGTGCTCGCAGCGGTGACAATGGGTAATCACCACTACCCTGTCCGCTGGCTCAGGGCCACATCCAGGGGAACACCCTTCTTGACCAGATAGGTGGGGATCTCGCTGGCCACCAGGCTGCTCATCGTCCCCAGAGTGCTGGGGGCCTGGCCGAAGGTGCTGGCCTCCAGGAGCACGGCCACGACCCCTATCCCCCGCCGCTTCAGGTCGCGCACGGCACTCACCCACTCCTCAGAAGTGGAAGGCGTGATAATGATGACAGTGGTGTTGCGGCCGAATTTCCGCTCCTCGGCCGTGAGGGCCTGCTCCAGGGCTACCCGCCCCTGGGCCCGGATGACGGCCAGGGCCTCTAAGATCTTGGCCAACTGCCGATCGCCCCGATCCACCTGCAGGACCTCCCGGGTCTGGCCGTAGGTGATCAGCCCCACCGCCCTGTGCTGGGCCAGGAAGTGTCCGGCCAGGGAGGCGGCGATGGTCACCCCGTACTCTTCGGTGCTGGGATCAATGGGGACCCTGGGCCTGGGCTTCCACAGCATGGCTGGCTCCATCTCTTCCGGGTACTCCTCGACCCCCGTGCCGGTATGAACATCCCGCTCCATGTCCAGGACGAGCCAGATGTCAGCCGTGGGGTCCAGTTCGAACTCCTTGACGATCAGGCGGCCCGTGCGAGCCGTGGACAGCCAATGGATGCGGTTGAAGCTATCGCCGGGGGCATAGTCTCGCACCCCGGAGACATTGGTGGTGATGTAGTGGGTACGGCGGCGCATGGCATCCCCCCCAGCCAGATGGCCCACAGGGGGCGCGAAGCCGGGCAACTCGACAACGGCCGGGTAGACGATCATGGTGGACGTGGCCGTCAGGTGGCGCTCCATCCTGAACAGGCCCAGAGGATCGCCGCTGGCCAGGGTGATGGGCCCCAGGGTGAACCGCCCCCGTCGGCGGCAGAAGGTACGCACCGACCAACTGTGCTGGCGGCCTGCCCCCAGGGAATTGATGACGCGGCTCACCCGGTGGCCAGGCAACTCCGATCCGTCACGCACTTCCAGCCACAGTTTGGGTAAGAACCCCGTGTTGCGTACGAAGAACCGCTCCTCCGCCATCTGGCCCACCTGGGCCCGCCTCGACCGCGTCTGGCGTACCAGGCGCACCCAGTGGACGTTGAACCACGTCCAGAGGAAGGACAGAACGATCACCGCCAGAAGGAGGTAGGTGAGGCGAAAGAGGAGAATGCGTCCCGTGGCCAGGGCAACGACTAGGATGACGGCCCAAAGGAGGAGGGCCATTCGGCTTCTTCTCATCATGGCTCTTGCCGCCTCAGGAGACCGCCCTGGCTGCCCGCACCCGCGTCCCTGGCACAGGCACGGAGTCCAGAATGTCGTCAATGATGGTGCGAGGGTCAATGTCCTTGATGCGGGCCGAAGGGCTGATGATCAGGCGGTGGGCCAGGGTGACCTCGGCCAGGGCTTTGATATCATCAGGGATGACGTAGTCCCGCCCCATGAGGGCCGCCCGGGCCTGGCCCGTCCGGTAGAGGGCCAGGGAGCCGCGGGGGCTGGCGCCCAGGTAGGTGTCGGGGTGCTGGCGGGTGGCGTTGACCAGGGCCACGATGTACTCCTTGATCAGATCGCTGATGTAGACATCCTTGACCTGGCGCTGGATGGACAGGAACCCCTCAGCGTCCACCACCTGACCGATGGTCTCCACGGGGTGGATGACCCGTTGGGAGTCGAGGATGGTGATCTCGGCCTGGGAGTCCGGGTAACCCAGGCTGATGCGCATCAGGAAGCGGTCCAACTGGGCCTCAGGCAGGGGGAAGGTGCCCTCGTACTCGATGGGG
>JBHIEC010000134.1:0-6739 GCA_046760425.1 Anaerolineae bacterium
TTCCGCCAGCTCCTCCTCGATGCGCAAAAGCCGGTTGTACTTGGCCACACGGTCCGAGCGGCAGGGGGCACCTGCCTTGATCTGGCCAGCATTGACCGCCACGGCCAGGTCGGCGATGGTGGTGTCCTCCGTCTCACCACTGCGGTGGGAGATGATGGCCGTCCAGCCAGCCCGCTTGGCCATCTCGATGGCCGCCAGGGTCTCGGTCAGGGTGCCGATCTGGTTGAGCTTGATCAGGATGGAGTTGGCCGCGCGCCGCTCGATGCCCAGCCGCAGCCGCTCCACGTTGGTCACCAGCAGGTCATCCCCCACGATCTGCACCCGCTGGCCGATGCGGCCCGTGAGCCGCTGCCAGCCCTCCCAGTCGTCCTCGGCCAAGCCATCCTCGATGGATAGGATGGGATACTTCTCGACCCAGTCGGCGTAGAAATCCACCATCTGGACGCTGGTCAGCTCACGGCCCTCCTTCTTGAGGACGTACTTCCCGTCTTGGTAGAACTCGCTGGCCGCCGGATCCAGGGCGATGTAGACGTCCCGGCCGGGCTCGTAGCCAGCGGCGCTGATGGCCTCCAGGATCAGCTCCACCGCCTCGGCGTTGGAGCCCAACGACGGGGCGAAGCCCCCCTCGTCGCCCACGTTGGTGTTGTAGCCCTTGCCCTTGAGCACCTTCTTCAGGCGATGATAGATCTCAGCGCCCCAGCGCAGGGCCTCGGCGAAGCTCTCCGCCCCCACGGGCGCGATCATGAACTCTTGCAGGTCCGTGGAGTCGGCGGCGTGCTTGCCTCCGTTGAGGATGTTCATCAGGGGCACGGGCAGGACGTGGGCTGATACGCCGCCCAGGTAGCGGTAGAGGGGCAGGTCCAGAGCCTGGGCCGCTGCCTTGGCCACGGCCAGGGAGACGCCCAGCAGGGCGTTGGCCCCCAGCCGCTCCTTGTTGGGCGTGCCATCCAGCCCCATGAGGAACTCATCAATCCCTTTCTGGTCCAGGGCATCCCAGCCGATGAGCTCCTCGGCGATCTCCTCGTTGACGTTCCTCACCGCCTGGAGGACGCCCTTGCCCCCGTAGCGGCCCTCGTCCCCGTCGCGCAGCTCCAGAGCTTCGTGCACCCCCGTGGAGGCGCCTGAGGGCACGGCGGCCCGGCCCAGGGCGCCGCCCACCAGAAGGACGTCCACCTCGACGGTGGGGTTGCCCCGCGAGTCCAGGATCTCCCGAGCGGTGATGTCCTCGATAATAGTCATGGTCCTCCTCCTTGTTCACCCTTGCGAAGGTTTGGAAGCTTTCGCAAGGGTTGCCCAAGCCATTTTAGCCAGGCCCAAATCAGATTCGGTAGCCTGAGCGCCTCTATATACCGTTGCCATGGGAACCTCTCCCTTTTTCAGAGTCTGGCTTAGCCGAATTCTACCATCAACCGGCTCTCAAGGCAAGAAAGAGCACAAGCCGTGGTGAGAGGGCTTGTGGCTTCCGGGCTACTCCCCTACAGTCAGTCGAAATTCGTTGGGAGCTTCACCGAGGGTTTCTTGAATCAATGTTGACAGGGAGTGGATTTCGTGGTATACTTGTAATAGTCACCAAGGCATTCTCGAGAGGCAGATCCGAGCCATGATGAGCCTCAAGCAGCTATCCCCAGCACTTCTGGCGGCAGATGGCCGCCGCTTTAGCAGGCCCAGCAGGAGGCCTTATCCGGGGTCTGGATAGGCTTGCTTGGGGTTGCCTTGGCTGCATTCTCAGTATAGACGAGCTAGCTCTCCAGACACCATCATTGGCGAGCTAGCTTTTCTTTATCCCCCGCCATAGCGAGCTGTGTGTGCGACGGTGCACGCCCTGGCTTTCCCGGCAGGCCAGGGCGGCGTCTTTATCAGGCCGTGGAGATGGGGATGGTAAATATCGGCATTTTTGGTGCTACGGGCTACACCGGCTACGAGCTGATCCGGATCCTGCGGCGCCACCCGCAAGCTCACATCGTCTTCACCACCTCGGAGCGCTACGCCGGCCAGCGCCTGTGCGACGTCTTCCCCTGCCCCTGGGACCTGGCGCTGGTCCCCAGTGACGAGGCATCCCTGGATCAGGTTGACGCTGCTTTCCTGTGTCTGCCCCATGGCGCCTCCATGGGGATGGTTCAGCGGGTCTACGAGGCGGGCGTGCGAGCCATTGACCTCAGCGCCGACTTCCGCTTGGCCGATGCCACCACCTACGAGCGCTGGTATGGGACGGCCCATACGGCGCCAGGGCTCCTGCCTGAAGCCGTCTACGGCCTGACGGAGATCCATCGGCAGCAGATTCGAGGAGCGCGGCTGGTGGCCAACCCCGGCTGCTACCCCACGGGCGCCCTCCTGGGGCTCTATCCCCTGGCCAGGGAGGGACTGCTGGCGGAGGGGCCCATCATCGTGGATGCCAAATCCGGTGTCTCAGGGGCGGGCCGCAAGCCGAGCCTGACCACCCACTTCGTGGAGGTCAACGAGAACCTCTCACCATACCAGATCGGGCACGTGCACCGCCACGTGGTCGAGATGGAGCAGGAGTTGAACAGGATTCAGGGAACACGTACACAGGTAGACAGGGGAACAGGGGGCAACAAGTACCGGGTGGTTTTCGCACCGCATTTGTTGCCTGTCAATCGGGGGATTCTCACGACGATGTACGTGCAACTCCGGGAGCCATGGGATGGGGAGCCGTTGCTGGATCTGTATCGAGAGGTCTATGCTGGTGAGCCCTTTGTCCAGATCCTGCCTTCCGGCCGGCTGGCTACCCTGCGCCACGCCGTGGGCACCAATCGCTGCGCCATATCCCTGACCTGCGTGGACGACACGGACCACGTCATCGTCGTCACAGCTATAGACAACCTGATCAAGGGCGCTTCCGGGCAGGCGGTGCAGAACCTGAACGTGATGTTGGGGCTGGAAGAGACCCTGGGGTTAATCTAGACACAGATGATCGCACGGACGCAGTAAACATGGACACGGTGGTGATCAAGATTGGCGGGAAGGAGGTGGATAACCCCCACTTCCTGGCCCAGTTGGCCGAGGTGATCCGCACCATGGAGGCGCGCCCCGTCGTCGTCCACGGCGGGGGCAGGGAGATCGCCCGGCTGCAGGAGCGGCTGGGCATCAAGCCCCGCTTCGTCGAGGGCCTGCGGGTGACAGATGAAGCATCCCTCGAGCTGGTGCAGATGGTGCTCTCCGGCCTGGTCAACAAGCGTCTGGTGGCCCACCTGGTAGCGGCCGGGGTAGAGGCCCTGGGCCTGAGCGGGGTGGACCTGGGCCTGATCCGGGTGGAGCGGATGCGCCATCCCCGGGGCGACCTGGGGCGCGTGGGACAGATCGTGGAGGTGCGGGGCCAGGTGCTGGCGGACCTCCTGGCCCGAGGGATCGTGCCTGTAGTGTCGCCCGTCTCCCTGGGCCGCGACGGCCTGACCTACAATGTCAACGCCGACCATGCCGGCCTGGCCATCGCCCGAGCTATCGGCGCCGCATCCCTGGTCTTCGTCACTGACGTGCCGGGGGTCCTGATCGAGGGCCGGGTGGTGGGCCAACTGACTGCGACTGAGGCGGGAGAGCTGATCGCAAGCGGTGTCATCGCCGGCGGCATGGTGCCCAAGGTGCGCTCGGCCCTGGAGGCGGTAGCTGATGGGGTGCAAGCGCGGATCACGGACCTGGCGGGACTAGGCCAAGGTGGGGGGACGACCTTTGTGGACAGATCCAAAGATTCAGAGATACAAGAGGCCAAGGGGGCAGGAATGGCCAGGCAGAGAAGGAGTAGCCATCATGTCTCAAACCATCATTGACCTGGAAGGACGCTATCTCGTCCAGACCTACAAACGCGCGCCCTTCGTGCTGGAGCGGGGGGAGGGGATGTGGCTGTACGACACTGAGGGCCACCGCTACCTGGACTTCCTGAGCGGCATCGCCGTCAACGCCCTGGGCTACGGCGACCCCCAGATCCTGGCCGCCATTGAGGACCAGGCGAATAGACTCCTCCACGTCTCCAATCTCTACCACACCCTGCCCCACGTGGAACTGGCCCGGCTCCTGGTGGAGCACTCCTTCGCCGACCGCGTCTTCTTCTGCAACTCCGGCACCGAGGCGGTGGAAGGCGCCCTGAAGTTCGCCCGCAAGTGGGCTGTCAACGGATTTGGAGCCGAGAAACACGAAATTGTAGCCTTTACAGGATCTTTCCATGGACGCACAATGGGGGCTCTGTCCATAACTTCCAAGGAGAAATATCGCCAGCCCTTCGAACCCCTTGTACCCGGAGTGCGCTTCACCCCCTTCAACGACCTGGAGGCGGCTGCCGAGGCCATCCGCGACGAGGTCTGCGCCGTCATCGTCGAGCCGCTGCAGGGGGAGGGCGGGGTGAATGTAGCCGAGAAGGGCTTTCTCCAGGAGCTGCGAGACCTGTGCGACCAGCACCAGGCCCTCCTCATTTTCGACGAGGTGCAGTGTGGCCTGGGGCGGACGGGCACCTTGTGGGCCCATGAATATTACGATGTCACCCCCGACCTCATGACCCTGGCCAAGCCCCTGGGCGGGGGGTTGCCCATCGGGGCCGTGCTCGCCACGGAGGAGGTGGCCCGGGTCCTGGAGCCCGGGGATCATGGCAGCACCTTCGCCGCCAACCCCCTCATCTGCCGCGTGGCCCAGGTGGTCTTCAATCGGATCAAGGAGTCGGCTTTCCTGGAATCGGTACGGGCGAAGGGCGAGTACCTGCGGGGCGAGCTGGAGGATCTCCAGGCCGAGAGCGGCCTCATCACCCAGGTACGAGGGCGGGGGTTGATGTGGGGCCTGGAGCTGACGGTGGAGGCTGATCAGGTGGTGCAGCGGGGCTACCGGGAGGGGATCATCGTGGGCACGGCGGGCGAGCGGATCCTGCGCCTGCTGCCGCCTCTGATCGTCGAAAGGGAGCACATTGACCTCGTTGTGGAGAAGCTGGCTAAAGTGTTCAGGGAGTTAGAAGCACATGATGATCAGGAAAGCGCGAGTCGCTGACACGGAGCGCATCGGCGAGCTGGTGAACCACTACGCCGCCCAGGGTCAGATGCTGCCCCGTTCCAGGGGCCAGATCTACCAGAGCATCCGCGATTTCGTGGTGGTCGAGGACGAGGAAGGGCAGGTGGTGGGCTGCGGGGCCCTCGCCGTGCTGTGGGAGGACCTGGCCGAGATCAGGTCCCTGGCCATCGCCGAGGGGCAGCAGGGCAACGGCCTGGGCAGCCTCATTGTCTCCCGCCTGCTGGAGGAGGCTCGGGAGCTGGGGGTGGAGAGGGTCTTCGCCCTCACTTACCAGGTGGCTTTCTTCCAGCGGCTGGGGTTCCACATTATACCCAAGGAGACCCTGCCCCAGAAGATCTGGGCCGACTGCATCGCCTGCCTGAAGTTCCCCAACTGCGATGAGACGGCGGTCCTGCTGCATCTGGAAGAGTAAGGGAAAGGGGCGTGTACGAGACGGGGATCAGACCCCGGGCCAAAGAGAGGCCCTTCGGTGCCACGGACCTGATGTTACTGACCCTGGTCCTCATCTGGGGCGTCAACTTCTCCGTGGTCAAGGGGGCGCTGGCGGAGATGTCGCCCCTGAGCTTCAACGCCCTGCGCTTCGCCCTGGCGTCCATCCTGACCCTGATCCTGCTACGAATCACCGAGAGCGACCTGAGCTTCCCCAGGGGAGATTGGGGCCGCCTGCTGCTCCTGGGGCTCGTGGGCCACACGGCCTACCAGCTCCTCTTTATCAACGGTCTGGCGCGCACCCGGGCGGGCAACTCGTCCCTGATCCTGGCCACTACACCCATCTTTGTGGCCCTGCTCAGCGCCGTCCTGGGCATCGAGCGCATTCGGGGACGGGCCTGGCTGGGCATCTTCCTTTCCTTTGCGGGCATCTTCCTGATCGTCGAGAGCTCGGGGAAGGGATTGGGTCTGGCCAGTCAGACCCTGACAGGCGACATCCTGACCCTGTTCGGCACCCTCTGCTGGTCCACTTACACTGTACTCTCCAAGCCCATGCTGGGGCGCTATTCGCCCCTCAAGCTGACCGGCCTGACCATGTCCACCGGGACCTTCTTCCTGATCCTGTTCTCGCTCCCTCAACTGGCGGAGCAGGATTGGGGCGCCGTCTCGTGGCAGAGCTGGCTGGGGTTGATCTACTCCTTCAGCCTGGCTATCGCCCTGGGCTACATCGTGTGGTATACCGGAGTACGTCGAATTGGCAGCGCCCGGACAGCGATCTACTCTAACCTGATCCCGGTCGTGGCCCTGACCGTAGCCTGGTTCACCCTGGGGGAGAGGATCGCGTCCCTTCAACTTGTGGGGGCCGCTGTGATCCTGGTGGGCATCTATTTGACCCGTTCACAGAGGAGGGAATCGTGATGAAAGAGAAGGTTGAAAAAGTGGTTCTGGCCTACTCCGGCGGTCTGGACACGTCCATCATCGTGCCCTGGCTGCGGGAGAACTACGGCTGCGAAGTGGTGACCTTCACCGCCAACATCGGCCAGGGGGAGGAGTTGGAGGGGCTGGAGGAGAAGGCCATCGCCAGCGGCGCCAGCCGGGCCTATGTCGAGGATCTGCGCGAGGAGTTCGTCACGGAGTACATCTTCCCCACCCTTAAAGCCGGCGCCATCTATGAGCGCAAATACCTCCTGGGCACCTCCTTCGCCCGACCCCTCATCGCCCGGCGCCAGGTGGAGATCGCCGAGCTGGAAGGAGCCGATGCCGTGGCCCACGGCTGCACCGGCAAGGGCAACGACCAGGTGCGCTT
>JBHIEC010000135.1:0-6736 GCA_046760425.1 Anaerolineae bacterium
GCCCCCTTCTGGGATGATCTCACCTTCACCACAGGCGGGGCAGCCTATTACTGGACCAATAACCGGGACACCCTGGTGGTCTCCTACGTGGGGGTACCCCACTTCAGCAGCGGGGGACCCTACACCTTCCAGGTCATCCTGCGGGCCGACGGCTCCATCACTTACCAGTATCAGTCTATGGTTGAGCGCCTGGAGGAGGCCACCATCGGCATCCAGAACGCCGACGGCACCCAGGGGCTGACCATCGCCTATGACCAGGCTTACGTCCACGACGGGCTGGCGGTGCGCATCACCCCGCCACCGCCTCTGGTCCCGCCGCCTGCCATCACCTTCCAGGTGAAGATCACCGAGCCCCTGCCGGCCAACACGCTCATTACCAACACGGCGACCATCGTCGAGGGGCCGGGGATCAGTTACCAGCGCACGGCCACGACCACCGTCAACGCCGTGGACCTGACGGCCTCGACCAAGACGGTGGATGCCCCCCTGCCTGCCCCCGGCGAGGTCCTGACCTATACCATCGTCCTGCGCAACACGGGGGGCGGCGACGCCCAGGTCAGCGTCACTGATCCTCTGCCTGAGCGTACGGCCTACGTGCCGGACAGCGCCACGGGCGGGGCGATCTACAACCCGACCCTGGACCAGATCGAGTGGACGGGGGCCGTGCCTGCCCAGGCCGAGAGGGCCCTCTCCTTCCAGGTCAGCCTGGAGAGCCCCCTGCCCGATGGCCTGGTTATCACCAACACGGCCACCATCAACGACGGCCTACACCCACCCTTCACCCGAACCGTCACCACCACGGTGCAGAGCCCGGATCTGGGGGCCTCGGTCAAGAGGGTGGACAGGACCGAGGCTCTGGCTGGCGACATCCTGACCTACACCATCGCCCTGGCGAACACGGGCTCCCTTACTGCCACCGAGGCCAGCCTGGTGGACCCCATCCCTGAGAACACGGTCTATGTGCTGGAGAGCGCCACCGGAGGGGCGACCTACAACGCGGCCCTGGATCAGATCGAGTGGAGGGGGGTCGTCCCTGCCGCCAGGCCCCCTGAGCCCTATACCTGGCTCGACAGCCGGACCCCCGGCGGACCTGTCTATCAGTGGCAGGAGATCAGCGCCACCGGGACGGAGCTGACCACGGGCGACAACGTGGATGACGGCTCCCTGGGTCCCATCAACATCGGCTTTGACTTCCCCTTTTTTGGCAACGTCTACACCGATACCCTGTACGTGGGCTCCAACGGCTACCTGAGCTTCGGGCAGGGCTACAGCACTATCGTTCGCACCTCCACCCTCCCTGACCCCGCTCTCCCCAACAACGACATCATGGTCTTCGGGGGCGACATGTACATCACGGGGGGGACGACCCACATCTACTACCAGCGGCTTGAGAACCCCACCCGATTGGTGGTCGAGTTCGTTGATCTAGACCGCTACGACCCCCGTGGTCACTACGCCACTTTTGAAGTGATCCTCTACCCCAATGGAGAGATCCTGACCCAATATCAATCCTATGAGAGCGACTACCCGCCCGTGGCCGTGGGGATCGAGAACGAGGATGGCACCCAGGGGGTGAGCTATGGGACGGATCTGGCCAACGAACTGGCGGTCAAGTACATCCCACCTCCGCCGCCACCCCCGCCGCCTGTCATCACCTTCCAGGTGAAGATCACCGAGCCCCTGCCGGTCAACACGGCCATCATCAATATGGCCACCCTCGACGATGGGCGGGGCCGGGCCTACGTGCGCCGGGCCACGACGGTGGTCAACACCATCCATCTAGAGAGCTCAACCAAAGAGGTGGACAAGGCCATAGCCACGCCCGGCGGGCTCCTGACCTACACTGTGACCCTGCGCAACGAGGGCAACGCCGACGCAGCAGGTGTGACCGTCACCGATCCCCTGCCCCTGCACACGACCTATCAGCCTGGCAGCGCCACGGGCGGGGCGGTCTACGACCCGGCCCTGGACCAGGTCCAGTGGACGGGGACCGTGCCGGCTGGCGGTCAGGCCTCCTTCTCCTTCGCCGTGAGGATAGAGGCGCCCCTGGCCGACGGCACCGTGATCGAGAATGTGGCCACCATTGACGACGGCGTGCAGCCACCCTTCACCCGCACAGCTACTACGACGATAGTGGCTCCGGATCTGGGCCCCTCAGAGAAGCGGGTCAGCAGCCCTCCCTCTTTCCCCCCCAACCCTTCGACCTTGCTCAGGGCAGGCGTTGGGGGGGAGGAAGGGGGGGCGGTGAGTCCCGGCCAGGTCTTGACCTACACCATCCTGGTGAAGAACGGGGGCAGCGGCCCGGCGACGGCGGCCCTGACCGACACCCTTCCCGCTGGGGTTGTTTACGTCCCCGGCTCAGCCTGGGCGGGCAGCGGCGGGCCTGCCGTCTACGATGCCGCCTCCCATCGCCTCACCTGGCAGGGGCGCGTGCCGCCCAGGGGGATGGCCACCGTTCGTTTCGCTGTGCGGGTCACGGGCCAGGGTGCCATCACCAACAGGGTGGCCATCAATGACGGGGCGGGCCGCGTGATCGAGAGGCGTGTGACGACGGGGGGGCGGGAGTACAGGCTTTTCTTCCCCCTCATCACCAAGGGATATTGATATGGCAGAAAAGACTGTAACTCAGATCAATATCCGCGTGCCGCGTGAACTGGCTGAGGATCTGGATCGACTCGCTCAGGATGAGCATCGCAGTCGGATCGATATCGCCCGGCAGCTCCTATGGGAGGGCGTAGCATGCCGCAAGCAGGAACATGCGCTGGCCTTATGTACAGCTTGAGGCGGGAGTGCGGACGCAAGTCCGCCCCATAAGCAGACTCGCGTCTGCACTCCCCTTGCCGCGTGAACTGCCCCTCAGGCGGGTTTCAGAGCACCGGCTAAAGCCTCGACTCCGGTGGGCAAGGGTCGTATCTCCGGGAGACCGTTTTGCGTCTCATACCTGTGGGGGGAACGGGATGTCGGGTACTTTGGTGCGAATGAACATGCCGAGAGGGAGAGGAGATGGAAAGGGAACTCGATAGCCAGGGACGAAGGAGTCCAAAGGGAGGGCGAGGGAGGCTCGTCCTGGCGGTCGTAGTTGGGATCGTCACTTTCCTCGCTCTTGTCGTCGGGCCGGCCCAGGGGATGGCCCTGGGGAAAAGAGCCGCAGCCCTGGCGCAGACGACCGATCTGGCCATCGCCAAGACTGGGCCGGCCACCGTCCTGCCCGGCAGCACCATCTCCTATACCCTCTCCTACACCAACCAGGGGGGTGTGGCTGAGAACGTCCTGGTTACCGACACCCTCCCCAGCGGGGTGAGCTACGTGGCCGCCTCACCGCCAGGGACTATGGTCAGCCCGGGGGTCTACACCTGGAGCCTGGGCACGGTGATCACGGGCACGACGGGCACTATCGTCGTCACCGCCACTGTGGACTCCGGCCTTGCGGCTGGCAGCGTGTTGACCAATACGGTCCAGATCGGCACCACGACCCCGGAGAGCGATGCTACCAACAACAGCGCCACCGCCGCAGCCGTGGTGGTGAGGGCGGATCTCTGGGTCGCCAAGACCAGCCTGATGACCACCGTCTTCCCCGGCGGCCGGATCCAATACACCGTCTCCTACGCCAACCGGGGCGGGGCCGATGCTCAAAACGTCCGCATCACCGACACCCTGCCCCTCCGCACGACCTACTACGACGATTCCAGCCCCTGGCGCCCCCCCACCGTGGTGGGCCGGACGGTGGTCTGGGATGTGGGGGCACTGGCCGCTGGTCAGAGCGGGTCCTTCAGCCTGTTCGTTGACGTGGACCCTACGACGCCCCCGGGCACCCACTTGGTCAACGCCATCGCCATGGGGACGAGCACGCCCGAGAGCAGCTACGCCAATAACCAGGACCAAACCGATCCCACTATCGTGCAGGCCGCCGACGTGGAGGTGACCAAGATCGCCCCCCCAGAGGCCAGGCCAGCCAGCCTCATCACCTACACCATCGCCTACACCAACACCGGCAACTTCACCGCCGATAACGTGGTCATCACCGACACCCTGCCCCTCAGCGTGACCTACTTCAGCGCCACCCCTCTCCCCTCCCAGGTGCAGGAGGGACGGATCGTCCGCTGGTCCCGGGGCAACCTGGGCGTGGGGGTCGGAGGGGCCATCACCCTCGTCGGCCAGGTCTCAGGGATGAAGCCCAGCGGCACGACCCTGACCAACACGGTGGAGATCGCCACCACCACGCCGGAGAGCGACAAGGGGGATAACACCGATCTGGCCGCCACGACTGTGGCGCCGGACGTGCCCCACACCATCATCATGGTTGCTCACCCAACCCAGATCTCTGTGGGCGGGGAGACCTCGATCATCACGGCCACGGTGCGCGATCAGTGGGGTAACCCTGTCTCTGACGGCACGCTGGTCACCTTCGCCATCAGCGGGCCCGGGGGGGTGAACCCCACCAGCGACCTCACCACCCAAGGCGTGGCCGTCACCACCCTCACCTCTGGAACCACGCCCGGCACGGCCATCATCAGCGCCACCGCCGACTCCCGCGTCGGCTCGGCCTCCGTGGAAATCGTGCCAGGACCACCCGCTAGCGTGGCGGTGGATGCGGAGCCGGAGAGCCCCACCGTGGATGAGACCTCCCTCGTCACCGGCGTGGCCCGGGATCGCTACGACAACCCGGTGGCCGACGGCACGGTGATGACCTTCGCCACCAGCCTGGGGGCCATGGATCCCGTGACCAATACGACCTCAGGGGGTGTGGCCACTTCTATCCTGTCCTCACACCTGGTGGGAACGGCCCAGGTGACGGTCACGGCGGAAAGCGCGGCTGGATTCACGAGTGTGGCCTTCGCCCCCGGCGCCCCCTACACGGTGACGGCCACGGCCCAGCCGCCCGGCATCCCCGTTGACGGGGCCGCTTCCCTCATCCAGGCCCGGGTGACAGACCAGTATGGCAATCCTGTGGCCGACGGCACGACGGTGGCCTTCACCACCACCCTGGGGGTCATCTCCCCCCTCACGACCACCACGGCAGACGGCCTGGCCACCGCCACCCTGACCTCGGGGAGCGCAGCGGGCACGGCTGTGGTGACGGCCCAGGTCGACTCGCGGCAGGGCCAGATCACGGTGGCCTTCCTGCCGGCTGATGTGACGATCCACAAATCGGTCAACCTTAGCCAGGCAATCCCGGGCCAGCCTCTGACCTACGTCCTGTCCTACGCCAACTATGGGGTGGCCACGGCTCGGGGGGTGTCCATCACCGACGAGCTGGACCCGCGCCTGATCCCCCTGGGCTACGTGGACAGCGGGGCGACCATCACCCGCACCGAGGGCATCACCTACGCCTGGCGGGTGGAGGATCTCTCCCCCGGCGAAGGGGGGACCATCACCATCACTGCTCAGCTCGACCCGAGCATCATCTGGCCGCCCAGCGAGAATGTGTGGAACCAGGCGACCATCACCACCACCACGGCCGAGGGAGGCCCGGCCCCCAATCAGAGCACCAAGACCACCCTGGTCCTCACGGCCGATCTCTACATCACCAAGGAGATCGTGCCCGAACTGAGTTCCTTCACCCCTGGCGGCACGATCGTCTACCGCATCGGCTTCGGCAACACCGGCTGGGCCGTTGCTCAAGGCATCCGCATCACCGATACCCTGCCCCTCAGCACCACCTGGGATTGGGACGATAGCTCTTATGAGGTAGGACTGACCCGCATTGAGGTCGGGCCCCAGGTCGTATGGACCCGAGGGGGGTCTGTGGGGGCCAACGAATCTTTCCGCCTGTGGGTGAAGATCAACGACGACGCCCCCGGCGGCCTGGAGCTGACGAACGCGATCACGGCCACGACCGGCACGCCGGAGAGTGATTACACCAACAATCGTGACTTCGCCTCAAAGAGGGTGCAGGGGACGAACCTGAGCCTGGCCAAGAGCGGGCCCATGGAGGTGCGGCCTGGGCGGCTGATCACCTACACCATCGTCTACAGCAACACGGGCACCGTGACCGCCCAGAACGTCGTTATCACCGATACCCTACCCCCCGGCGTGACCTTTGTAGGAGCCAGCCCACCCCCCTCAAGCATCTCGGGGCAGGCCCACTTCTGGTCAGTGGGCCCGCTGGCTCCCGAGGCGGCGGGGACTATCCGGCTCACGGGGCGGGTCACGACGGTGTTGCCCGCTGGCCTGATCCTGATCAACCAGGCGGAAATCGGCACCGCCACGCCGGAGAGCTACAGGTGGGACAACGTAGACCGGACAACGACGCTCATCGTGCCTGACCTACCCTACGCCGTGACGGTGGAGGCGGCGTCAGACAGCCTCCCCGCCGATGGGCTCTCCACGGCCGTCATCACGGCCACAGTCCGTGACGAGTGGGGCAACCTGGTGGCCGACGGCACCAGCGTGGCCTTCACCACCACCCTGGGCACCATCACCCCCACCCTGGGCACCACGAGCCAGGGGGTAGCCACCACCACCCTCACCGCAGGCACCGTGGCCGGGACGGCCCTGGTCACCGCCACCGCTGACTCCCGCCTCGGCTTCACTCAGGTCACCCTCCTGCCTGGCCCGCCCTCTATTCTGACCCTGGCTGCCTATCCCACCAGCCTCCTGGCCGATGGGCTCTCCACGGCCACCATCACGGCTACGGTGCGTGACGAGTGGGGCAACCTGGTGGCCGACGGCACCAGTGTAGCCTTCACCACCACCCTGGGCACCATCACCCCCACCCTGGGCACCACGAGCCAGG
>JBHIEC010000136.1:0-6659 GCA_046760425.1 Anaerolineae bacterium
CGGGCCACCAGCTCTGCCATCCCCAGCTCCACGGTGCGCAGGACGACCTGCCGCCCGCGGTATTCATAAGGGATCTCACGGATGCTGGTGATGAATTCCCGCCCCCGCTCGTTGAGGAGGTCCACTTCAAAGTAGCGCTCGCCCTCGATGTCGTGCACGGCCAGCACGTTCAGGATGTGAGGGAAGACGTAGCCGCCGCCGTGGGGGACGATATTGGCTCTCGTGAGCTGCTCATAGACACCCAGGCGCTGGGCCCGCTTCTCGAAGCCCAGGTTCTCAATGGTCTCCGGGCTGAGGTTCGGTTTTCCGCGCACCAGATAGGCCGGCAGATCCGGCCGCAGAGCCATGGGGAACAGCTTATCCACACCCTCCTCGACGACGTAGGAGCCCAGCACGATCTCGTTCAGGCTGATCAACCCCTGGTGGGTGTCATTATTGATCAGTTTGTACTCGCCGAAGAGCCAATCCGCGGCCAAGATCCGCCGCTTCTTGGCGAAGGCCTCAACGCGTCGAAAGAACTGGTAATACTTCACCGCCTCCTCGCCTATCAGGATCCGCAGGGGTCCGAAAGGTGTCTCGAAGACCCGGGCCTTGCGCTGCAGCGCCTGGCTATGATCCCAGTAAATGCCGTCCCCCCAGGGTCCATCGCCCCGCATCTCACTGCCGGCGAAGTGCAGGATGAAAAAGTAAGGGGGAAAGTGTTCATCGGTGAGGGGTTCCACCCGGAAAACATCAATGAAGTGGTTACTCTTGCCCAGATCCCAGTGCAGCTCCACGCCGTCCAGGTGGGTCACCTCGCGCTTGAGCCGATGGGCCCGGACGATCAGGTCCTTGCTGGAGGGCCTGGATTCCAGCCCTCCTACCAGCATGCCGCAGGCGTTGGGCTTGAGATCCAGGATCATCCATTCCTGCTGGCCATCGCCCCATCTCAGCTTTCCCCCGTAGCCAAAGCCGCTCTTCCAGCGGTTCGTATTGCGGGTGATGGTCATATCCGGGGCGGAGATGAAGGTAGCATTGGGCTCCAGGCCCATCTCCTGCTGGACCCAGTGGATCTTGGCCAGGCCGTACTTCGTGTTGGCCACGCCCAGGCGACAGCCGCTATCCTCCAAGCCAGTGGAGAAGATATGTTGTTCGGCCCGCTCCAGCAGATCTTCTGCATCCACGCTTCCCACCTCTTCGAGAACAGCGGACTATCTCGGTTGCAGTAGGAGTGGCTGCGGTTGGTGAACGAGGTTGTTGGAGAAATTATATCATATTCAGGGCAACTCTGCAATACCAGAGCTTGATTTAGGCTCCGATTTCGCCCCTACGTCATCTTGACCACGATGTCGCCGATGATGTTGGCCGCCTCATCGCCCCGGTCGGCAGCGTTGCTCAGGTGCCGGTAGATCTCTCGCAGCTTCAGCATCTTCACCACGTGGTCCAGGTCTCTGGGCCCGTGGAACAGATCGGCCAGGGCCTCGCGGTAGACACCCTCCACACGGTTCTCCAGAGCCTTGGCCCGCGTCGCGTGATCCAGAGCCACGTTGGGATGGTCCTTCAGGCGCAGGGTGGCCAGGTGGATCTCGTTAGCCGCCTGTTGTAGCAACGACACGATCCGCCCCATGTACGGTGTGGGTTCCGCCTCCAGGAGGACCATCTCGTCAACGGTGGTGTAGCCGTAATCGAGGATATCGTCAATGGCGCGGGAGAGGGCGAAGATGTCCTCCCGATCGAAGGGCGTGACGAAGCTGCGGTTCAGCTCGTCAATGAGGATGCGCCGTAACTCATCGGCTTCCTTTTCCAGCCGTGTGATCTCCCTGGCTGTCTCTTCGTCCCTGTCCTTCACGAACCTCTCTAGAGCTTCCATGCCTTCCAGGGTCTTGGCTGCCTGATCAATGAGCAGCTTTAGAAACTTATCCTCCCGTGATTTAAAGAGAGCCCTCAAACCCATCTCTCCCTCCCTACTTTAGGAGCGCGCGTATAAGTATGTAGAGCGCCGCCGCTCCCAGGGCCGTGGCGGGGATTGTGATGAGCCAGGCCGTGATGATCTCCCCAGCCACCCCCCAACGCACCTTGCGGATGCGCTCCGCCGAGCCGACGCCCATGATGGCCGAGCTGACCACCTGGGTGGTGCTGACGGGCCCGCCCAGCAGAGCGGCCCCCAGGATGACGGCCGCCGAGCAGGTCTGACTGGCGAAGCTGTGCACCGGGCGGACGCGATATATCCTGGCTCCCAGGGTCCTGATGATCCGCCAGCCGCCACTGGCCATCCCCAGGGCGATGGCCGCCGCCGAGAGGGCGATTACCCAGGGGGGCACGATGAACTCGGAAAGGTATCCCATGGTCACCAGCCCCATGGTGATGATGCCCATGGTTTTCTGTGCATCGTTGGTGCCATGGCTCAGGGCCAGGGCCAGGATGGTGACAATCTGGAACCGCTTGAAGAACCAGTTGATGCGGGGCGAGGCCCCGCGGGCCAGAAAAAGGATGACTTTCATGAAGAAGTAGCCCAGGATCAAACCCAGGATGGGTGAGACAAAGAGAGCGATAGCGATCTTGGTCAGGCCGTGGAGGTTGATCATGCTCAGACCCGAGTCCATGATGACCGCGCCGACCAGCCCCCCGATCAGGGCGTGGGAAGAACTGGAGGGAAGGCCGAAGAGCCACGTGACCAGATCCCAGACGATGGCGCTGGCCAGGGCAGCCAGGATGACCGAAACAGTGATGAGCTCCGGCCTGACCACGTCCTTGCCAATGGTGGTAGCCACCGCCACACCGAACAGGAAAGGCCCGCTGAATTCCGCCACGGCGGTCAGGAACAGGGCTTTGCGGGGGGACATGGCCCTCGAGGAGATCACGGTGGCCACGATGTTGCTGGAATCGTGGAAACCGTTGAGGAAGTCGAAAAAGAGGGCTGTGCCCACCAAAGTGATGAACAACGTCCTGGCTGACAAAAGGTTATCCCTCCTGATGGCAAACCTGTCCTGGCTGCGGTTCTCATGGTAACATAGTTGGCATAGCTTGTCAACTGGGTTAGCCTATAAGGTAGCGGACCAGTTAGCAAGAAGCCGCGAGGAGTCACGGGCTCTCGCGGCCTTGCGGGATGGGTCAGGAACGTCTAGCCGCCGATCTGCGACATGGTCCTACCCCGGGGGACGATGTGCTCTGCCAGGCGGTGGCCCTGGGGCTTGATGTGTACCCCCTGGGCCAGAAGGGCCCTGATCTCCTCCAGGCTGGCCCCCCGGCGCAGGGGCGTGCGCAGATCCATCTCCTCGTCGGACAGGAGGCAGGGGCGCAGACGGCCGTCAGCGGTGAGGCGCAGGCGATTGCAGCCCTGGCAGAAGTGCTCGCTGATGGGGCTGATGAAGCCGATGGTGCCCACCGCCCCCCCCAGACGGTAGTACCTGGCCGGGCCGCTGCCTACGCTGACCCGAGCGGGCTGCAGCTCCCCCAGTTGCTCCTCGATCCGCCCCTTGATCTCCCCCACGGGGATGTGGCCGTTCCGGCTCCATATGGTGCTCTGGCCCACGGGCATCATCTCGATGTAGCGCACGTGCCATTCCCGTTCCAGGGTCAGGCGAGCGAAATCCACCACCTCGTCATCGTTGAGGCCCCGTAGCACGACCATGTTGGTCTTGATGGGCCTGAGCCCCGCCCGCTGAGCGGCCTCGATGCCGGCCAGGACATCAGTCAGGCGGCCATAGCGGGTTATGCGCCTGAACCTCTCCTCTCGCAGGGTATCCAGGCTGACGTTGACCCGCCGCAGGCCGGCGCGGGCCAGGTCGTCGGCATAGCGGGTCAGCAAGGTGCCGTTGGTGGTCATGGACACGTCGTCAATGCCGGGCACGGCAGCGATCATGGCCACCAGATCCACGATTCCCAGGCGGACCAAAGGCTCTCCGCCGGTGATGCGCACCTTGCTGATACCCAGCTCCGCTGCCGCCCGCACCACGAGGGCGATCTCCTCATAGCGCAGGATCTCCTGGGGTGGACATAACGCAATCCCCTGAGGCGGCATGCAGTACACGCAGCGCAGGTTGCAGCGGTCGGTGACGGAGATGCGCAGGTAGCTTATAGGACGGTTGAAAGAGTCAAGATAGGGCATTGTCAGTAGACCATTTCCCCTCTGACAAAGGCCGCTGTGCGGGGGTCGCGAGGGGCCTCGAAGAACTCCCTGACCCCGCTCACCTCAACGATCCGCCCCTCCAAGAGCAAGGCCACCCGATGGGCCAACCGCTTGGCCTGGAAGACGTTGTGGCTCACCAGGACCATGGTCGTCCCTCGCTCCCGGTTCAGGCGGGCGATGATGCTCTCGATGAGCCCCACATTGTAGGGGTCCAGATTGGCCGTAGGCTCGTCCAGGAGCAGCACCTGAGGCTCGATAACCATGGCCCGCGCCAGAGCCACCCGCTGGGCCTCGCCCCCGGAGAGGTTCCGCACCGGCTCCCGAGCGAACTGGCTCAGCCCCACCTGCTCCAGGACCTCTCTGACTCGGCGATCAACTTCCTTCTCGCCCCGGATCTTGAGGCCGTAGGCCACGTTGTGATAGACGCTGGTGTTGAGCAGGACCGGCCTCTGGAAAACGGTGGTCACCTGGCGGCGGACGAACAGGGGGGCCGGCCCCGCGCCATCGGCCACGTAATCCCCGAAGCGGATCCGCCCCCGCGTCGGGAGTTCCAGAAAATCCAGCAGGCGCAGCAGGGTGCTCTTGCCCGCCCCGCTGGGCCCGACGATGCCGAAGATCTCCCCCTGGCAGATCTCCAGGGCATCAATGTGGAGCACCTCCCGCTGGCCGTAGACCTTGACCACGCCGTCGAGGCGGTAGGCTGGCCTGGTCATTCGAAAGCCCTCCCCTGCAACCGCAGCATGGCCGTGTTGGCCAGGAAGGAGAGGGCCAGGAGGATGATCCCCAGGGCCATGGCCAGGTCGAAGACACCCTTGCGGGTCTCCAGGACGATGGCTGTGGTGAGCACCCGCGTGGCGCCCTGGATGTTACCCCCCACCAGCATCACCGCCCCCACCTCGGAGATGATGCTGCCGAAGCCAGCGATAATGGCCACGACAACCCCCAGACGAGCCTCCATGAGAACGGCCAGCGCGGCCTGCCAGTTGGTGGCCCCCAAGGAGAGCACCTGCTGCCGCAGGTTGGGATCCACGCCCATCACGGCGGCCATGGTGAAGCCCGCCACCAGGGGGAAGGAGATGATGGTCTGGGCCACGATCATGGCCCTGGGGGTGAAGAGCCAGCCCAGGGGGCCCAGGGGCCCGCTGCGGGACAGTATCAGGTAGACGAAGAGGCCCACGACCACCGGCGGGAAACCCATCCCTGTGTACAGGAGGGTGATGACGATGCGCCGCCCGAAGAAGCGGCTCAGCCCCAGCCAACTGCCCAGGGGGATGCCCACCAGGGTGCTGATCAGGAGGGCGGTGCCCGTGACCCGCAGGGAGAGGGCCACGATGCGCATCAGCTCGGGGTCGCCCTGGACGATGAGCTGCATAGCCTGCATGAGGCCGTTAAATAGATCCCTCATTGGGCTTTCCGCCAGTTCTCGGAGTTGGGGTAGAAGAGGGGTTGGCCGAATTTCTCAACTCCGAAGGTGGCAATCTTCTCCTGGGTCTCGACAGAGGTGAGCCACTTGATGAATTTCAGGGCCAGGTCGTACCTGACGCCGGGGTGCTTCTCAGGGTTGACGGCGATGACGCCATAGGGGTTGAAGAGGATAGGGTCGCCCTCGACCAGGATGACCAGGTTCAGGTCCCCCTGACGGGCCAGATACGTGCCCCGGTCGGTCAGGGTGTAGGCCCGCTGCTCGTTAGCCATGGTCAGCACCGCCCCCATCCCCTGCCCGGCTGAGAGGTACCACCCGCCCCCGGGCTCGATCCCCGCCTTCTTCCAGATGGCCTTCTCCTTGGTGTGGGTGCCGGATTCGTCACCCCGGGAGACGAAGGTCGCCTGGGCCTCGGCGATCCTGGTCAGGGCTGCGGCAGCATCCAGGCCTTTGACACCCGCCGGATCGCCTTTGGGCCCCACGATGACGAAGTCGTTGTACATCACGTCTTCGCGGCTGACCCCGTAGCCCTCAGCCACGAACTGGTCCTCCCTGGCCCGGGCGTGGACGAGGATAACGTCCGCATCACCCCGCTCGCCCAGCTTGATGGCCTGACCCGTGCCCACGGCGATGACCTTGACTTTGGCGTTATACTGAGCCTCGAAATGGGGCAGGATAGCGTCCAGCAACCCCGAGTCATAGGTGCTGGTCGTGGTGGCCAGGACCAACTCCTGGGGCCTTGAGGGAGGCCTTGCTGACGTAGCGGCACAACTGACCACAAAGGCCAGGGTCAGTACAAAAAACCAGCGTCTCCCGGAAAGGAGACACTGGCGGATGGTAAAGGCGCTGGTCATCGTTCTCCTTTCCAAATAACGGGGGGCGCAGGCGTTTCCACCGGCACCGTTGGAGGTCAAGGGATAATAACTTGTATCCGTTTATCCTGACAAGCGGTCACGCTCACTTCGAGTCGTTGCAGCTCTTACCAAAGACCCGCGTGACCGCTTGTCACCGTTACCCATCCGTTGACCCCACTGCGGCCATGGGCCATAGACCCCCTCAGGGGGCCCTTAGGACCCATGACTCGGAGAACTGGCCCTATTATACACGCTTTGGCTTCAAAATGCAAGG
>JBHIEC010000137.1:0-6616 GCA_046760425.1 Anaerolineae bacterium
GCCGATGAGTACGCCGTGCTGCTGACTAGCCTCTTCGCCCAGAAGGAGCTCTCCTTCTCCGCCGTCCAGGGTTGCGTCATCGGCTGCGTCGTGCCACCACTGCTCACCACCTTCCAGGAGGTGAGCCAGCGCTATCTGGACGTCACCCCCTTGATCGTCGGGCCGGGGGTCCGCACGGGGGTGCGCATCCGCACCGACGACCCCCGGGAGGTGGGCGCCGATCGCATCGCCAACGCCCTGGCTGCCCAGCGCCTCTACGGGGCACCCGCCATCGTCATTGATTTCAGCACGGCCACCGCCTTCGACGCCGTCTCCGCCGAAGGCGACTACCTGGGCGATGCCATCGCGCCCGGCGTCGCCATCTCCGCCGAGGCCCTCTTCCGCCACACGGCCAAACTGCCCCGCATCGAGCTGGCCGCCCCCCGACGCGCCATCGGCACCAACACCGTGGCCAGCATGCAGTCGGGGGTGATCTACGGCTACGTGGGGCTGGTGGAAGGGATGATGGCCCGCTTCCAGCGAGAGCTGGGCGGCAAGCCGAAGGTCATCGCCACGGGCGAGCAGGCGGCCGTCATCGCCCGCGAGACCGACATCATCCAGGTGGTTGACCCCCACCTGACCCTGAAGGGCTTGAGGCTGATCTACGAGATGAATAGGGATTAGGGAATCAGGAATCAGGGCTCAGGGGGTTGTTTGACCGTTTGGGCGAAGTGTGGTATCATTTCAGCGGCCACCGACCGGAAGCGGCGGTGAGCCATCCGTTTATCCGTTGTTAATCCGTTGACATCTGTTGACCCGCTTGGATCCTCGGGACCGAGACGGCATGGTAAGCAGATCGTTCTGCCTCTCCGGGAGACCCGAGAGGCTTTTTTGTTGCCCTTGCGGCAGAAGCCAACGCTGTGATGACAAGCGGTCACGCTCGCATTAGCCCATTGCCAGCTTTGAACCACACCCGCGTGACCGCTTGTCAGAGGCGTGGGAGATTCACAGCCTGCCCAGGAAATCTTTGAAGGGCCCTTTCCTGGCTTGGCTATCTGTTTGGCGTTAGCAGTGTTTTGGAGCACCTCAACTCTCCCTGGCCCCCTCCCTCTCCCAATTTTGGGAGAGGGAGGGGGTGGGGGGGTGGGTGAGGGCCACTGGCACGGAGGTAGAAAACATGGAAAGACCACAGACATCCCTGGTACGGCTCAGCACCCGGGACCTGGCGGTGGCGGGCATCTTCGGCGCCCTCTCCATCGTCCTCTCCGCCACGCCCCTGGGCTTCATCCCGGTGCCCAACGTCTCCGGCGCCGCCACCACCATCCACATCCCGGCCATCATCGCCGGGGTGATCTCGGGGCCAATTGTGGGAGCCCTCGTGGGCCTGGTCCTGGCCGCCACCTCCTGGTACTACTTCGGCGCCATCTTCCTGGACTTCATGAACGGCAACCTGTTCCTGGCCCTGGTGGTGGCCTTCCTGCCCCGCCTCCTCATCGGCGTCTTCGCCTACTATGCCTATCGAGCCCTGCGCGGGCGACCGAACGTCGCGGCGGGCACGGCCGGGCTCGTGGGGACGCTGACCAACAGCGTGGGCGTGCTGGGGCTATCCCTGCTCCTGGGTACCCCTGCCGCCGCCTCGCTGATCCCCATCGTTCTGACTAACGTCCCCTTCGAGATCATCCTGGCCGTCGTCCTGGCGATCCCCATCATCGCCGCGCTGCGGGCCGCCTGGCGCGGCCAGATCGCCGGCGCCCGGTGACAAGCGGTGACGAGCGGTCACGCGGATCTCATGACGAATGCTGGCTATGGGCTAGAGCGAGCGTGACCGCTCGTCAGGTCACGCGGGTCTGGGTCAAAGCTGGCAATAGTCTGTGCGAGCGTGACCGCTTGTGTAGCTACCTGACACTTTTTCACGGGGCAAGGCGAAACGCTCTTTCACCCCGCTATGGAGGGGCGTCCACGCCCGTTTTACAGCGCACCGGACGTGGCGGGGACGCCACTTTGTAGCGAAAAAGGGTACTGCTCGGTAAACTGTCTGGTAGCTAAACCGCTTGTCAGAGACTGAGGATCTGGACGTGAACCCCTTCGACTCCGCTCAGGGCGGGCCCTTCATCATCACCCAGGACCTCAAGCACGTCTACCACCTGGACGGCGACGGCCAGATCGAGGCCCTGCGGGGGATCAACCTCACGGTGCACCGGGGCGAGTTCGTCGCCCTGATAGGCCCCAACGGATCGGGCAAGTCCACCTTGGCCAGGCACCTGAACGCCCTGCTGCTCCCTTCCTCTGGCGCGGTGTGGATTGATGGGCTCCTGACCTCGGATCCCCGGAACCTGTGGGGCATACGCCAGAAGGTGGGGATGGTCTTCCAGAACCCCGACAATCAACTGGTGGCCACCACAGTCGAGGAGGACGTCGCCTTCGGCCCCGAGAACCTGGGGATCCCGCCCCGGGAGATCCGGCGGCGGGTTGACGAGGCCCTGGCGATGGTGGGTCTGCTGGGATACCGACTCCATCCCCCGCACCGGCTCTCCGGCGGCCAGAAGCAGCTCGTCGCCATCGCCGGGGCGCTGGCCATGTGTCCGGAGTGCCTCGTCCTCGACGAGCCCACCTCGATGCTCGATCCGCTGGGCCGCCGCCAGGTTCTCTCCACCCTGCACCGCCTCAACGCGGAAGAGGGCCTCACCATCCTGCTGATCACCCAATCCATGGCGGAAGCGGCAACCGCCCAGCGGGTGATCGTCCTGGACGACGGCCAGATCGCCCTGGATGGCCCTCCCGAGGAGGTGTTCACTCAGGTCGAGCGGCTGCGAGCCCTCCGCCTGGACGTGCCGCCCATGGTCGAGATCGCCCACGAGCTGCGACGGCGGGGGATACCCCTGCCCGGGGCCATCTTCTCCGTCGAGGAGATGGTGAGGGCCCTATGACTTCGGCGAGCCCTTCGGCTGCGCTCAGGACAGGCTCAGTCGGGCCGCTGATCCGCGTCGAAGGCCTGACCCACGTCTACGCGCCGGGCACGCCCTTCGAGCGAACCGCCCTCCGGGACGTGAACCTGGAGATCGGAGCCGGCGAAAGCGTGGGGATCGTGGGGCCGACGGGCTCGGGCAAGTCCACCCTGGTGGGACATCTGGCAGGGTTGCTGACGCCGACGGCTGGCCGTGCCCTGATTGACGGTGTGGACATCAGCCAAAAGGGGCCAGAGGCCAGGGCCGCCGCCCGAAAGGTGGGGCTGGCCTTTCAATACCCCGAGGACCAGATGTTCGAGCAGACGGTGTTCCGGGAGGTGGCCTTCGGCCCGCGAAACCAGGGGCTGACGGCGTCAGAGATCAAGGAGCGGGTGGATTGGGCCTTGAAGATGGTCGGGCTGAACCCGGCGACGATCCGCGACCGGGTGCCCTTCACCCTGAGCGGCGGCGAGATGCGGCGTGTGGCCCTGGCCAGCATCCTGGCCATGCGACCTGCCATCCTCATCCTGGACGAGCCCACGGCCGGCCAGGACCCTCAGAGCCGAGGGGAGTTGCTCGCCCGCATCCGGGCCCTCCACGCCCTGGGCGACCTGACCCTGATCGTCGTCTCCCACGCCATGGAGGAGATCGCCCGCCTGGTGGAGCGGATCGTGGTGCTGAAGGACGGGCGGCTCGTCGCTGACGCCCCGACCCGCCAGGTGCTGAGCGACGCCGAACTCCTGTGGAGCGTGGGGCTGGACGTCCCGGAGCCCACGGCCCTCATGCGTGCCCTGCATCGGCGGGGGTTGCCGGTCCGCACCGACGTGATCGAGGCCGCAGAAGCGGCCGCCGAGATCGCTCGCGTCTATTCCATGGAGGGCCTGGCACGATGAACGGCCTCGTCATCGGAGGGTACGTCCCCGGCGACTCGATCCTCCATCGCCTGGACCCCCGGATCAAGATGGGCGCCAGCCTGGCGCTGATGATGGTCCCCTTCGCCATCAACACCTGGCAGGGCTACGGGATTCTGTCCGGCTTCCTGATCCTCCTCGCCGCCCTATCGCGGATCTCCCCCCGGGCGTTCCTGCGCACCCTGCGCACCGTCCTGTGGATCGGGGTCTTCATGTTCTTCATGTACCTGTTCACCACGCCAGGGACACCCATCGTGGCCTTTGGGGGCCTGGCCGTGACGTGGGAGGGGGTGGCCGCCGGGGCGGTACTGGCCTACCGCCTCTGTCTCTTGGTGATCGTCGCCTCCCTGCTGACCCTGACCACCTCCCCCATTCAGCTCGCCCACGGTCTGGAATCCGTGTTGGGTCCTCTGGCGCGGGCACGCCTGCCGGTGCAGGAGTTGGCCATGATCATGACCATCACCCTGCGGTTCGTGCCCACCCTGTTCGAGGAGATCGAGGGGATCGCCAGGGCACAGACGGCGCGGGGGGCGGACTTTCACTCCGGGGGGCCCATCAGGCGGGCGCGGAGCCTCATCCCCGTGTTCGTGCCCATCTTCGTCTCCGCCGTCCGCCGGGCCGATGAACTGGCGATGGCCATGGACGCCCGGTGCTTTCGCGGCGCCCCGGAACGCACCCACATGCGGCAACTCCGGCTCGGCATCCACGATCTGATCGCCGTTGTCGCCGTGTTTCTGATCATCCTGGCCTCCGTGGCCGTCGAGAGGCTCACGTGGGGCGGATGAACCCTCTTCAGAGAAGCCGAAAGGGCTGCCTCGGGGCAGCCCTTTTTGTTCGGATTCGGGGCCTCCGTCACATCAGTCCCAGTTCTCTGAGCTTCTCCCGGGTGGGGGCACCCTTTTCATCCCAACCCCGTAGCCTGTAGTACTCCGCCAGCATGGAGTCCAGGTCGGGCACCACGCCGGCCGCGGCGCCTGAGGGGCGGGGCGTCAGCAGCCGTGAAGGGAGGGTATCGTCCTGGCGCCCGAGGCCGTAGCGTAGGACGATCAGCCGCTTGAGGTTGAAGAGCTTCTCCCCCATGCGGATCACGTCCCCTGCTGTCCAGTCCCAGCCCAGAGCCAGGTTCACCAGCCGGGCAACCGTCGAGGGTTCCACGCCCCCTTTGGCGATGAACTTGCACAACCCCAGGGGGTTGAAGACGCTGAGGTAGTCCTGGAAGTCGCGGGCCATCCTGGCCTTGCCCTGGGTGTGAGGAGCGACGGGCTCGGCGTAGCCCAGCTCCGGGAAAAGGATGCCGTAGCCGGGCCAGTAGCTCAGGGCCTCCAGATGGCAGGCGCCACGGTTGGCCGTGGCGTAGTTGACGGCCATACTGGTGAAAGCGCGGGGGTCGTGGTAGGGCACCTCCAGGCCCTTGACGTGGATGGCCAGATCGGCGGCCTGATCCCCCAGCCTGGCCGCTGCAGCCCGGACGCCATCGGCCAGGAGGTCACCCAGGCCCTCCCGGCGGGCGATCTTCCCCACGGCCTGGATGATGGCCTCGGCGTTGCCCCAGGCGAGATCCAGGCCATCGGCCTCCTTGGCGCTGAGCAGCCCTCGCTCCCGGGCCTCGATAGCGAAGGCGATGACGGCCGAGGTGGAGATGGTATCCAGGCCGTAGCGGTTACAGAGGTCGTTGGCCTGGGCAATGGCCTCCAGGTCGTCGTTGAGGCACATGGCCCCGAAGCCGGCCAGGGTCTCGTATTCAGGCCCGTGCCCCTCCAGGCCGGCATAGGGCCCCTCCTCGATCCTGACCTCTTTCCCGCAGCCGATGGGACAGGCGAAGCAGTGCCAGTGCCTGGCGAAGATGGTCTCGGCGATGCGCTGGCCCGAGATGGCCTCCGCCCCTTCGGGCCAACTGCCCAGCCGCCAGTTCTGGACGGGGAGGTCGCCGTAGACCTCAGCAGCAGCCATGCCCCCCGCCGTGCCGAACCTGGACATGGACAGGGAGTTGTCTTTGATCCAGGCGTTGATCTCGCGGACATAGGCCAGGAGACCCTCGCGGTCGCGATACTCCGGGCGGCTCGTGCCTCGCACGGCGATGGCCTTGAGGTTCTTGGCGCCCATGAGGGCCCCCATGCCGCCCCGTCCCGCCGCCCGACCGTGGCGCCCCCCGATCATGACGGACGCCAGACGGACCAGATTCTCTCCCGCCGGCCCGATGCAGGCCGCCTGGGCCCGGGCCTCCGTCTCCGCCTGGATCCGTTCAACTGTCTCGTAGCAATCCAGGCCCCACAAGGCGGCCGCCGGGCGGATCTCGACCACCCCGGCCCGGCCGTCGAGCCACAGGTAGACAGGCTCCTGGGCCTGCCCGGTGATGATCAGGCCGTCGTAGCCGGCGAAGCGCAGCTCCGCCCCCCAGAAGCCGCCCACGTTGGCCTCGTTCCAGATGCCGGTCAGGGGTGAACGCCCGCAGAAGGAGGTGCGGCAGCCCGTGGGCGCGGCGGTGCCTGTCAGCAGGCCGTTGAAGATGAGCAGGGGGTTGGCGGGGTCGAGGGGATCGAGTTGGGGGTCCATCTCGTCGTAGAAGAGCTTAGCTGCCAGGCCGCTGCCCAGCAGCCAGTTTCGGACCTGATCCTCAGTGATGGGTTCGTCCTCCCACTGCCCCGTGGTCAGATCGAGGCGCAGGAGCCTGCCGGCGTAGACGTACGGCATCGATCGCCTCCTTCATGTCATTGAGAGCATTGGAGTGCGGACGCAAGTCCGCTTCAGCGAAGCCCTGGCAGGCTTGCGCCTGCACTCCGT
>JBHIEC010000138.1:0-6596 GCA_046760425.1 Anaerolineae bacterium
TGGAGTTGGTGGCGATCTGCTCTATCATGCCATGTGGCGACAAACAGGCGATGTGACGGTATCGCGATTTACATGTACTACAGGGATCATCCACCGTCGCACTTTCATGCGATTTATGGCCAGTATGAAGCGGTGATTGGTATTGATCCGATTCGCGTGCGGGAAGGTAAGCTACCACGTCGGGCATTGTCACTGGTCCTTGAGTGGGCGGCCATGTATCAGGAGGAATTGCGAGCGAATTGGACGCGAGCCCGTGGCCATCAGCCCCTGCAACCGATTCCTCCGCTGGTATGAGAAGGGAGGTTGATGAAATGATCTTACACATCCTTGAAGCCGAGGTATGCGGGCCACACTCTCTATCTGTGGTGTTCAATGATGGCACACGCAAGCGCGTGAATGTGTTCCCGTTGCTCGAAGGGCCCATCTTTGAGCCACTCCGTGATCCGGCCTATTTTGCCCGTGTTACTGTGGATCCGGTGGGTGGTACGGTAGTCTGGCCCAACGGTGCAGATTTTGCGCCGGAGGCATTGTATGAACTCCCGGCTGAGGAGGAGCCGGTAGCTGAGGCAGTGGTGGCAGAGAAGAGCTAGCGAAACGCCGCCTAACATGCGGATGGAGCCGACCGGGCTAGCCGGCGGCCAGTTGATGGGTTAGGAGGCCAGGCAGTGCGCACCAAAGCCCAGGTGAAGAAGGATCAAATCATCTCGGGACTGGTTGAAACACGAAGGAAAATCCTCGACACGGCGTCTTCGCTGTCTCCAGCAGAACAAGATGAAATCTTTCTCGGCGTTTGGTCCGTAAAAGACCTGCTGGCCCACCTTGTGGGATGGGATTTCACCAATATGGAAGCCGCAAAAGAAATCCTCGCTGGCAAGCTTCCGCACTTCTACTCTTATTACGACCGTGATTGGAAGACCTACAACGCTCGCTTAGTCGCAGAATACAAAAGGGACGATTTTGCTGATCTTCTTTCGTTAGTGAAGGACTCCCACCAAAAGCTCATAGATTTCCTAAAGACTATTCCCGCCGAAGAGTTTGACAAAGACAGAGGAATACGCTTTAAAGGCTACGAAGTTACAATAGCCAGTATCCTTCAAGTGGAAATTGACGACGAGAGAACCCATCACACGCAGGTCAAGGAGTTTTGGGACCAGAAACAACCTATTACCAGGTGAGAAACCGTAACTCGATCCCTCAAGGACGTGGGAAGTCGGGCTTTCAGGCGGCCAATGGGAGAGGTGATGGGGCTAACTCACGCGGAACGGCCTTTCGTGACAGTGGAGATTGATCTGAGCGAAGCCGAGTATGCTAAGCAAACCTACCCCCGCTATGTATCCGAATAGTGTAGAAAGAAAGCGGAGTCAGGTCTGGGACAAAGAGGCCGCCTAACCCCCGCTGCAGCGGACAGCAGCTACGCCGCTCGCGATTCACAGCGCGCTTGGTTAGCAAAGGAACAAAAGCCCAGCTCGAAATGGACTGGGCTTTGTTGGTTTCTCGCCCTTGAACTGGAGAGCGACTTGAGGTATAATCCCCTCGCCTATGAGAGACGCGACGACTGCCCGCTTAGCGCGTGCCACCAACCGGGGAAAGGCCCTGGCGACCATCGCCCTGATCATCCTGGTGACCCTGGCCCTCTTTCTGCTGCACACGCCCCTCTCCCCCCTCCTCTTCAACCTGACCGGCGAGGAGGCCCCCATCGAGCAGGTTAAGGGCGTGGGGGCCCTGCTCCTGCTGAAGCTGACCCAGCCCCCCATCGAGACCAGGCCCTACGTGCCCATGGCCCACACGGGGCTGAACCCCTACGGCGTCAACACCTTCCTGGAGCAGGAGGCCGAGGAGGCCAAGGTCCGCCGCTCCCTGCAGATGATCCGCGACGCCGGCTTCCGCTGGATCCGCCAGGAGTTCCCCTGGGAGGACATTGAGATCCACGGCAAGGGCGATTTCGAAGATCGCCGCACCGAGCCCCACAGGTCCGCCTGGGAGAAGTACGACCGCATCGTGGAGCTGGCCGGAGAGTACGGGATCGAGATCCTGGCCCGCCTGGACAACCCCCCGGCCTGGTCCCGAGCGGCCGGCGATGCGGCGGGCACCCTGGCCCCGCCGGACGATTTCGCGGACTACGGTGACTTCGTCTACGCCGTGGTCAGCCGCTACCGGGGCCGCATCCGGTACGTCCAGATCTGGAACGAGCCGAACATCTACCCCGAGTGGGGCGAGCAGCCGGTGGACCCGGAGGCCTACACGGAGCTCCTCAAGGTGGGCTACACCCGGGCCAAGGAGGCCGATCCCCATATCGTGGTCGTGAGCGCGGGCCTGGCCCCCACCCTGGAGATGGGTCCTGACAATCTCAGCGACCTGGTCTTCCTGGAGCATATGTACCAGGCGGGGGCCCGGAACTACTTCGACGTCCTGGCCGTCATGGGCTACGGCCTGTGGACCGGCCCCACGGACCGCCGCCTCAGCCCCGACCGTACCAACTTCTCCCGCCCTCAGCTCATCCGCCACATCATGATCCGGCACGGCGACGAAGCCAAGCCCATCTGGATCATGGAGATGGGCTGGAACGCCGCCCCGCCGGATCTGCCGGCCCCCTTCGGGCGAGTGACGGAGGAGCAGCAGGCTCGCTACGCCGTCCTGGCCTACCAGCGGGCGCGGGACGAATGGCCCTGGGTAGGGGTGATCTTCACCTGGTTCTTCAAGCGGGCCGACGAGCGGGAGCGCGACCAGCCTATGTACTACTTCCGCCTGGTGGACCCCGACTTCACACCACGCCCCGTCTACTGGGCCCTGCGGGAGCTGGCCACCTCCCCGCCCGTGGTGCCCATCGGCTATCACCAGGAGGATCACTGGGCGCTGGAGTACGAGGGAGCCTGGGAGACGGTGGCTGACCAGCGGGCGGTCCTGGGAGCCTACCGGGGCAGCCGACAGCCGGGCGACAGCCTGCGCTTCACCTTCCGGGGGACTGACCTGGACCTGGTCGTCTGTAAGAGCGAGGACGGGGGCAGGGCGCAGGTCTCCGTTGACGGTGGGCCCCCCAGGGTGCTGGACTTTCGCAGCCGGGCTTTCGAGTGTGGTGTAGAGGTGCCCGTCGCCCGGGGCCTGTCCGACGGCGAGCACCGGGTGGAGCTCGTGGTGGGTGGGGAAGGGCCCGTGGCCCTCGACGGGCTCATCGTGCGGCGCACCCATGATCACCTGCTGCGCCGCGTCCTGGGTGGCCTGGCGGTGACGCAGGCCCTGGTCGGGTTCGGGTATCTGATATGGGTGTCTCGGCGATCGAGCCCTCACTTTGCTTTTCGCCAATGGGTGGGGTATAATATGAATGAGTTAAGTCAATTGTATCCTGAACTGCCCAGACATGGGCCAACGAAGGGGTAAAAGACAGATGGCTAGGGAGATTAAGGGCTATGTGCCTTTTGTCAGCACAAACCCGAGACTTGACTTCTCCTTTCTGTACCCTGAGGGTTGGGACGCAAGGGAGGTCAGGGAGGAAAACTACGACGAGGTCTTCATCACCGGGCCGAGAAACAGGGAGGATACGTACAGCCCGGCTTTGATCGTCAGCGTTACCCCCTCCAAGCAAGCAGGTGGCGAGTTCGACACCATCGAGGAGCTAGTGGCCGATTACCTCAATAGACGCAAAGGATTTCCCAATTTCAAGGAATTCCTTAGAACGAAGGGAACCTTTGCCTTCCATGAAGCGATGGAGTTCGTGATCTCCTACGTCATGCCCTTGCCGCTAAACAGCGTGAATCCTAGAGATACCACGGTGGTGGAAAGAAGGATCGTTGTGAAACGAGGGCCATATTTTTACGAGTTGATTTATCGGGCCATTGAGGAAGATTACCATGCCTTTCTCGACGCCTTCAGAAATGCTGCCAGAACCTTCGGGTTTCACAGAGAAATGAAAGAACCCTCTCCTCTGGTAACCCCAGCACCTGCCCTTTCCGTACGCGAACAGCCCGCGGACTATGAGACCCATGCATAAGTTTAACTCGAAAGCCAAAGCTCTTGATCAACAGCCCCAATCAGGGATGTCCCTTGATGGGGGCTTTTTGAGTTCAAAGGGTTGATCCAGATGGAGCAAGGATCCAAAAGAGGGGGGCTTCCCGGCCGGGTGCTGACCCTCGCCAGCCTGGTGGGCATCCTCCTCCTGGCCTTCGCCCTGCGGGCCTACAAGCTGGGAGACCAGAACATCTGGTGGGACGAGGGGCTGGCCGTGTGGGCGGCCCGCAAGCCCTTCATCGCCATGACCCTCTGGACAGCCGGCGACGTCCACCCGCCCCTCTACTTCTGGTCCCTCTGGCCCTGGGTGCGGCTGGTCGGCGAGAGCGAGTTCGCCGTGCGCTACCTCTCCCTGATCTTCGGCCTCCTCACCGTGGCCCTGATCTACCCCCTGGGCAAGCGCTTAATCAACCGCCGTGTGGCGCTGCTGGCCACCCTGCTCTTGGCCGTTTCCCGCTTCCACGTCTGGTGGTCCCAGGAGATGCGGATGTACGTCTTGGCCGGACTCTTGGGGACCCTCTCGGTCTACTGGATGGTCAGGCTGGTATCCGGGGAAAGTAGCAAGGAAACGAGTAGACAAGTAGACCAGGAAACAAGTAGACAAGTAGACAAGGGAAAGGGCCTTGTTTACTTGTTTACTTATCTACTTGTTACTATCCTGGCCCTCTACACCCTCTACCTCTCGGCCGTGATCCTGGTGATCGAGAACCTCTTCGCCCTGGCCGTCCTCTTTTGGAGAAAAGGGCGCGATCGAAGGGTCTTGCTGATCCGGTGGGCACTGGCTCAGGCGGGCGTCCTGGCCCTCTTCGCCCCCTGGCTGCTCCTGGCCACCTCCCGCATGCGGACCTGGTCCGTGGCTGCGCCGGTCAAGCTGCGCTTCGTCTATCAGCTCTACGGGACTCTCCTCTCCTTGGGGATCTCTACCTACCTGGAGCGATACATCCCACCGGTGGTTGGCTTCGGCCTCATCTGCCTGGCTGGGCTGGGGGCCCTGGGCTGGCAACTGCGGCACAGGAGGGAGCCAGTTGCGGCGTGGCAGGCCGGCCTCCTGCTCACCCTCTTCTTGATGTTGCCGCCCCTGATCATCTGGCTGCTGACCCAGCCCAGGGCCCTTTTCTACACCCCCCGGGTGGAGGCCCGCTACCTCCTGCCCTTCGCCCCGCCCTTCTACCTGCTCCTGGCCTGGAGTGTGATGCTTCTGGGGCGGCGGTCCCGCCTCCTGGGGGGCCTGGCCCTGATCTACGTCCTGGGTGCCTTTGCCTGGACCCTGCCCACCCACTACGCCGGGCGCTACCTGCGCGACGAGTTGCAGACCATGACGCGGGTCATCTGGGCCTACGGCCGTCCCGACGACGCCGTGCTCCTGGTGTCAGGCAATCGCTACCCCGTCTTTCTCTATTACTACGACCGCGCCCCCGCCCCAGGCCAGCGCCCACCCGTCTACCGCCTGCCCCGCCAGGCCATGGAGTTCACCCCGGAGAACGTGGACAGGGAGTTGAAAGAGATCGCCGCCCAGCACCCACGCCTGTGGTTAGCCTGGGTCAACGGTCCCATGCAGGATCCCCAGGGACTGGTGGAACGCTGGCTGAACGAGCGCTACGCCCGGCCCCTGAGCCTGGGCTTCGCCCACAACGCCCTGCACCTCTATACCCTCGACCGCGCCGAACCGACGGTCCCGCCGGAGAACCTGGCGCCCCAGCACCCGCTGGCCGCGAATCTAGGGGGTCTCCAGCTCTTGGGCTACGACCTGCCCACCGTCGAGTTCCGCCCCGGCGACACCATCCGCTTGGGCCTCTACTGGCGGCCCGCCGTCGAAAGGGAAGTAGCCGTCGCCCTGGTGGATAAGAAGGGCCGGGTCCTGGAGGAGCGAACCCTAGCTCTGAGCCCCGCCGGAGATGGGATCGTGCGGCAGCAACTGGAGTTCCCCGTCTTCTCCCACACCCCCGCTGGCCCCTACCACTTCGAGCTCCGCCCCGGCCAGATTGCATCAGAAGGGCTTCCTCTCGGTCGGCTGATCATTGCCGCCACTGAGCCTCTGCCCCCCGTTCAGACGATCCCCCATTCCATGCAGGCCCGCCTGGGCGATGAGATCCTCTTCCTGGGCTACGACCTGGGGCCGACCACGGCCCGACCGGGTGACGTCCTGGCCCTCGACCTCTACTGGCAGGCCACCCGTAAGGTGAGTCAGCGATACACCGTCTTCACCCACCTGCTGGGCCAGGCCCACAACCCGGCCACGGGCGGCCCCATGTGGGCCCAGCACGACAGCGAACCCCTGGATGGGGGCTATCCCACCAGCCAGTGGTTTGTGGGCCAGACGATCCGGGACCACCACGAGTTGCGGATTGATCCCGCTGCCCCGCCGGGCGAGTACCAGTTGGAGGTGGGCCTCTACCTCCTGGCCACGGGGGAACGATTGCCTGTGCTGGGCCAGGGAGGGGAGGTGGTGGGAGATCGGATTCTGCTGGACACGATCCAGGTGATGGGCCCGTGAGAAGAGGTTACTACTTTTGCCAAACTCCAGCACGTTAGAAAGAGTGCAGGCGCAAGCCTGCCAGGACTTTGCTGAGGCGGACTTGCGTCCTCGCAAGCGC
>JBHIEC010000139.1:0-6568 GCA_046760425.1 Anaerolineae bacterium
CCAGACGGAGCGGGGCGGACGGGCCACCTACCACGGCCCCGGCCAACTGGTAGCCTACCCCATCCTCAAGCTTCCCGACGGCGATCTCCATGGCTACCTGTGGCGGCTGGAACAGGTCGCCATCCATCTCCTGGCTGCCTACGGGATCCGGGCCCAGCGGCTGGAAAGGCATCCGGGGGTGTGGGTGAACGGGGACAAGATCGCCGCCGTGGGGGTGGCCGTGCGGGATGGGGTGACGACCCATGGCCTGGCCCTCAACGTGGATCCGCCCCTGGAGCACTTCTCCCTCATCGTCCCCTGTGGTCTCGCGGACAAGGGGATCACCTCTATGCGCAGGGAGCTGGGACGAGAGGTACCCTTCGCCGCCGTGGAGGAGGGCTTCGTGAGCGCCTTCGCCCGGGTCTTCGGTGTGGAGGTGGAGTACGGGGTACAGGACGCTCCCTGGCTGGTGGTCAGGGCTCCCCAGGGAGAGGGGGTGGAAGCTCTCGACGCCCTGTTGGCCGACCTGGGGTTGCACACCGTGTGCCAGGAGGCCCTTTGTCCCAACATCGGCGACTGCTGGAGGAGCGGCACGGCAACGTTTATGATCCTGGGGGATATCTGTACCCGCCACTGCCGCTTCTGCGCCGTAAGGGCTGGGCGTCCCCTGCCCCCAGACCCCGGCGAGCCGGAGCGGGTGGCCGAGGCCGCCGCTCGGCTGGGCCTCCAGCATGTGGTGATCACGTCGGTGGCGCGGGACGACCTGCCCGACGGCGGGGCAAGCCACTTCGCCGCCACCATAAAGGCTCTACGACGTCATTGTCCTGGCGCGTTAGTGGAGGTGCTGGTACCTGATTTTGGGGGGTCTCTGGCCGCCCTGCAGGTCGTTATCGCCGCCGGTCCCGACATCCTCAACCACAATCTGGAGACGGTGCCCCGCCTCTACCGCCGAGTTCAGCCCCGAGCCGCCTATCAGCGCTCCCTGGGTCTCTTGGCCTGGGCGAAAGACGCAGGCCTGACGACCAAGTCAGGGCTGATGCTGGGGTTAGGGGAAACCAGGGCGGAGGTGTTGGAGACCATGCGGCATCTGCGACGGGCGCGGTGCGATATCCTTACCTTGGGGCAATACCTGCAGCCCTCACCGCGTCACCTGGATGTGGTGGAATATATCACGCCAGAGGAGTTCGATTGGTACCGGGAAGTGGGGGAGGAGATGGGCTTCTTGGCCGTGGCCTCTGCCCCGCTGGTGCGCAGCTCCTATCAGGCTAAGGAGCTGTGGGAGACGATGTGCTGAATGACTAAGACAGAGAAAACCATCGCCGTCAACCGCAAGGCCCGCCACGACTACTTCATTGATGAGACCTATGAGGCAGGCATGGTCCTCACGGGCTCAGAGATCAAGTCCCTGCGGGCCGGGCGGGTGAACCTGCGGGACAGCTACGCCGTCATCAAGGACGGCGAGGCCTGGCTGCTCAACGTCCACATCGCCCCCTACAAGCAGGCCAGCAGCCACGAGCGCCTTGACCCCCGCCGCACCCGCAAGCTGCTCCTCCACCGCCACCAGATCGCCCGCCTGGCAGGCAAGGTACAGGCCAAGGGCTATACCCTCGTCCCTCTGCGCATTTACCTCAAGGGCGGGCGGGCCAAGGTGGAGATCGCCCTGGCGCGGGGCAAGAAGCTTTATGACAAGCGGGCGGCCATCGCCGAGCGGGAGGCGCAACGGGAGATGGAGCGGGCCCGCCAACGAAGGGCGAAACGGATTAGCGGATAGGCTCTGTAGGCACCCCTCTAGCGCATTTCGCCCTTTTGTGCTATAATTGCAGCGGAGAGAGAAACCTTGAAAGTCACTCAGGAACCCACCGCCGATCGCCAGGTCGTGCTGACTATCGAGGTGGACGAGGAGCGGATGCAGCGCGCCCTGCATCAGGCGGCGCGGCAACTGTCCCGCCGGGTCAAGATCCGAGGCTTCCGCCCGGGCAAAGCCCCTTATACTGTTGTGGCCCGGGCCGTGGGCCAGGACAGGCTCTATGATCACGCTCTGGAGCTACTGGCCCCCCAGGTCTACAAAGAAGCCCTGGATGAAAGCGGCATCAAGCCCTACGCTCTGGCCCCCCTGGAGCTGATCCAGCGGGAGCCGCCCATCTTCCAGGCCACCATCCCGCTCCCGCCCCTGGTGGAGCTGGGCGATTACCATGCCATCCGCATGGCCCCCCAGGAGGCCACTGTCACCGACGAGGATGTGGAGGCCGTCCTGGCCCAGATTCAGCAGAACACCGCCCAGGCGGTGCCTGTAGAGCGCCCCGTGGCGGAGAATGACATCCTGACCCTGAGCCTGAGGGTCAGTCGCGGGGACGAGCCCGCTGCGAGCGCTGGCGAGGTGTTGCTGGAGCAGGAGAACGCCATCTTCGACATGGCCTCCGGCTCAGATGATCTGCCCCCCGACTTCGGTGCAGCCCTGCTGGGGATGAGCAAGGGCCAGGAGCGGGAGTTCACCCTGACCTATCCCGCCCATCACCCCCATGAGGACCTGGCCGGCCAGGAGGTGACGATCCACGTGACCCTCCACGAGGTGAAGGAGCGGCACCTGCTGGACATTGACGACGAGCTGGCCAGGACCGTGGGCGACTTCGAGACCCTGGACGAGCTACGGGAGCAGATCCGGGCTAACCTGCAGACCCGCGCCGAGATCGAGGCCCGGGAGCGCCTGAGCGAGGAGGTGCTGGCCGCCGTCATGGCCCAGGCCAGGGTGGAGTTCCCCCCACCCCTGGTGGAGCGGGAGCTGGACCAGATGGTGGCCGACCTCGCTGACCGCCTGAAGGGGCGGGGCCTGACCCTGGAGAAGTACCTGGAGATGGAGGGTCGGAGCGAGCAGGCCCTGCGGGAAGAGCTCCGCATAGAGGCTCGGGAGCGGGTGAAGCGGGCTCTGGTCCTGGGCAAGGTGGTGGAGCTGGAGGGGATCCAGGTGGAGCCTGGCGAGGTCGAGGAGGAGGCGGAATCCATCGCCCAGCGCTTCGGCGAGAGGGCGGAAGCAGCCAGAGAGGTCCTGGCCTCGGCCGAATCCCAGCGCTCCCTGACCTCCCGGCTGCTGGCTCAGAAGGCCCTGCGCCGCCTGGTGGAGATCGCCACCCAGAGTCCTGAGTCAGTTGACTAGAAAGGAACTGTTGTACCATGAACCCCAGCGCTTTGATCCCTATGGTCATCGAGACCACGGGGCGAGGCGAGCGTGCCTACGATATCTACTCCCTGTTGCTCAAAGAGCGGATCATCTTCCTGGGCACCCCCATTGATGATCAGATCGCCAACCTCATCGTGGCCCAACTGCTCTTCCTGGAGCGGGAGGACCCCGAGAAGGAGATCTCCCTGTACATCAACTCGCCGGGGGGCCTCATCTATCCCGGCCTGGCCATTTACGATACCATGCAGTTGATCCGCAGCCCCATCTCGACCATCTGTGTGGGCTCCACGGCCAGCATGGCCACCATCCTCCTGGCCGGGGGGGCCAAGGGCAGGCGCTATGCCCTGCCCAATGCCACCATCCATATGCACCCCGCCGGCGGGGGGATGCGGGGCTACGCCCCCGATGTGGAAATCGCTGCCAAGGAACTGTTGCGCATGCAGAGGAAGATATATGAGATCCTGGCCCATCACACGGGGCAGGACATCGAGAAGATCGCCCACGATTTCGATCGGGACTACTACATGGACGCCCAGGCCGCCGTCGAATACGGCATCATTGACGAGGTGCTGCCTGGGCCCGAGAAAGAAAAGTAGGGGGAGAGATGGCCATCCGCAGGTCCAGAGTCCACACCTGCTCTTTCTGCGGCCGGGAGCAGGATGAGGTCAACCGTCTCATCGCCGGCCCCAACTCCGTCTATATCTGCGACGAGTGCGTGGATCTCTGCAAGGAGATCCTGGCCGAGGAGGATGAAGGGTTCCCTCCGCGTCCCAGGGACTTCGCCTTCCCTAGGCCACCGTCGCCCAAGGAGATCTACCGGCGGCTGAACGAGTACGTCATCGGGCAGGACCGGGCCAAGAAGGTCCTCTCCGTGGCCGTCTACAACCACTACAAGCGCATCAGCGCCGGGGCCAAGGCCGACGACGTGGAGCTGCAGAAAAGCAACATCCTGCTCATCGGGCCCACCGGCTGCGGCAAGACCCTCCTGGCCCAGACCCTGGCCCGCATCCTGGACGTGCCTTTCACCATCGCTGATGCCACAGCCTTGACGGAAGCTGGCTACGTGGGCGAGGATGTGGAGAACATCCTGCTCCACCTCATTCAGGCCGCCGATGGCGATCTGGCCCGGGCCGCCAAAGGGATCGTCTACATTGACGAGATTGACAAGACGGCCCGCAAGAGCGGCGCCAACCCGTCCATCACCCGCGATGTCTCTGGAGAGGGGGTGCAGCAGGCCCTGCTCAAGATCATCGAGGGCACCGTGGCCAACGTCCCACCCCAGGGAGGTCGCAAGCACCCCCACCAGGAGTTCATCCCCCTGGACACGACGGACATCCTCTTCATCTGCGGCGGCGCCTTCCAGGGGCTGGACAGGATCGTGGCCGAGCGGGTGGTGGAGAGGAGCCCCCTGGGCTTCAAGGGCAGCAAGGATCGGGAGAAGAGGGAGTTAACTGCGGCGGAATTGCTGCGCCTGGTCGTGGCCGACGACCTGCTGAGATACGGCCTCATCCCTGAGTTCGTGGGACGCATGCCCGTGGTGGTCAGCGTTGACCCCCTGGACAAGGAGATGATGATCCGCATCCTGACGGAGCCCAGGAATGCCATCGTCAAGCAGTTTCAGAAGCTCTTCGCTCTGGACAACGTGGAGTTGATCTTCACTGATGACGCCCTGGAGGCGGCCGCCGAGCGGGCCATGGCGTACAAGACCGGGGCGCGGGGTCTGCGCACCATCATCGAGGAGGTGCTGCTGGAGGTGATGTACGAGATCCCCTCACGGCGGGATGTCCGCAAGTGCATCATCAGCGCTGAGACCATCCGTGGTCAGGCGGGGCCCCTGCTCCTCACCCAGGCGGAGCACCCCGTGGAGTGGGATCTGGAGGAGACGGCCTGAGCCACTGATGAGGAGACCAAAGGGCACCCTGAGGGTGCTCTTTGTTTTTCACCACGGACAAGGGGATTAGGTAGTCTCCCTCCTGGGTGTTGCTGCTTGAAAACTGGTCACAATGACTGCTCGGAATGGTCATTGCGAGCGAAGCGAAGCAATCTCCGGCGTGACTGCAAGGCTTCCCAAGGGCTGTGGGGGATTGCTTCGTCGCTCCGCTCCTCGCAATGACAAGAAACAACTCCTTTGGGAGCAACAACATTCTACAGGGAGACTACCGGGGATTACCCACAGGAGGAGGTTGAGATGATCGCTTTTGTATTGAGCGGCGGGGGGAACCGGGGGGCCCTGGAGGTAGGGGCGCTTTTGGCCCTCTTCGAGCACGGCATCCAGCCCGACATCCTGGTCGGCACCTCGGCGGGGGCCATGAACGCCACCTTCATCGCCACCGACCCCAGCCTGGCGGGGGCTCAACGTCTGGCCGAGCTGTGGTTGGGGGTGAGCGGCGATCAGGTCTACCCCGGCAACATCCTCACCATGGCCTGGCGCTTCATCACCGGCCAGGACAGCTTCTACCCCAACGACAGCCTGCGCCGACTGGCTGAAATGTACATGCCACCGGGGTTCGAGCGATTCGGGGACATCACAGCCGTCAAGCTATACGTGACGGCGGCCAACCTGAACACCAGCACCCTCTACCTCTTCGGCGACGACCCCACGGCACCCCTCATCGAGGCCGCGTTGGCCAGCGCGGCCATCCCCACCATCTTCCCGCCTATCGAGTACGGGGGCTGGCAGTACGTGGACGGCGGGGTTGTGGCCACGGTGCCCATCAGCATCGCCGTTGACAAAGGAGCCACGGTGATCTACGCCATCAACGTGGGCTACTCGGGGCAGGTGAGAAAGCCCATCAAAGGGATCGTCAACATTGGCCAGCAGACCATCACCACCATGATCTACCAGCAGCTCCTGGACGATCTGGAGGAGATCGCTGCCCGGCCCGAGATCATGCTCCACCACATCCAGATCACAGCTTTCCAGGATATCCCGGGCACGGACTTCAGCCACACGGCAGAGATGATCGAGGAGGGGAAGCGGGTGACGGAGGAGTATCTGGCGCATCCCCGTCAGCCCGGCGAGCCCCTGCGCATCGCCCGGGTCATCGAGCCGGCGCCACCACCCCCGGGAGCGGTCATCTGGCGTCGTCGGCGCCCTGAAGAGGCTTGAAGGCTCCTTGCTACTTGCTGGCCGACGGGGGGGAGGCGAAGAGATCGCTGATCAGGGGCTCCATCTTGTCTCGCAGGGGGATCAACACGTCGGCGCCCTTGGGGGTGATCCATTCCACGGTCATCGTCTCGTCAATGACGGCACTCCTGATGTTCTCCTGCTTGATCTGGACGCCGATCTGGGCCAGAGCCAATATCTCTCGAGGCTGCAGGTCCGTCTGCACCGTGTCGCCCATGGTCCTCAGCAACTGGGGGAGCTTGGGCAGGAGGTCCAGGCTCAGGGCTCGATCCCGGATGGCGAAGAGG
>JBHIEC010000140.1:0-6539 GCA_046760425.1 Anaerolineae bacterium
TACTCCCCTCCAAAATACCTCAACGCCAGCCTGATCTTCTCCTCCAGATCCATCTCCCTGTCGGGCAGCGAGCGCAGGGCGGCCTGGGCCTCGGCCACGCTGTAGCCCAGGCCCGTGAGGGCAGCGATGACCTCCGCGTCGGCGGGGGTGAGGGCGGGCGCCTCGGCCATCAGGGCAGCCAGATCGAGCTTGCCCTTGAGGTCCAACACCAGCCGCTGGGCCATCTTCTTGCCGATGCCGGGCACCTGGGTAAGGACGTCCACCTGCCCCTGGGCGATGGCCAGCCGCAGGGTGTCGGGGGCCAGGGCGGAGAGGATGCCCAGCGCCGCCCTGGGGCCGATGCCGGAGACGGTCAGCAACTGCTCGAAGAGGGCCAGCTCGTCCTCGGTGGCGCAGCCGTAGAGGGCCAGTTCGTTCTCCCGCACGTGGAGGTGGGTGAAGAGCTCCACCGGGCTCCCCACGTCCCCTAACTGGTCCAGGAACGAGGTGGGCACCCGCACCTTGAGGCCGACGCCCCCCACGTCCACGATGACGTGGTCCTCTCCTTTAGCCTCCAACCTGCCCCGCAGCCTGGCGATCATGCCCCCCTCCTGTTACCTCATCCTACGCCTGAGGTAACTACACCCTGCTCGGCTTGGATTGCCTGTTGTGACAAATGTCGCGCAACTCTGTAGTGGACTTGGCTCATTCCTCCTCTGCTCAGAGCGGATTGTCAAATCCGCGTTGCCCGACGGGGATCTGGCGATCCCCTTGGAGCGAAGTTAGCCTTCACTCGGAGTTAGAGGCCAAATGTCACAATTGCCAAATCCAAGCCATGGTTGCTAGATTTCTTTTCGCCGCCGAACCGCCGGATTTGGCAATCCGGCGGGAGCCTGTAGTTACCGCCTGAGATTATAACCTCTTTTGGCTCCCTTGTCCAGCACCCCTTGGGCCTTTTGCCTTTGCTCATCCCGCGTGTTATAATTACAAGGGATCAGGGATTGGGGAATCAGGGATCAGGAATCCCTAATCTCCGGAGTGAACCGGATGGAAGAGACAACGGGATGGTTGCCACACCCTGAAGCCATGGAGCGGGTCGTCCTGGCCCTGCGCTGGTTAGCCCTGGCTATCGTTCTGATCCTCTCCTTTTTCGACCGCTCCACCGAGGGCGTCTTCGTCCCCACCACCTACATGGTCCTGGCCGTGGCCGCCTACAACCTCCTCACCTTCTTCCTGCGCTACCCGGTGAGCTGGCTGCGACGCACCCTTAACGTCCTGACCCTGGATGCGGTGGTGGCCACCGCAGCCGTCTACCTCACGGGGGGCTTCCACAGCAGCTTCTTCATCATCTACTTCTCCGTGGTCATCGGAGCCGCCCTGCACCTGAGCCTGGTGCCCACCATCCTGGTGGCCCTGATCGTCGGGCTGCTCTACGTGGCCACCTGCTTCGTCAACCCGGCCGGGGTCTTCAGCCTCTACGCCGCCTACATCCTGCCGGCCAAGGTGGCCCTCCTCCTGGTGGTGGCTCTTCTCTGTGCCCTGCTCCTGGAGCAACTGCGCCGCGAGCACCAGGAGACGGAACGGGAGAAGGCTCTGGCGGCCCGCCTCTCGGCCCTGAACGATCTCTTCCAGCAATTGACGGCCAGCCTGGACCTGGATCACGTGCTCCAGACGGTGGTGACGGCCTCTTGCCACCTCCTGGGGGCCGACGTGGCTGCCATCTCCCTCTGGGAGGAGGACCGCCGTCACCTCCATCTGGCCGCCGCCAGAGGGCTCGATACCAGCCTCCTCACCCAGGAGCGCTGGACAGCCGATGAGGAGCCGATCCCGACAATCCTTGCAGAGGGCGAGCCCTACATCTTCCAGGACGTAACCTCTCTTCCGAAGCCGTTTCATCCCCTGATTGAGCGGGCGGGGGTTTCCTCCGGGGTCTCCGTGCCCCTGATCCTGAACGGCACCCCCATCGGGTTCCTGGACGTCGGCCACCGCACGCCCCGGACGTACACCGAGGAGGACGTGGTCTTTCTTAACGCCCTGGGCCAGCAGGCGGCCCTGGCCATCCGCAATGCGCGCCTCTACGAGGCGGAGAGGCGACAGGTGGAGCAGTTGCAGGCCCTGGAGAGGCTGCAGGAGAGCTTCGTCTCCGCCGTCTCCCATGAGCTCCGCACCCCCCTGACCTGCATCAAGACCTCGGTGGGGCTGCTGCAGGAGGCCAGGGTCAGGGGTGCGACGGAGGCCCAGGAGGAGCTGTTGCAGACCATCGCCCACCACGCTGGCCGCCTGGAGGCCCTGGTGGCGGATCTCCTGCAGATCACCCAGTTGGAGGCCGGCCAACTGGCCCTCACCCTCCAGCCCACCGACGTGCGGACCATCGTCGAGCGGGCCGTCCAGAGCTTCCGGCCCCTCTTCGAAGGGAAGGGGCAGACCATCGAGGTCAATCTGCCTGAGACCGTGGATAAAGTCCTGGTGGACCGCCGGCGCCTGGAGCAGGTGCTGGCCAACCTCCTCTCCAACGCCCACAAGTTCACCCCCAAGGGGGGATGGGCCCGCGTGGCCCTGGTGGAGAGAGAGGGAGAGGTGGAGATCAGCGTCAGCGACAACGGCCCGGGCATCCCTCCGGCCGAGCAGGAGCGGATCTTCGACAAGTTCTACGTGGTGACGGATCAGAAAGGGCTGGCTGGCGTAGGCCTGGGACTCTACATCGCTCGACAACTGGTGGAACTGCATGGCGGCCGCATCTGGGTGGAGAGCGAGCCTGGCCGGGGCAGCACCTTCCGCTTCACCATCCCCAAGAAGGAGTTCGAAAGTGAGAGTGCTGATAGTTGACGACGAACCGGACGTGATCAAGGTCGTCACCATGAGCTTCAACCTCCAGGAGCCGGACTGGGAGGTTCTGGCCGCCTACGACGGGGAGACGGCCCTGGACCTGGTCGAGCGCGGGCACCCCAATCTGGTCCTCCTGGACATCGCCATGCCCGAGATGGATGGCTTCCAGGTGTTGAAAGAGATCCGCCGCTTCTCCGACGTGCCAGTCATCATACTCACCGTCAAGGACGACGAGATGAGCAAGGTGATGGGGCTGGAGCTGGGCGCCGACGACTACGTCACCAAGCCCTTCAGCCACCTGGAGCTGCTGGCCCGTGCCCGGGCTGTGCTGCGCCGGGTCCAGAGCCTGCCCCTGACCCACGAGGAGCCCTTCGTCTGCGACGACCTGCGGGTGGACTTCGTCCGCCGCCAGGTGACCCTGGCAGGGAAGCCGGTGCCCCTGACCAACACGGAGTATAAGCTGCTCTATCACCTGGTGCGCAACGCCGGGCAGATCCTCCCCCATGAGGTGTTGCTGGCCCGCGTCTGGGGACGGGAGTACATTGACGAGATTGACTACCTCAAGGTCTACATCAGCCGTCTGCGAGCCAAGCTGGAGAAGGACCCCCGCCACCCCCAGTACATCCTCACCGAACACGGCGTCGGCTACTGGTTCAGGAAGCCGTGATCCCCTCTTTTTAACCTCCTGTTTACCCTTTTTCCCCCATTTCTTAACCCCTATGGTGTAAAATTAAACGGATCATGGGATTGCGGTAGTCTCCCCTTATCGTGTTGGTGACCCAGTGAAGGGGTGTTGATAATGATGGCACCGCATGAATGACGGTGCCTGGGCGTGTTCTGCCCTGACAAGCTCTCGCAGGCTCCCGAATTCGTTCGGGAGTTAGAGAGAGCATCCAAATTCTTACCGCTGGCGCGAAGCTCTCGCATTGATGCGAGAGAGCTTGTCACCAGGCGGCGTGATTTATCCGCCGCCCTTTGTGGCCATCAACACCCAACAGGGAGACTACCTGGGATCGCTGGAGACGGAGAAGATGCCCAAACTCAACTTCAGGACCACCGTCATCGCCCTTATCTTGATCCTGCTGGGCGCCAGCGCTGCCTTCGGTATCCTCACCTACTGGCTGATCCGGTAGGTCCATCTGCCCTCACAGTCCGCTATCCGAGGACAGAGCCTGCGCTGGCCGTTGGCCTGAGAAGGATGAGGGGGGAAACCATGGGACGGATCGCCATCGTCACCGACTCGGGCGCCAACCTCCCGCCTGAGGTACGGGGACAATACGACAACATCCACGTCATCCCCCTGCTGGTCATCTTCGGCGAGCAGGTCTTCCGCGACGCGGTGGATCTGACCGCCCTGCAGTTCTATCAGATGCTGCCCCAGGCACAGACGCCGCCCACCACCTCCACGCCTTCCATGGGCGATTTCTTGCGCCTTTATCGGCAACTGAGCCAGGAGGCCGAGGCCATCGTCTCCATCCACCTGGCCCGAGAGTTCAGCGCCACCATCGAGGCGGCCCAGGAAGCCGGTCAGATGCTGGGGTCCACGCCTGTGCGGGTCATAGATTCCCGCTCGGTGGCCATGGGCCAGGGGTTCGTCGTCCTGGAGGCGGCCAGAGCTGCAGCCGCCGGGGAGGATGTGGATCAGGTGGTGAAAAGGGCCCAGGAGCTGATTCCGCGGGTCCACCTCCTTGCCACCCTGGACACTCTGGAGTACCTGCGGCGGGGTGGGCGCATCGGGGGAGCGGCGGCCCTGCTGGGCGCCATGCTCCAGATCAAACCCATCATCTACGTCAGAGAGGGCCAGGTCGGCGTCCTGGAGAAGCCCCGCACCCGGGCGAAGGCCATCCGGCGGATGGTGGAGCTCATGGCCGAGCGGGTGGGCTCGAAGCCCGTTCACGCCGCCGTGCTCCACGCCCACGCCCCGGAAGAGGCGGAGCACCTGGGGGGAGAGGTCGCCTCCCACTTTAACTGCCAGGAGCTCTACGTCACCGAGATCACCCCGGTGCTGGGGACCCACGGCGGCCCGGGCGCCCTGGGGCTGGTCTTCTACAGCGAGCCCTGACCTGCGGTGGAGCAGCGGCTTTGAGGTGTAGAGTGGTCGCCTTTGTGTTGAGAGGAGGATAGCTGTGGGGAAAATCGCCATTGTGACGGATAGCGCCGCCTGTCTGCCCACGGAACTGGTGCAGGAGTATGGGATTCACATCGTGCCTTTTGGACTCATCTTCGGCGAGCAGGTCTTCCGTGATGGGGTGGACATCACCCCGAACCAGTTCTATCATCTGTTGGCGGAAGCGAGCGATCTGCCCACCACCTCTCAACCCTCTGTGGGCGATTTCCTGAGGGTGTACGAGTCGCTGAGCCGGGAGGTCGAGGCCATCGTCTCCATCCACATCCCTAAGGAACTGAGCGGCACCCTGAGCACCGCCCGGGAGGCGGCCCGGTTGGTCCCCCAGGTGCCCATCCGAATCGTTGATTCCCGCACCGCCGTCACCGCCCAGGGATTTGTCGTCCTGGAGGCGGCCCGGATGGCGGCGGCCGGGGGTGATCTGGATCGGGTGGTGGCTCGGGCCGAGGAGATGATCCCCCGCGTCCACCTCTTCGCCGTCTTGGAGACCCTGGAGTATCTCCACCGGGGCGGGCGCGTCCCTGCCGTGGCCGCCCTGCTGGGCTCCGCCCTGCAGATTCGACCCATCTTCAGCCTCCGCGACGGGCGTGTTGACGTCCTGGCCAGGGTGAGGACCAAGACGAGGGCGGTGGAGCGGATGCTGACGATGATGGCAGAGAAGGCGGAGGACCGCCCTGTTCACGCGGCTGTCTTTCACGCTGACGTCCCAGAGGAGGCGGAGGCGCTGCGGGATCGGGTGGCCTCCCGCTTCAACTGTATGGAGTTGTACGTCACCGAGTTCACCCCGGTGATGGGTGCCCACACCGGGCCCGGCGTGCTGGGCCTGGCCCTCTGGTCGGAGGAAGGCTGATCGGCATGGTGATCCTGGCCATCATCCTGGGTTATCTCCTGGGCTCCATCCCCGCGTCCTACATCCTCGGGCGGCTGCTCAAGGGCATTGACATCCGCCAGTACGGCAGCCGGAGCGTGAGCGGTTCCAACGTCTGGGTGCACGTGGCTCGATGGGGCGTCGTCGTTGTGGGGCTCTTCGACATCGCCAAGGCGGCTCTGCCCACCTGGCTGGCCCTGCAGTGGGGGCTGGGACTGCCCGGGGCAGCCATGGCCGGGCTGGCCGCTATGGCAGGCCACAACTGGTCCATCTACCTGGGCTTCACCGGGGGCCGGGGGCTTGGCACCAGCCTGGGGGTGCTCCTGGTCCTCGCCCCCTGGGGGACGGTCCTGGTCCTGGGGAGCCTGGGCCTGGGAGCCCTCCTGCGGAACGTGCCCCTGGCGGCGGGGGTGGGGATGGCCCTGCTGCCCATCGTCGCCTGGGGCCTGGGGGAGCCCCCTGCCGTCATCCTGGCCTGCCTGATGATGGCCCTCCTGACCTTCGCCAAGCGGCTCCTGGCCAACAGGGGGCAGGTGTCCGTCTTGCGGGCCGGGCGGGAAGTTCTCATCAACCGCCTGCTCTTCGACCGCGACATCCGGGATCGGGAGGCCTGGATCTACCGGGCCCCTTTGGGCCAAGGCCAACCTCCAGAGGAGGTGGAGACCATTGAGGAGGAATAGCGGCAGATCAGCCGGAGCTGACACCCATCCAGCCCGTGGGTTTGCGTTTCAGGGCTGCCTG
>JBHIEC010000141.1:0-6306 GCA_046760425.1 Anaerolineae bacterium
GTGAACGCGACTGGAACAGCCATATCTCCTGATTTGGACGCAAAAAACCTGGTTTCTGACGGGATTTAACAATGTCGAGCTAAAAGTATCTCCCATATAAACAACGGTTTCGCCGACGCCATGTTATGCGCTTCCCTTGAAGAGGGCTCGATCCTGCCTCCAGCCGAGGGAAGTGGTGATCATATCATATCGCCCTTTGTTTCTTCTTGCTGGACGGAAAACCTACCCTGGGCCTACGTTTGCCCTACGAGTATCCTACATTCGGTATACGCTGCAGGAAGAGGGGGACACCCGGGCCCCTCTTTCAGCGGGGAGGAGAAAAAAGGAAGCTCTTTCACTCCATCCGTCATGGGGGATACCACGGGGACGAATAGACGGGAGAGGCTGGGCTCCTAAGGACGAGGGGCAGGTAGATGTCCACGTATCCTGGGAGCCTCGTGGGCGTGACCGTGGGGGTCAGAGTGGCGGTTGGCGTCGGCGAGGAGACCGGTTGGGCGCCGAATCTCACCTCGACGGTGGTGTTGGCGAAGACGACGGCACCCTGGAGCGCGTCCGTAGTGAGGATGTACTCCGGCGGGGGCTGGGCGCTGACAGTGTAGGTGCCGGGGGCCAGATCGGGGAAGCAGTGGGGCTCGCTGAAGCCGTCGGTGGTATATGGCGAACCGGGCACCTCCCGCCCCTGGTCGTCCATCACGGTGATGACGGCATCAGCCAGGAGCCCCTCACCGGGGTCCCTGAACCCATCGCCATCCCAGTCCTCGTAGGCCAGGACGCAGATGGCGCCAGTGGTCGGGGTGGCGGTCAAGGTGGGGGTGAGGGTGGGCGTGGCCGTGCTGGTGGGCGTGGGGGTGGGCGTAGGGGTGGGTAAAGGCTGGTCGCCGAACTCGATGACATCTACAGGTCTATCCGGCGGGACATAGACGTTCACGGTGTTAACCAGGGAAGTGTACCCGGGTGGATCATCCTCCCTCACGGTGTAGTTGCCAGGGGTAAGGTTCATGAAGCACCAGGGCTCACTGAAGCCGTCGGTAGTGTACGGCTCATCCACCATCTGCCCCTGGGCATCGGTCACGGTGATGACCGCGCCGGCCAGAAGCCCCTCGCCACGGTCCCAGTGATTATCGCCGTCCAGGTCCTCGTAGACCAGCACGCAGATAGCGCGGGGTATGGGCGTGGTTGTGGGGGTCGGAGTAGCCGAGGGGGTAACCGTCGGGGTGGAGGTGCGGGTCACCGTGGGGGTGGCGGTGGCGACAGGGGTGGGGGTCTCCGTTGGTGTGGCTATCGGGGTGGGGGTGACCGTGGCCGTGGGGGTGAGCGTGGGCAGGGTGTAGCCAATGTGCAGCCGTGGCTTCTTGGTCTCATCGTCTCTGCCGGTATGCCAGGAGAAGATGTTGGCGCTTCCAGAGGTGGGCCCATCCAGGCGGAAAGAGACCTTGCCGCTGCTCGCCAGCCGGGCCTCCAGGGCCTGCAGATGCTCCTGGCCGAAGGAGAAGATGTTGACCACCTCCGCCCCCAGATCCCCCTCGTTGAGGGTGGGGGGGATGGTGTAGAGGACGGGGGCGCCGGAGATATCGCCGTAGGTGTGATTGAGCCAACCCGCGTCAATGCTGCTATCCAGGAGTTGCAGGTTCCAGGAACCCCCGGTACCCAGATACATGTCATTTTTGCCCACCAGTTCCATGGAGGCCCGAAGGATGTGGGCTTCAGCGGGGATGGAAGAGAGGTCGAACTGCATCGCGCCATAAAAGATGTTGTAGCCTCCATAGAACCCGACCCAGATGTCCTTTTCGCCGAAATGATTGGGGTCGCGACCGTAGTTGCGCACGTAGCCCACGGCCTCGGCTGGGGGGGTCACTGTCACGCTCGTGCCCCCCGGCGGCAGGGTGGACGTGGCAGTGGGAGATGGACCGGGCGTGGACGTGGAGGTGGGGGATGGACCGACCGTGGACGTAGGCGTGGGCGTGGCCGTGCCCCCCTCCTCGTACCAGGTGGCCTCGTCGGAGAACTGGTCGAGGTAACTCACCCGCACCCAATCCCCGTCAGCCACCAGGATCTCCCTGGTGGCTTCGTTGCTGGCCGTGGTGGAGAAGCCCAGATCGGAGGTGAACTGGCTGGAGTCGGTACCGCTTTCCGCCAGGGGCATGAAGAAGCCCGTGGGATCGGAGCGGCTGGTCACCTGCACCTGGACCGTCTCCTGGCTGGTGGGGTCCTCGTTGGCCAGGGGATCGTTGACGGTGATGACGGCTCTGGGGGCGGTGGTGTAGTAAACATCCGCATCGAACTTCACCGAGACCCCAACGATCCAGGGTTCTTGCTTATATGGGCTTGAGGAGAAGTCAGGCCGGATCAGATTGGTGAGATAAGAACCGTTGGGAATGACATCATCCCCAAAGGAGATGGGAACCGAGATCCATTGTGTGCCGGTGTAAGTCATGATGGGCGTCTCGAATCGCAGGATCTCCTGCTGGCCCGGCCTCTCCTCCAGCACCTCGAACTTGATCCTCTCGCCATCACCTTCAGGATCATAATTGTAGAAAACGGCATATACCTGGCTGATGTCCTCCCGGAACTCCCTCTTACACCTCCCAAGGGCCTGATCGCTCATGTACAGGAACCAGGGCTCTTCGACCGGGCAGGGGATGGATGTGGGGGTGGGGGTGGGAAACTGCAAGGCCAGTGGGGCCCGGTCAGGTGCTGCGATGCCGCCCGCATCGGTTCCCGCGAGGAGCAAGATGGCGCGGGGCAAGGCGAGGATGAACACCGCAAGAAAGGCGCGCTTTATCATCACCGTTTCTCCCTCTCCTCAGAATTCAGTTGACCATGAGGCTGTTGACACCACGTCAATAGCAAATTTGACTCTAGCACCTTTCTCTTGTAAAATATTATTATCAGCGAGAAAGCCGATAATATGGCGAAGCAACGTAGCATCGCCCCCTTGAATCGAGCATCTGAGGCTTTTGATCTGTTTAAGGCCCTCCTCGTTCCCTTTATCGTGGATGTGAGGGGCGAGAAGGTGTACTTTGACATTGGCGATTATGTCCACCTAATGGACGACGAGGAACGGGTGACGCGTATTCGATGGATAGCTGAAACGATCGTAAATCCGGAAGAGATCAGGAAAGGCCATGTAAGAAGCAAGCCTTTTCGAGAAGTTTACCTCAACACTGTCTACGAAAGTGCCCAAGACATCGAAGGAACGCCTTTCATAGTAGGAGTAGATCGGAGATATGGTCGGTTAGATTTCAGGACAGCGTTGGTTCCCACACCTACCTATCTGGAGAATATCAAGAAAGGCGGATTGCTATGGAAAAGCGCCTAAAGATAGAAGTGAGTTATCACGAAGGTCAGGATACGCTCTATTTGCGCACTATCCCCAAACGCCCTGCCAGGATGGCCGAAACCGACTATGACTTCTACATCCGCTACGATTGGGATGACCCAACAAAGATCGTCGGTTTCGAATGGCTGGACTTCTCGACCTATTTTAACACCATTGATGATCCGGACGTTATCCCCGAGCTTGAGATGCGCTTCGATATAGTGGGGACAAACGTAGAAGGAGTAACCCTGAAGGAGATCCTGCGTTGGGCCTATCAAAAATATGTCCTCAAAAAGGAGCCTCTCATCCCCTCCCTTGCTGAACAGATCTCTGCCTAAGTCCTGTACTTTCCCCCTTATCCCCCTACCTCTAAAACGTTGAGCACCCCATCCAGTTACGGGCGGCCTGGCAAACCTTTGTCGGCCCAGTTTGTCAGCGCCTCTGGGCCTCCAGTTCCTGGATGAACCCCCCCAGGAACGGCCGCTGCTCCTCCGGAGCGTAATTCCAGGCCTCTCTCGCCTCAGCCAGGGCTTCATCTATTCGCCCCAACTGCCGGTAAAGGAGGGCCAGGTTCTGATGGATGGCGAAGTTCTCAGGTGCCAGCTCAGTTGCCTTCAGGTTCTCCTGCAATGCTTCCTCCAGCCGCCCCTCCTGCAAGTAGATTTCCCCCAAGGCGCTGTAGGCTTCCACCAGGTCAGGGTCAAGGGCCAGGGCCTGCTGATAAGCCCTCACTGCCTCGTCTCTCTTGCCCCCCTGCCGATAGAGGCTACCCAGAAGGAGATGGGTCTGAGGGTATTCCGGATCCAGGCTCAAAGAGCGGAGATATGCCGCCAGGGCCTGATCAACGGCCCCCCGGAGCTGGAGGGCGAACCCCCACTCGTTGAGGATCTGGACGTTGTTAGGGCTCATGGCCACCGCCTGCTGGTAGTACCCTAACGCCCGATCCCAGAGCGCGGCCTGCCTCATCGGATCGGCAGTCATCTGGCCCCAGAGGAGATGGAGGTGGGCCAGGTTGAAGGTGTGATCCACGTGACGGGGGTTGAGCTCCCGGGCTCGTTCCGCTGCCCTCAGGCTCTCCTGAAGCCAGGTCTCCCGCCGGAGGGGTTCGGCAGTGGCCTGGGCCCGGCGCAGGTAAGCATCCCCCAGGCGGAGGTAGTAAACATCCTGATCAGGGGCCAGGCCCAGGGCTCGCTGGAAGAAGAAGAGACCCTCATCCCATCTCTGGGCCTCAGCGTATCTCCGGGCCGTCTTGAAGTAGACATCAGCGCGGATGGGGTTGAGGTTGGTGACCAGGATGAGCCCCGCCACGCCGGCTAACAGCGGAAGGTAGAGCCACCCCGCAGGCCCGCCCCGTGGAATACTTATTCCACAGGGCCCGCGCCAGAAAGTGGGCGCAACCTCCCCCCTGGGCAGACCGCCGGCCAGGAGGAAGAGGCCCAGGAAGAACCAGAGGTAGTAAAGGACCAAAGCCTGGGCTCCGTTGCCCGGCGGCTTCAGGCCCAGGGCGCGGATGGGCAGGAACAGGGCAAACCAGCCCAGGGAGAAGAGGGGGTAGATGAAAGCTGAGGCGTCGCCTCCAGCCTCCCCTCGGGCCTCCAATTCAGTGGTGATGATCAGGCCGCTCAGCACCCACACGGCGGCGAAGAGCCACAGCAGGCTGAAGTTCCCGGCCCGGAGGTCAAAACCCTTGATGAGGATGAAGTCGAAGCCCAGAGTCATCAGGAGCAGGCCGACCAGCAGGGAGCAGGCGGCGAGGGGAGAGGGCCAGGCGAAGGAGAGAGCCAGCCCCTCCTCCTTTCCAGCTCTGGCTGACGAGGAGGGTTGGGGAAGGGGTTGAGGAGCCCTGGCCGCCAGGGGGCGGGAGACGAGGACGCCCACCAGGGCGGCGTAGATCCAGAAATAGGTGCGAGTGGCGGCGACGGCGATGCCGAAGTTGATCTCGATGAAATGGGCTACCAGGGCTGAGAAGAGGGCGATGAGCAGGATCGGCCGGCCGCCCTCCATCCGAGGTGTGGGGCCTGAGAGGAGGCGGGAGACCAGGTAGAGGGCCAGGCCCCCCATCAGGCCCAGGGCCAGCCCCACGCCGGCGAAGGTCCAGTTTCCCATCAGGAGCCGGGGGAGCAGGCACCCCAGGAGCGCGCCAGCCAGCACCGAGGCGACGAAGAGGTTCCGCTGCCGGAAGCCTTCAATGAGATTCAGCCCCTTCAGGCTGTGGTAGAAGAGGCTGCTGAAGAGGAGGAGATGAGCTCCCAGCCCCAGAAGGCCGGTCGTGGCCAGGGCATCGAAGGTCTCGTTGTGAGCGCGATCGGGCAGGGCCTCCCGGGCCTCGTAGTGGGCCAGGGCCGGCGGGTAGTGGGGGATGAGGGACACCAGCATGGACTCCGGCCCATAGCCAACCAGAGTTCGCAGGGGGTGGGCCCGCACCAGATCAACGACCGCCTGCCAGATCAGGACCCGCACCTTGCCCGTGCCCGACTCCGTCTCCAGAACCCGTCCCAGCCGCCCCAGGTAAGGTGCCGCCTTAAGGGGGGCCAGGGGGGTGCTGGGCAGGTTCAGGATGCTCAGGAAGAGGCCGGCGATGACGGCCAAGCCCATGAGGGCCAAGGCCAGCCTCCTGCTGCCCCTCACGAGGGCCAGCAGGAGGAGGAAAGAGAACAACCCACCCAGGAAGCCCAGCCAGGGTCCTCGGCTCTGGGTGAAGAGGAGGCACAGGATCTGAGCCAGCAGGAGGAGAGTATAACAGGCCATCAGGAGACAAGTGGAGGAATTTATTCGCTCCTGACCGTGCAGGCCAGCCAGGGTTTGCAAGAGCCGTCCCGCGGTCAAAGGGATCACCATGATCAGGTAAGCGGCCAGGAAGATGGGGTTGCCGATGGTGGAGATGATGCGCAGCCGTACATCCTCAGCCCAGGGCAGGGGATCCAGCCCATAATGCTGCATGAGGCCGAAGAGGGCGATGGGCCAACTGGTGAGGAGGATGGCGGTGA
>JBHIEC010000142.1:0-6279 GCA_046760425.1 Anaerolineae bacterium
ACAAAGCCCTTCGGGCTGGTGATCCACAGCCCCGTAGGGGCTTCGCTCTCTCAGCCATGGCGTAGACCCCCTTGCCGGTGGCATAGGCCCGCTCCAGCGCGCCCAGCATGTCGGCAATGGTGCCGTCCTCGATCTGCTCGCCCTGCTCCCACGTGCCTGTTGGGTTGACAATCCCCAGCAGAACCTCCACCTCTGGCCACTCGGCGGCGCGGCGGGCTACCTCGGCGCTGTGAGTGGAGAAGCCTACCGCCCGCACCAGCCCCTGGGCTTTGTCCCGCTCCAGGACCTGCAGGGCCTCCCGTGCCGGCTCGATCCAGCTCAGGCCCACGCAGTGGATGAGCATCACGTCCAGGTACTCGGTCCCCAATTCGCGCAGCGCCCGTTCGACCGCCCCCTCTGGCTCGTAGGTCTTGCTGGCGATGACCACCTGCTCCCGAGGCACTTGACGCAGGGCGGAGGCGATGTGGGGATGGGTGCCGTAGTTATCAGAGGTGTCCCAGAACGTCACCCCCAGCTCAAAGGCATGGGCCAGCAGGTCGCCGCCAGCTTCAGGCGTCAGCCTATCGTCCAGTGGACCCAGATAGGCCGTGCCGAAACACAGACGCGACACGGTCAGCCCGGTTCGTCCGAAGGCAACACAAGTCATTTTTGCCTCCTTGTCGTCCGGTACAGATCCCGCAGGCAGCCGATCTCCGCACCGTGATGAGCATCGTGGTGGATGAGGGTCCAGAAGAGGCGCCAGGTGGGCCAGCGCTCGCCCCAGTTAGTGGGTCGCTCCTCCTCCAGGCTTCGCCCTGAGTTTGTCGAAGGGTCGGTGTCGGTCAGGCCGGCCAGCGCCTCCCGCAGCCGGCTGTGGCCCTCCTCCAGCCAGGCGATGGCCTCGGCAGCGGTGTGCGGCACCGGCAGTTCCTCCCAGGTCAACTGCCCGGGGCCGAAGGCGTACTCGTGGTACATCACCTTGCAGGCCGCTATGTGGACCAGCCGCCAAGCGATGGTGGTGAAGGGCGGTGGCTCGGGGGCTGGGACAGCGTAGTCCACCACCCAGCGGCCGCTTTGATCCTGGTGCACCGTCCAGCAGTCGGGCACCGGTTGCCAGAAGAACTCCTCGTCCGTCAACCCCTCCAGCCGCTGGCGCAGTGTGGACCATGCCTCCTCCATAGCAAAGGCCAGCCATTCGACACTTTGGTGCGCCGGGCGTATGACGCTCATGGGGTTTCCTCCTCTGTTGCGCTTCTCCGCCGGTAGACGGCGATCCACGGGCTGCCGAAGCGCTGCCGCTCCTCACGGGTGGTGCGCCGCAGGTAGCGCCCCTCCCTTCGGCTCCGCTCAGGGCAGGCCTCCGGCTTCCAGCCCACGGGCATGGGCTCCAGCAGGCCCGGGGTCTTGCGCTTGGAGTAGCTGCTGAGCCGGTTGCTCAGGTAGGTCAGCGCCGAGTAGCGGGTGCCGGAACCGTAGAGGCCGTAGCAGTCCACCAACTGCCCCCAGAGCTCGGGGAACTGCTCACGAAAGGCATCGGCAAAATCGAGGATGGTGAAGGCCTCAGGCATGTGGCGGATGATCGCTTCGAGTTGCTCCACGGAAACGCGAGGGGAGGTCATAGTGCCTCCTTTGGCGGTGCCGAAGAGGCCATCGTTTCACCCTCCCCAGGCCCAATTGCCCCCAGAGCAGCCCTGACGGGGCGGGGATAGTGCCTGGCCCAGTCCCACAGGCGCTCAATGTCCAGCGGCTCGCGGTTCAGTTCGTCCAAGGGTGGCGTCACGCCGTGGTGTTTGCGGTGGATGTAGAGCCAGTCCAGCAACGCTTTCTCGGGTTCGGCCCAGAGGATGCCGTCCTCCGTCCGGTAGCCGAAGAAAAGCGCTGGGCGCAGGCGGTGGAACAGGATCTCACCCAATGGGGTCTGGCGCCGTTCCGATCGAGACGTGGAGGCACAGGTAAGCACCAGCGGCACCTGGGAGAGGATGCCGTGGCGTTCCAGGGCGCTCTCAAAGGAGATGTAGCAGGGCGCGCCCAGGATCATGGCCAGCCTCTCCAGCGTGGGATGGCCGAAGCGGTTGGCGTACAGGTTCCGCCCCACGCGGGTCAGATACCCTTTCTCCTCCAACCGGAGCACGGCCTTGCGTGCCGCCCCTTCCCCAAGCCCGGTGAGGCGCTGCAATGCCAGCAGAGTGAGGAAATCCTGTCCCTGTCGTGCCAGGTGCTGCAGGAGCGCAACCCAGCGGTCGGCCGTGTAGTACGTACTCATGGCGCGATGCCTTCCAGCAGCACTTTCACCTCGGCGACCATCGCTTCCAGGGCAGCTTGTTGAAGTAACTGTACCCGGTAGCGATGGGGCAGAAAGTTCCCCAGTTCTCGCCGGACAGACACAGGCTCGATAGCGGCCAGATTCTCATGCAACCGTTCGGGCTGAACCTCGTAGTCGGACAGCTTCTTCTCGACCAACTCTCGATTCACCTGGATGCCTTTTCTCTTCAACCACCACAGGTCGAACACGTCTCGCCCTTTGACGTAGCGCCGACCGGCGATGGCGGTGATCTTGTCGGCCATGATCTCTTCAAGGGCCTCAGCCCGAACCACCACCAGCGGCAGCGCAGGCAAGTCGGCTGGTGGCGTGAGCACGGCCACGTGGTCGGTGTAGGCCGGGTAGGGGGCGAATTCCAGGCTGATGGAAGTGGAATCCTGCTGGCGGGCTGCACGGTAGTGGACCTTCCAGCGAGCCATCTCTTGGGTCGCCTTCTGCACGCGCAGGGTCACTTCGCCCGCAAAGAGGGGTGCCAGCCGGGTGACCTCGCGGCGTACCTGTTCGAACAGCCCGGCCAGTTCGGCGTCGTCCAAGGTCGTCACAAAGTCCACGTCCTCGGAGTAGCGAGGGCCCCCATAGACCAGCCGCAGGCAGGTACCACCCTGAAAGGTGATGTGATCCGAGGCCGGCTGGCCATAGATGGCCGCCAGCGTGTAGACCTGGAGAGCTTCTTTGAGGATGACCCGTAGGGGAAGTTGCTCATCCTCAGCTCGCTGCCTAAGCGTGTCCAGAAGCGCCATTTTCGTTCCTGCAATTTCCCAAATTTGTCTCAAAATCCGACTGAATTATACCACGTCGTGGTCAGGCTGCCAACTCGCCGAGACGTTCATTTCTCTATCCCCGGATGACGCTGGCCCAGTTCCAGACCAGGTGCAACAGCGTCGGCGCAGCCACGTTCCCGTTCCATCATCCACCCTGTCGCTTTGATCGTGGTTCTCCCATGGGTCAATTCTTATCCCCCGATCTTAATGGAGAAGTTCGGCATAGTCATCACCACAAAGGCGTTGAGGAAGGCGTGCAGGAACACCCCACCAAAGAGATTGCGCGTCCTGAGCCACAGGGTACCCAGGAGCAACCCCGCTGCGCCCTCGACGACCGCCTGGCTGACGCTCCATGCCAGATCACCATAGCTAGGCCAGCTCTCCAGATGGTAGGCGTAGGGCAGGTGGTAGAGGCCGAATAGGACGGTGGCGACGAGCAGACCGCGCAACTCCGATCCGAAGGCTGCCGCCAAGCGCGCCTGCAGGAGCCCCCGGAAAAAGACCTCCTCGGTGAAGCCCGCCATAAAAAGCATGAGGACGAAGGCCAGAGGGAAGAAATACAGGGCGCGCCCCGAGCGAATGGCGGCCACCACCTCCTCTTGTTTGGCACTGCCCCACACGACCACCGGTGCTGCCAGCAGTCCCATCACCAAGGCAAGCTTGAGGCTCGGTCCTAAGTTCTGCCGTGTGATTCCTATGGAGTGCAGAGTTCCCCGAAACCCGTCCCCTGCTTCCTGGCTATGACGCAGCAGGTGAAGGAGCAAGATGGGCAAGGCCACCAGGGTGATCCAGTGGCTGGCCTCGTTTACCAGCCCACCGAAGTTCCAGGCGAAGAGGAACCAGGCGACCAGGTAGGCGCCAGCAAAGACGGCCTCACGCTGTGGGGCTGGCATCGTCAGGGAGCGGGGCTGAACCGAGGGCAGCAGGGTTGTGGCCAGGAGGGCGAGGCCGACGATGAGCAACTGGAACAGCAGGCCCTGTAGAGGATTTTCACCCCCCTTTGAGGCTGGCGAGGATGGCGCTCCCCCCGAGAATGGCGGCGAAGGCCAACAACGTAGGATCGGCCCACCTGCGGAGGGGATAAATGAATGGAATCCATAGCTTGACCATGCGGTTCCTCCTCTGTAGCCGTAGTAAGTCAGTTGCACCGGTGACCCTTGCTCGCAGGGGAAGGTTCGTCCTGGCGCATTTCTACTCGTTAAACCTACGGGTCCTCGATCTCGAAGGTGAGATCCTTACCCCTGAGGGTGAGATTGAACTGGTTGAGGATATCGCGGCCCAAAAGAAAATCTGCTCGCGGCGCAGCGAGCAACTCAATCTCTTCAAACGTCACATCGGCTACCTTGACGGTGCCCAGGTAAATCGTGCGCACCGATGATCGACCGTCGTATCCCGTGCACAAGCGCTCGCCGGCAGGCACCAGTTCCAGATCAGTGACAAGACGCTCAGGAACAACGGATATGCTTGCGCCGGTATCCATCTTTGCCGGCACGCCCTCGGAAATTCCACTGGCGGGATTGACAACTTCCACTTCGAGGTACGGGGCTGGCGGACGGACCTGGTGATTGTAAGAGTAGACTACCATGGAATCACTTCCTCAGGGGAGGGAAGCTCAACAGACGGCATCTCTTCGCTCACAAGCTGGATGTAAGCCGGAACATATCCGAACCTGGCATATACCCGTTTGGCCAGCACCCGGCTGTCGGTGTCCGAGTCCACAACCTGCTCACCAACAATCGCGACCCACAGGCCACGATGAGTGTCGAGCAGTTGAGGCTTCAGGCGCAGGAAAGCGGCTCGTTCCCGTTCAAAAGCTTCCATTCGCGCCCGCTGCCGGGCTTCTTTTTCCCGTTGTTCCCGCCAAGCCACAAACTGCCGGTATTCTTCGATGGGGACCAGCGCGGCCACTGCCTCGCCGTCACGCTCCAGAACCACCGGCCCCTCGCCCAGGTCCTCTTCACTCACGGGGATGGTGTAAGGGGCACGGGCCTCTTTGATGACAATTCTCTTGACCATGATGATCACCTCCAACAAGTCACACCACAAGCGGGTATCCGGTTAGGGCCATCCGGAGTGGCAAAGCTTGCTTTGCCGAGCTCGGCGAAGTGAGCTTCGCCACTCCGCCGGGAGGCCGGGACGAGATTCCCCGGCCGGTCTCGCACTGATTATAAGCTGAGTCATGGGCGGAGTCAAAACCGGGTTCAACCTACTCAGAGATAAGCCTCATTCTATGGACAATAACTGCAACTCCGGCCAACTGAGGTCGCCCTGAGCCAGGATCTCCCGATGAGGTTGGCCAAGGCGTGGTAGCCCATGGCCAGGAGAGCGTTCATGGGAATCCGTTCATTCGTTTGACATCCGTTGTGTGACAAAACCAATCCTTCGCCCCCTATCTATCGCTCCAGCATCCTCCCGATGATCAGGTACTTGAAGTCGGCCCCCTGGTAGGTCCGCAAAGCTCCCCACAATCCGTACAGGGCCCAGAGGCCCATCAGGCCCAGCGGCACAAGCATCAGCGCCAGGCCGATGAACATGGATACGGGCGGAGCCTCCTCGTAGGCGCCGGGCCTGGCCAGGAGGGGGATGAAGATGGAGGCGAAGAAGGTGAACATCCAACACCCCCAGGCCGCGATGGCGACCACCAGCCCAAGGAGCTGGTAGACCATGGCCTGCAGGGCCTGGAAGGCCACGTAGGCCGACTTCTCCCGCTGGAGCAGCCAGATGATCAGGGCAGCGACGATGCCGCCGAAGCCGTTGCTGACCAGGCCCAGCAGAATGCTTCCATGGGCCAGGGCTGCCAGCACGCGCTCATCTTGGGTTGGGGCAACTCCCTCGTTCATTGCTGACATCTCCTTCCTCGTTCCGAGTAACTGGGCCATCCTTTGCACTCTCATGCGCTGAAACCGCTACCACGGGGCGCCCCCGCCCCATTTCGGGGCAGTTTGGCCATGAATCGGGGCGAGGACGCCCCTCCGTAGCAGGGGGAATGGCCAACCTACTTAGCCGTGCAGCGTCGCCACGCACTCGATGTGGTAGGTCTGGGGGAACTGGTCAACGGGCTGCACCTCGACCAGCTCGTAGCCGCCAGCGGTCAGCCACCGGAGGTCGCGGGCCAGAGTGGCCGGCTCGCAGGAGACGTAGACCATCCGGGCCGGGCGGAGGCGCAGCAGGGCATCAATCACCTTCTTGCGACACCCCTTGCGGGAGGGGTCCAGGACC
>JBHIEC010000143.1:0-6271 GCA_046760425.1 Anaerolineae bacterium
GTCAGCGCATTGATGAATCCAAAGAATACTTAGAAGAGGCGATAAGACATAATAGTCAGCGCATTGATGAATCCAAAGAATACTTAGAAGAGGCGATAAGACATAATAGTCAGCGCATTGATGAGCTCAGAGAGTCCAATGCTCAACGCTTCCAGCAGATGGATCAGCGCTTCGAACGCATTGAAGTTGAACTGCATCGAGTGAACAACAACATCAGGAACTGGATCATAGCGGGGATAAGCATCTTGGGCATCCTGATCACTGCCTTGAACTTCTTGCGCTGAGTCTGAAGCCCGTTTGCATCCTACTCCTTGGAGCAGGCCCTCTGTGCCTGCTCTCTCTTTTGCAGCTAACCTCCCTAGCCTTGATGCCGCTTGGGGGGGACGATGGCTCCTTCCTCAGGCGGGAGCATCTCCTGCTTCCTGGCCGCGATCCTCCTGGCGATGGGCATGTCCATGATTTTCTTGACGCCGATGGTGGGCAGCAGAGCGATGGGGTAGAACAGCAGCCGTGGGGGCCTGCCCGCCCACCAGGTCAGCACGGGCAGCAGGGCGAAACCCACGCCAGTGCTGAATTCCCAATGGCGCGTCACCAGGAGCAGCAGCCCCCCTATGAGCAGGATAACGATGGTCTCGCGGGGCAGCAGGACCAGGAAGACGCCCACCATGGTGGCCATGCCCTGACCGCCCCGGAAGCGCAGGAAGAGCATGAAGTCGTGCCCGAGGACGGCCACCACTCCTGTTAAGAGGATGGCCGGCTCCGATAGGGCCAACCGCTGGGCCAGCATGACCGCCGCCGTCCCTTTCCCCACGTCCATTAACGCCACCGCCACGCCGGGTATCGGCCCCACCTGCTCCCAGACGTTTTTACCTCCCACGTTGCCATCGCCCACGGTGCGGATATCAACGCCCGCCACCCAGCGAGCGACGAGGTAGGCCGAGGGGATGGAACCCAGGAGATAGGCCGACATCAGAGCAAGACTAACTTGCGAATCCATCTCTTTCCTCCCTTCTTACATCTCCTTCTCGTAGGCCAGCATATCCATTTCTTTCTCGTAGCCCGCCCTCGCCAGGGCCTCCAGCAGGGGTGGATAGTTGGGCACCATGGCCTCGGCCTTAGCCAGACCCAGGTCGTGGGCCCGTCGCCGCAGGGCCAGGGCCAGCGGACCCAGGGCCTCTGGCCGGCCGTCCAGCCAGTAGACCTCCAGGCTATCCCCGTACCCCTGCCCGCCGAGGGCGAAGCCTGCCGGGTGGATCAGGGCCTCTCCGGCCGCCACGGCCGCTTCCACGTCCCGCCAGGTCATCTCCCGCCACCTCCAGGTGCGGGGGAAGAGCCCGGTGGCCGCCCGCCGTATGGGCGAATTGTCCCAGATAGCCCGCATGACGCCCAGGTCCCCAGCGTCAGCAGCGCGAACCTCCCGAACTTGAGCCGCGTCGGGCCCGGCGACGCAGTAAGCGAAGGTGGTCCGCGGCCGGAAGCCCAGCCCTTCCACAGCCCCCCGGGCGGCATGGTTCTCCGCCTCCGTGGCCAGCAGTGCCACCTGCCGACCCTCCTGGCGGGCATACTCCAAGCAACGCAAGGTGAGGGCCGTGGCGACGCCCTGGCGACGATGGCCAGGGTCCACCCGTGCCCCTTCCAGCCAGGCTTCCCTAGAGCTCAGCAGGGCCACGTGGCAGATGCCTATGGGCCTGTCAGCGAGGGTAGCCACGAACATTTTGCCCTGGGGGTCCGTCAGCCACCTGTCCCACACTTGACCGATATAGTCGCCCCACTCGAAGGTGTGCTGGCAGAAGGCCAGCACGGGCTCGCGATCCTCTGCCCGCGCTGGGCGGATCTCGATCTCTTCTCTCATCGTTAAACTCCTTGACAAGACAAGTTTCTAAATGTATACTTTGGGCCAGGTGATAGCCTATGACCAGGATGATCAAGATCTCTGAAGCTCGTGCGAAATATGCTCTCCCCCTCGATGGCAAAGGGTTCTCTTTCGAGATCTCAGACCTCTGATCCTCGCAACTCGTCAAGATCATTATACCAGGTTTTGCCGCCGATGACAATGGGGGATTTGTGGCCAGGGTTTTTAATTCTGCTGGTGGGGATCGTTGGTTGCTCGGGCAAGGCAGACCCTACCCCTATCCCCTCACCTCTTCCCACGACCACGATCACCGCCACTCCCTCGCCCGCTGTCTCACCAACGGCCACGGCAACGAGGACGCCCACCCCCACGGCCACGCCAACCGCCACCCCAACCGTCGTCCCCACTGCCACCCCGACGGCGACGCCCACCGTGGCCCTGACGCCCGTGGCCGAGCGGTTCCTCCTGTCGCCCATGAGCCACGACTGGCAGCGGATGAACAACTGCGCCCCTACCACCGTGGCCATGTGCCTCAGCTACTATGGCTACGACTTCACCCAGTTCGACCTGGCCCCCGTCCTCAAGGGCAACCCCGACGACAAGAACGTGAGCCCCGAGGAGATCGCCGCTTACCTCCACGACCTGGGCCTGGAGGCCATGGTGCGGGTCAACGGCGATGTCGAGATCCTGCAGCGCCTGGTCAGCAACGGCATCCCGGTCATCGTGGAGCAGTGGCTGGAGCGCCCTGACCATCCCCTGACAGGCCACTATCGCCTGGTACGTGGCTACGACCGCGCGGAGGCCATCATTGTTAACGACTCCTACAACGGGCCAGAGTTGTCCCTGGCCTACGCCGACTTCGACCGCTGGTGGCGGCCCTTCAACCGCCGCTACATCCCCGTCTACCCTCCTGACAAGGAGGCCATGGTGCGGGAGATCCTGGGGGACGACTACGACGACGAGAAGATGTACACGCGGGCCCTGGCCACGGCTCAGCGGGAGGTGGAGGAGAACCCCGGGGACGCCTACGCCTGGTACAACCTGGGGGACAGTTACCTGGGGTTAGGGAAATACGAGGAGGCTGTGGCGGCCTTCCAGCGGGCCATTGACATCGGGCTGCCGCCGCGCACCTTCTGGTACCAGTTCGGGCCCTTCGCGGCCTACAACGCCGTAGGGGAATACCAGCGGGTGCTGAAGCTCAGCGGGCAGGTGCTGGCCAAAGTGCGGGGCATCGAGGAGTTGCACTATCAACGGGGCCTGGCTTACGAGGGCCTGGGCCAGGTGGAGCAAGCCGTGGCCGAGTACGAACTGGCGTTGAAGTACAATCCGCGCTTCGCCAAGGCGCAGGAGGCCCTGGAGAGGGTGGGAAGGTGAGATGGAAAGAGCAGAGTTCCTGCGGAAAGCTTCCCTCTTCTCCTCCCTGTCACGTCGGGAACTGGCCTGCGTCGCTGAGCAGTTCTACGAGAAGCGTTTCACCAAGGACGAGTACATTTTCTTCGAGGGCGACCCGGCTGAGGTCCTGTATGTCGTCCAGGCGGGCCGGGTCAAGATGATCAAGCATTCGGAGGGCGGGCAGGACGTGATCCTGCGGGTGGTGGCCCCGGGGGAGATGCTGGGTGGGGTGGCGGCCTTCGGGGAAGAGACCTATCCGGCCACGGCCCAGGCCCAGGAGGCGGTCAGCGTCCTGGCCATGTCGGGGGAGACCTTCATGGCCCTGGTGCGTCGCTATCCGGCCCTGGCCCTGGCGGTGATCCAACTGCTCAAGGAGCGGGTAAAGGAGGCCCATGAGGTCATCCGCCAGTTGGCTGTGGAGCGGGTGGAGCGACGCATCGCTCACACCCTGATCCGGCTGGCCGACAAGGTGGGCGTGGCCGGGGAAGAGGGCATTGTCATTGACATGCCCCTCCCTCGCCAGGACCTGGCGGATATGGCTGGCACGTCGCTGGAGACGGTGAGTCGGGTCCTGAGCAAGTGGCAGCGGCAGGGGCTGGTGAAGGCTGGGCGGGAGCGAGTGATCATCACCCATGCCCACGGCCTGGTGGCCATCGCCGAGGACCTGCCGCCAGGCGCCGAACGCCCGCCATCCCGGGAGGCTCATGTTTCAGAGTAGGCTCATTGTGGCCTGTAACGGCCCCTGTCGTCGTAACGCTTCGGCGAGGCCCTGCGCTGGCAAACACAGGGCCTCGCCTCTTATGTCCTTCTTTGACCTGGATCAAAGACAGCAGTCTTGAATTGTGCTAAAATTATGTAGAGAAACTACTCTAGGAGGGATAATCTATGCAGGCAACAGAAGTGCTCAAGCACGAACATCGGGCCATTGAGCGCATGCTGCTGGTGTTGGAGGGAGCGGCACAGAGACTGGAGCAGGGCGAAGCCATCGCCCCACAGATCTTCGAGGATGCCCTCGACTTCGTGCGCACCTTCGCCGATGCGTGCCATCACGGCAAGGAGGAGGATACCCTGTTCCCTTTTCTGGAGGTGCAGGGCATCCCCAGAGAGGGCGGTCCCATCGGCATCATGCTCATGGAGCACGAGCAGGGGCGACAGTTCGTGCGCGCCATGGCCCAGGCAGTGGCCCGCTATGAGCAGGGCGATGGGGCAGCCGGGGCGGACATCATCGAGAATGCCCGGGGCTACGTTGGCTTGCTGCGGGAGCACATCCTCAAGGAGGATAACGTGCTGTTCCCCATGGCCGACCAGGTCCTCTCCGTGGCCGACCAGCAGGCGCTCGTCGCACGCTTTGAGGAGGTGGAACGAGAGCGGATAGGTGAGGGCGAGCACGAGCGGCTGGAGCAGGTGCTGGAGGATCTGGAGCGGGTGATGAGGCTGAGGTCTCCTGAGTAGCCCTTTCCGGGATCCAAAAGGACAGGCCGATGACGGGAGCACCGGCAATCTTGGAGCATATGCGCATCGAGGACGTGATCGACTGCTACCCCAAGACCATCCCGGTCTTTTTCCGCTATGGGATGCACTGTGTGGGCTGCCCCATGGCGCGCTTCGAGACCCTGGCTGAGGGCGCGGCCATCTATGGGATCAGCGTTTCCGCCCTGGTAGCTGAGCTGAACGAGGCTGTCTTCAGCCACCGCAAATCTCTCTAGGAGAGAAAGAGGAAACGAAGAACCCGCCCTTCGAGCTGGTGAAGGTCATCGAGGAGGGCGTGCAGACCCTGCACCCGGAGTTCACCGCCGATGGCAAATACGTCTACGTCAGCGACTGGCAGGGCAACGTGGTGCGCGTCTACGACGCCTACACCTTCGAGAAGGTGGCCGAGGTGGGCGGCGTGACCACACCCACAGGCATCTTTAGCGTTGAGCGCCGGATGGAAACGTTGGGGCATTAAGGAGGCAGGTATGACATGAACAAACATCCTTATAGGGAACGTCTGGAAAGATGCAGTCGGCTGATGAAAGCGGCCGGGCTTGACGCCCTGTTGCTGACCAAGCCGGCCAACATGTTCTATCTCACCGGTGATGGGCGTCTATGCGCCTACGCCATGATCACTCAGGATGGGAAGGTCGCCCTGGGTGTGCCCAAGACCGACGTGGAAGACGTCAGGCAGCGGGCTCACTGTGACCACATCGTCGGCTTTGAGGACGAGGTGGGCATGATCCACTCCATCGCCCATTACTTCGAGCATTTTGGCATCCGCGAGGGTATGGTGGGGCTGGAGTACACCTTCCTCACTCAGGCGATGATGGCCATGTTCACCCATCCCCACGCCAAGCCGGAAGGCGTGACAGTCCAGGACTGCACCCATATCCTGTCCGAACTGCGCATGGTGAAGGAGGCCGAGGAGATCGAGCGCATCCGGGCGGCGGCGAAGGTTGCCGAGGCGGGGATGAGGGCGGCGGTGGAGGCCGTGAAGCCGGACGTCACCGAAAGTCAGGTGGCCGCCGAGGCCGAGTACACCATGCGACAGGCCGGGGCCGAGGAGTTCTGGCGCACCTATGTCTCGTCAGGGCCGCGCACGAACATCGCCCATGGGCTACCCACGCTGCGCAGACTGCAACCCGGCGACCTGGTGATGATTGATATCCATCCCATCGTTAATGGCTACAGCGCGGATATGTGCCGCACCGTGTGCGTGGGCCAACCTGCGGCCGAGCAGCAGGCGGCCCACGAGCTGTATCTGAAGGCTCAACAAGCTACCATCGCTAAGGTCAAGGCGGGGGTCGGCATGGTCGAGCTGGAGCGGACCCTGCATGGGGTGCTCAAAGAGGCAGGACACGGCGAGCATATCTTTGGGCCGCCCATCCACGGCGTGGGCATCGAGTTTGAAGAGGCGCCCTTGCCGCCAGGGCATGCCTTCTTCCACGGCGAGAAGGAGCCGCCGCCGCTCCCGGCCAACGTGGTCATCTCCGTGGGCAATTGTGGGCTATACACCGGCTCCTGGGGCGTGCGAGTGGAGGACACGGTGGT
>JBHIEC010000144.1:0-6270 GCA_046760425.1 Anaerolineae bacterium
TACCAGGTGCGCATCAAGGAGACCGTGCCGGTGGACACCATCGTCCTCAACCACGGCTGGGTGACCTACAACGAGATCGGCCTCTTTGACCAGCGGTTCCCGAACTTCGACCCGGCCAATCCGGACGCCAATACAGCGGCCAACAAGGTGACCAACAACCACGCTGGCACGCCGGATCGGCCTTATGAGACGGTGGAGATGCCTGGCTGGCCGGAGATCCCGCCAGACGTCGAACCCACCAACTTCCCGGGGCCGCGCTTCGACGACTACGCGCAGCCTGACGCACCCATCCGCGACGATGATGACCCCACCTGGTTCAAGGTGGAGCGTGAGGCGCCGTCCATCGCCAGTGGCACCCGCATCCAGTTGCCCGTCCTGAATTTCATCGCCGATTCGGACCAAGATGTGGAGACGCGCATCGAGATCCAGAACGTGGGCACCAAGCGCACCACGGCTATCCTGTTCGTCTGGGGCGAGTACTCCGGCCAGTGCCCGAATCAGGCTCCCGAGCCCATCAAGGTCGAGTGCATAGGCGAGGTAGAGCCCGGCTCGGCGTGGGTCATTGACACCGCGAACCTGCCCGAGGGGGCCAAGTCAGGCATCCTCTACTCGGTCTCCCCGGATCCGCTTCCAGATGGTTTCACCCCTCCCAACCCCGACTGGCCTTACCCCTATCCTGGTGAGACCATTGACCAGTACCTGTGTGAGGCCGCCTTGTACGACGCCGACGGCCAGCGCCCAGGTCCAGAAGTCAGTTGGAAGGAGTGGCAGGAGTACTGGGACACCCATCCGGAGTTCTGGGGCACCTGGCTGGGGGTCGAGGTGATCCGCACCGGCCCCGGCAACCTCACGCCCAGCGTGCGGGTTTCCGGCGCCTACGAGGGCCTCTCGCGGGCCATGGAAGGCGTCTATGAACCCAAGTCGGGTGGCTACTCCTACTATGCCCCCGTGGTGCATGGCGAGGTCCGTGGCTTCACCTCCTGGCTGTACATCCAGAACTCGGGCCTCAAATGCACCTCGGTGGAGCTGTGGCTGTATGGACGGGACGAGTGCATCCGACCATCGGTGTGCCAGATTCGGAAGCTGGCGCCGGGTGAGACGTACCAACTGGACGTGACCACCTGTCCGGGCATCCGCGAAGGCTTCGAGGGCTCGGCCTATATTCGGGCCTCTCAGCCCCTGGGCATCGTGGTGGATCAGGTGGGCCGTGATCTGCTGCTGACCCACCTGGGGGTGCCGGCTGAGCTGACCCACCGGTCCGACTGGCCGCCCTACTTCACCGCTGGCTCCTTCGTGAACTACGGCCCTCTGATCTATCGGGAGTATCAGGGCTGGGATACGAGGCTCTACGTCCAGAACCTGAGCTCCACGGTCAACGCCAAGGTGAAGGTCTACTTCCTGGACAACTCCGGAGACATCATCACCACCATCACCGACTGGATCTGCCCGCGGGGTTCCCAGAGCTTCTTCCTGCCCGTCATCAACAACCTGACTGGCCACTACGTGGGCGCGGTGCGGGTGGAATCCCAGGACTGGTGGTCGCCGGGGGATCCACCTGTGGATGCACCGTACATCATGTCGGTGGCGGAGCTGATCCGCTACGAAGGGCCGATGCGCGCCTCCGCCCTGGAGGGGCTGGCCTACAACCTGTTCGGCGAGGACGAGGCTTTCGACTGGCAGGTGGGTGAGATCACGACCTGGGGTGTTCAGGTGATCGGCATCCCCTCTCTGAACCGGTGGGGCGACGATGTGACCACCGAACTGGCTATCCAGAACGTGGTGCCCAAGCCCGGCAAGACGGACTTCGCCATCTACATCTACGACCAGAACGGGCTCATCGACTACGTCTGCCAGACGCTGAATGACAAGCAGGTGGAGTACATCAACCTGGACACCTGGGGCGTTATCCCGCCCTACTTCGTGGGCTCGGCGGTCATCTCCGTGACTCACTGGCAGCACGCGGGGTCTGGCAGTCCTGGCCTGGCGGCGGTGAAGGTGGAGCGAGTAGGGGCAGTGTTGAGCCAGGACATCCCTGGAGATGAGAGCACGGGGACTCGAGGGTTCCCGTTGCATCGCCCCTTCACCTTCCTGCGGCCTGAGGACGTGCCCGAGTGCCCCGGCCAGCCGTAAGTTGCGGGTCTCCGAGTTAAGCCAAGCGCCCCTGGGGCTCAGCCCCAGGGGCGCTTTTTGCGTGTCTGACCCGAGCGGCTTGCATTTTTGGTCCCTTTCTGCTAACATTGGGACAGCCAGAACAGATCAGGTAGCAGATCGAGGTGTTCCATGAATAACGGTGTGCTCGTGTCTCTTATTCGCCAGCGCCGGCGGCGGAATCAGAATGGCAACAGCGGCCACATCGCCCTGCGTCTGCTGGCCCTGGCCGTGGTGGTGGTCGTCCTGTCGGGCGTCCTCCTCATCGCGGTCGGGGTCGGCACGGCGGTGGGGGTCTACGCCTATTTCACCAAGGACCTGCCCGCCCCTGAGGAGGTGGGGCGCCAGACCCAGTGGGCCTTCAAGACTACCAAGATCTACGACCGCACGGGCAACACGCTCCTCTACGAAATCTTCGATCCCCAGGGGGGCAACCGCACCCTGGTCCCTCTGGAGCAGATTCCTCAGCATCTCATCAACGCCACCATCGCCATCGAGGACAAGAACTTCTACGAGAACCCAGGCTTCGACATTGAAGGCATCGCCCGGGCGGCCTGGAACAACCTGCGGGGGCTGCCCATCCAGGGGGCCAGTTCCATCACCATGCAGCTCATCCGTAACGTCATCATCCCTCCCGAGGAGCGGATGCAACGCACCTTTCAGCGCAAGTTCAAGGAGCTGGTCCTGTCCTGGGAGCTGTCGCGGCGCTATCCCGGGCGCCAGGGCAAGGACCAGATCCTGGAGTGGTACCTGAACACCATCTACTACGGCAACCTGGCCTACGGGGTGGAGGCCGCCGCCGAAGCCTACTTCGGCAAGCACGTCTGGGATCTGAGCCTGGCCGAGTCGGCCATGCTGGCGGCCATCCCCCAGTGGCCGGCTATCAACCCTCTGTCACCCGACCCGGATATCCGCGCCCAGGCCAAGAAGCGGCAGGAGATCGTCCTGGACCAGATGTACCTGCAGGGCTATATCAGCGCCGAGGAGGCTTACGTCGCCAAGCAGGAGAAGCTACGCTACGCCTCCAAGAGGTTCGACATCATCGCCCCCCACTTTGTGATGTACGTGCGGCAGCTCCTGGAAGAGAAGTACGGCCCCGAGTTGCTCTATCGGGGCGGTCTAAAGGTCTACACCACCCTGGATCTGGATCTCCAGCGTGCGGCTCGAGAGATCGCCCGGCAGCATATAGCCAAGCTCCAGGAGGAGAATCGCAACGTGTCCAACGCCGCCGTGGTGGTCATTGATCCCAGGACGGCGGAGATCCTGACCATGCTGGGCAGCATTGATTACTTCGACCCCGACATTGATGGCCAGGTGAACGTGGCCCTGGCCCCCCGCCAGCCGGGCTCCGCCTTCAAGCCCTTCACCTACGTCACGGCCTTCGCCAAGGGGTACACCCCGGCCACCCTGATCATGGACGTGCGCACCTCCTTCCCCGACGATCCCAACCCGCCCTACGCCCCCGAGAACTACGACCGCAGGTATCACGGCCCCCAGCTCCTGCGCTCGGCCCTGGCCAACTCCTACAACATCCCGGCCGTGAAGCTGCTGGACATGGTAGGGGTCCAGGACGTCATCAACACCGCCCACCACATGGGGATCAACACCCTGACCCGGGAGTACTACGGCCTGTCCCTCACCCTGGGCGGCGGCGAGGTCACCCTGCTGGACATGACCTACGCCTTCAGCGTCTTCGCCAATGGGGGCATTATGCGGGGCCAACCGGTGCCGCCCGAGAAGCGGCGCCCCGGCTTCCGCGAGCTGGACCCGGTGGCCATCCTGCGGATCGAGGATGCCGAGGGCAACGTGCTGGAGCGCTACGACCACCCCGAGAGTCGGGTTATCTTCGACGACCCTCGCCTGCCCTATCTGATCACCAACATCCTCTCGGACAACGCGGCCCGCAGCCCCGCCTTCGGGGCCAACAGCATGCTCAAACTCAGCCGGCCCGCAGCGGTCAAGACGGGCACCACCACCGACTGGCGTGACGCCTGGACTGTAGGCTATACGCCCCAACTGGTGACGGGCGTGTGGGTGGGGAACAGCGACAACCAGCCCATGGAACGCACCCCCGGCTCCCGGGGCGCGGCGCCCATCTGGCACGACTTCATGGAGCTGGCTCTGGCTCCCCTGCCCGTGGAGGATTTCGTGCGGCCCCCCGGCTTTGAGGAGGTGGAGATCTGCGCCACCTCGGGGCTGCTGCCCACAGAGCATTGCCCCAATCGCCGCAAGGAGCTCTTCATCGCCGGCACCGCCCCCACGGCCTACTGCAACATGCACCAGGTCTTCCGCATCTGCAAACCTTCGGGCAAGCTGGCCACGGTCTACTGCCCGCCCGATCAGGTGGAGGAGAAGGTCTTCGAGATCTACCCCGCTGAGGCCGCCGACTGGGTACGGGCCAACAACATCCCCCAACCCCCTACGGAGTACGACGACACCTTCGGGCCAACCCCGGCCTCGGGCGACGTGGCTATTCTCAACCCCAAGCCCTACGCCTACGTGCACGGTCAGGTGCCCATCGAGGGCAACGCCAAGGGGGACGGCTTCCAGTTGTATCGCCTGCAGTATGGCGAGGGGCTGGACCCCTCGGCCTGGATCCAGATCGGCGCCGACCATCACAACGCTGTGGATCGGGGGCTTTTGGAGGTCTGGGACACCAGCCAACTGGAGGGGCTGTACACCCTACAGCTCACCGTCGTGCGACACGATGGCGGCGTCCAGACGGAGGCCATCCAGGTCACGGTGGACAATGTGCCTCCGGAGGTGGAGCTGGTCTACCCCTGGCCGGACAAGGTCTACGTCATGGAGGACGACGAGTGGGTCAGCATGCAGGCCGAGGCCACGGACAACGTGTCCATGGATCGGGTGGAGTTCTATCTCGATGACAGGCTCCTCACCCATAGCACCGTGCCCCCTTACAACGTGAAGTGGACCATCGTCATGTCTGACATCACCCCTGCCGACGTGCCGGCCATCGTGGAGAGCCAGGGGATTACCGAGGAGGTATCCATGGCCATGACGGGGGTGGGCTACACCATCCAGTTCCCCAATGGCTTCGGTGTCATCCGTGATAGCGAGGGCTACACTGAGACCCACCAGATCCACGCCATCGCCTACGACGCGGCGGGCAACCAGGTGGAGAGTGAGAAGGTGAGAATCTTCGTGGTGCACGAGAAAGAAGAGGAGAAGCAGGAGACGAGCTTCCTGGTGAGGCGGGTCTGGCCGATTCGGCGAAGGGAGCAGCGGGGTTCACTTCTGGGTTAAATTCCTCCGGATCAATGGGAACCGGATTTCAAGACGAGAAAGGCGAGGTGATTAACATGCAATGCTTTCACTGTCAGGGAGAATTGCGTAGAGGAAAGAGCACATACACCGTCAATCGAGATGGTTATCACCTTATCATCGAGAACATGCCTGCCTGGGTCTGCCAACAATGTGGCGAGGCGTTATTCGAAGAGGAGCAGGTGGACGCCATCCAACGATTGATTCGAGAGACAGATGCCAACGTAGAATTGCTTCTGCAAGTGGCAGCTGCTTGAGTGTTGTGGTATACTGATAAGGGGGTTTCTGGTGAGGCTCGTCTTCGATTGGATGGGTACTGCTGATTCCTTAGAGAGGCTTACGATTCCTTTGTGGAGAGGGTAGGCAATGACCTGGAATTTGTGAAGAGGCTTCACCGCGAGCACCCAACCTGGGAAGTGGATTTGATTGATTGGGAGTTCTGCCACTTTGCCAAGGGAGGGGAAATGGAGGAGGTGGCGGTGGTGGAGGGGCAGGATCGCTGAGGCGCTGAGAACGCTGAGTACGCTGAAAGGGGTTTCAGCGATCTCAGAGGTTTCAGCGGAGTCAGCGGTTCAGCGGATGCGCAGATTGACGCGCTGTGGTTGAGCGGAAGAACAGGAGGCTTAGATGGATTGGCGAGATCAGATTGAGATCAACCCTGATATTAAGGGCGGCAAGCCAGTGGTCAAGGGTACTCGGGTGCCTGTGGAGGTGGTGGTAGGCGCGATGGCCGGTGGGGCTTCATTGGAGGAAGTTACTGAGGCTTATGCCATCACCGTCGAACAAGCGCAGGCCTGCCTAGCTTTCGCCACCGAGATCCTGCGAGAGGAACAGTTCCTT
>JBHIEC010000145.1:0-6187 GCA_046760425.1 Anaerolineae bacterium
CCTACGTTTTTACTCAGAGGGCGCTCTTGAGATGAGCCCGGTGACCGCTTGTCAGAGGACGCCCCTTGGTAGCGGTTTTCGGCATCCGCCGGGTCCTCAGGGCAGTGGACTGGGGTCCACTGTGAGCATAAAGTGAAAAGCCGGAGCTCGGAGACTACCGCGCAGTCCGATCACCCATCCGCACCGCCTCCACTGTACACCGCTTCCAGCTTGGGGACGATGGCCCTCCAATCGTAGCGGGCCTCCACCAAGCGGCGGGCTCGCTCCCCCAGGGCCCTCCGCCGCTCCTCGTCGTCCAGCAGGGCCACCACCTGCCGGGCAAAAGCCGGGGCCGTGTCGGCCAGGACCGCTTCGCGGCCGGGGGTCAGATCCACCCCCTCGCAGCCCAGGGTCGTGGAGACGATGGCCTGGCCCATGGCCATGGCTTCCAGGACCTTGAGGCGTGTCCCGCCTCCCATGCGCAGGGGCACGACGTAGACCGCCGCCCTGGCGATGTAAGGGCGCACGTCCTCCACGTAGCCCGTCACCGTGACCCGGTGGTCCCGGGCCAGGGCCAGGACGCGGGGGTGGGGGTCTCGTCCCACAATGGTGAAGCGCACGGCCGGCCTCTCCCGCCCTATCAGGGGCAAAATCTCCTGACAGAACCACAGGACGGCGTCCACGTTGGGGCGGAAATCCATCTTGCCGGTGAAGACCAGGGAATAGGGGTCGGGGGATAGAGGATAGGGAGGCCGATAGTAGTCCGTATCCACGCCGTTGGGCACGACGCTTATCTCCAGGCCCGGCGCCAGGCGGTGCAGGGCCTGGGCGTCGGCAGGGGAGACGGCCACCACCCGGTCATAGGCCCGACAGACCTGAGCCTCATAGCGGCGCAGCTTCTGCCACTGGATCAGGGAGTAGAAGGCTCCCACCCAGCGGCGCGGCTGGCGGGCGTCGGTCTCGAAGGCCCTCTGCTGCAGGACGTACTCGGCATTGTGGTCGTCGAACACGAGCAGGGGCCTGCCCCCTCTCCTCTGTCCCCTGATCCCTAAGCCCTGTTCCCTGATCCCCAACCCATACCCTGCCATCTCGATGCCCTCCACCTGGATGACGTCGAAGGCGGTCTCTCGCAGCCACGCCTCCAGCCTGGCCTGGAATTCAGCCGAGGGGAGACGCAGGGCCATGTCAGGCTGGGGGGAGAGGAAGACCGAGAGGAGGCGTTTGATCGGGGAGCGGCGAGGGGCGGGCACGACGGCCACCCGTCGGCAGAGCTGGCGGAGGGGCCCGGCCTTGGCCAGTTCATCTCTGGAGCGGACGAAGGAGAGGAGGTGGATCTCGTGATGGAGGTGACAAGCGGTCGCGCTGACTTTAGCTGATTGCCGGCTCCTACTCAAACCCGCGTGACCTGACGCATCGTCGAGCTTGCTTGACTCCTGACCAAGCTCTTGCCTTGATCCGCGAGACGATGCGTCACCGCTTGTCAGAGCTAAGTGCTTGATCAGGTTGTAGTTTCTGATGGTCGTGCCTTGATGGGGTGGATAGGGGAGCTGGGGGGTCAGGAAGAGGAGCTTCATTCCTTGGTCCCTACCCGACGATAGACAGCCAGGGTCTCCCGGGCCATCCGCTCCAGGGAGAAGCGCCTGGCTTGTTGGAACCCCTTCTTCCGCATCTCCTGCCTCAGATGCGGATCGGTCAGGATCTGCCCCATGGCCGCTGCCCAGCCCTCCGTATCATCGGGGTCAACCAGGCGACCGGCATCGCCCACCACCTCGGGCAGGGAGGCCACGTTGGACACAATGGTCGGTGTGCCGCAGGTCATGGCCTCCAGAGGCGGCAGGCCGAAGCCCTCGTAGTAGGAGGGGTGGACATGGACCCGGGCGGCGTTGTAAAGGAGGAGCAGGTCCTGGGAGGGCACACGGCCCAGGAAGAGGACGTCATCATCCAGGTTCAGCTCCTTGACTGTGGCGAAGACCTCCTCGAAGAGCCAGCCCCGCTTGCCCACCACGGCCAGTTTGGCCAATGGTCCGTGCCGGTCCAGGAGCAAGCGGAGGGCCCGCAGCAGGGTGGGTAGGTTCTTGCGGGGCTCAATGGTGCTGACGAAGAGGATGAAGCCCTCAGGCAGGCCGTATCGGTCTCGGACCTGTTGCAGGAGCTGGGGATCCTCCACGGGGCGGAAGAGGGGGTTAGCAGCCTCGTGGATGACGGTGATCTTGTTCTCGGCCACTCCCAGCAGGCTGATGGTATCCTGCTTGGTGCTTTCGGAAACGGCGATGATATGGTCCGTGCGGTGCACCGCCTGATCAATCTGACCATAGTAACGGGCGCTGTCCCTGGTCAGGAAGTGAGGGTAGAGGAGAAAGGCCAGGTCGTGGATGGTGATGACCGAGCGGCAACGGCGGCGGAAGGGGGGGATGAAATCGGGGCTGTGCAGCACGTCCAGATCGGCCAGGGCCACCTCCAGAGCCAGGAACCACTGCTCCAGCCGATGATGGCTGGGCGTCCAGAGGGCTCGTCGCTGGAATCGGTCGTGGTTGTTGGCGACGACGGCCTTGCCCTTGCGGCTCTGCAAGAGGACCAGCTCTTCCTGGCACTCAATTCTGGCCAGCCCCTCCACCAGGCGACGGATGTACTGACCGATCCCCGCCTGAGTATAGTAAGCCATGCGAGCGTCAATGCCAATGCGCATCTACGAATTCTCTCTCCTGGTGAACGCTGGTGGTCTCCCCCTATCGAGTTGGTGACGCTGTGAGGGGGATGCTGGCATAGCGGCACCGCATAAATGACGGTGCCTGGGCATGTTTTTCCCAGGCGGCGCGATTTATCCGCCGCCCCTTTTTAGCACAAAAAGGAGGGGGAGCTTGTCCAGTTCTTTCGGGCTTCGCTGCCCCTCCTGTCCTCGTCGCGGACCCCCTTCTCACCCTAGCCCCACAGGGAGGGCAGGGTGCGCCTCAGGATCTGATAGTTCTCTAGAGCCTTACTGGCCCCTATGGCCACACAGGCGATAGGGTCATCGGCCACGTAGCAGGGTACCCCCGTCTCCTGGGTCAGGAGGCGGTCCATGTTCCGCAGCAGGGCCGTCCCGCCGGTCATGACCATCCCCCGATCAATGATGTCTGAGACCAGCTCTGGGGGCGTCCGCTCCAGCACCTCCTTGGCCACGCCCACGATGGCAGCCAGGGGCTCAGCGATGGCCTCCGTCACCTCTCCCGAGGAAAGGGTGATGGTCTTGGGCAGACCCGCCACCTGGTCGCGGCCCCGCACCTCCATGGTCAGTTCCTCCTCCAGAGGCAGGGCGCTGCCGATTTCGATCTTGATCTCCTCGGCCGTGCGGTCGCCGATCATGAGGTTATATTTGCGCCGCGTGTAGATCGCGATGGCCTCGTCAATCTTGTTGCCCCCCACGCGCACGGAGCTGGCCACCACGATGCCGTTCAGGGAGATCACCGCCGCCTCGCTGGTTCCCCCGCCCATGTTGACCACCATGTTGCCCGTGGGCGTGCCGATGGGCATGCCCGCTCCCAGGGCCGCCGCCAGGGGTTCAGGGATGAGGTGCGCCACCCGCCCCCCTGCCTGGATGCCGGCATCATGGACAGCCCGGCTCTCCACGCTGGTCACGCCCACCGGGACGGTGATCATCACCTCCGGCTTGAAGAGGCGGAAGCGGCCGCAGACCTTGCCGATGAAGTAGCGCAGCATGGCCTCGGTAACCACGTAGTCGGCGATGACCCCGTCACGCATGGGCCGCGACACCTCGATAGTGTCCGGCGTGCGCCCCAGCATCTGCAGTGCCTCTTCGCCCACGGCCACGATGCGGTTGTCATGGATCGAGATAGCCACCACCGAGGGCTCGAAGAGGACGACACCCTTCCCTCGTTCGTGGACGAGGACGTTGACCGTACCCAAATCTATGCCTATCTGTCTAGCGAACATACCTCTCCTCGATTCAGCCCCCGTCTCGGCTCACCCCCTCCGGACATCGGGCTCTGGCCTGCGATCCGTTCTATCCTGGCTCCCAGGCTGGCCAGGCGCTCGTCGAGCCGCTCGTAGCCCCGATCAACGTACCACATATCTGAGACGGTGGTCTGTCCCTCAGCTACCAGGCCGGCCAGGATGACTGCCGCCCCGGAGCGGATGTCCAGGGCCCGCACCGGAGCGCCCCTCAGGGGTGTGGGACCGGTGATCAGAGCTGTCTGACCCTGCACCCTGATCTGAGCGCCCATCTTCCGCAGCTCGCCCACGTAGAGCAGGCGGTCGTCGTACATGGTCTCGTGGATAGCGCTCTCCCCCTGAGCCTGGGTCATCAGCGCCCCGAAGGGGGCCTGGAGGTCGGTGGGGAAGCCGGGATAGGGGAAGGTGCGGATGTCCACGGCCTGCAGCCTCTCCGCTCCCGTGACGATGACCCGCTGTCCCTCCTCGCGGATGCCCACCCCGGCCTCGGCCAGCTTGCTGTTCAGGGCCCGCAGGTGCTGGGGGATCACCCGCTCCAGGACCACGGAGCCCCCCGTGATGGCGGCGGCGATGGCGAACGTGCCCGCCTCCAGGCGGTCGGGCATGACCCGGTAAACAGCCCCGTGGAGCCGCTCCACCCCCTCCACCTCGATGATGCCCGTGCCCGCGCCGCTGATGCGGGCCCCCATGGCCCGCAGGAAGTTGGCCAGATCAATGACCTCCGGCTCGACGGAGGCGTTCTCGATGACGGTCACCCCTCGGGCCAGGCAGGCGGCCATGAGCAAGTTCTCGGTGCCGGTGTGGCTGGGGTAGTCCAGGGTCATGCGCCGCCCCTCCAGATGGGGCGCTTTGGCCGCGTAGTGGCCGTTGGCCTGAGCCACCTCGGCGCCCATGAGGGCGAAGCCCTTAACGTCAACGCTCACGGGACGGGTGCCGATGGCACAGCCGCCCGGATGGGCCGCCTCGGCCTGACCGAAGCGGGCCAGCAGGGGCCCCATGACCAGGAAGCTACCCCGCAGCCGCCTGGTCAGCTCGTCCGGCGTGCGGCAGGTGCGGATGTTATCGGCCCTGATGATCAGACGATGGCGACTGTCCCGCTCGATCCTGGCCCCCAGGCTCTCCAGGACGGCCCCCATGACGCGGATATCCTCGATGTAGGGCACGTTTTCCAGCACACACTCGTCGCTGGTGAGCAGGGTAGCAGCCACGATAGGCAGGGCCGCGTTCTTGGCCCCCTGGATGCGGATCTCGCCCTCCAGCCTGTGGCCGCCTTCGATCTGGATATCTGATGACACTTCGGCGACCCCCTCGCCGTCCTCATTGACTGACGGATTCTCCTGGCCTACCAGGAACGGTTCACCCTCTCTCGCCAGGGGGGATCTCGACTTCCCTCCTCCTGGGCCTTCTCCGCCGCCGCTTAGCTACTTTGAGGCGGATGCGGGAGCGGCGCAGCGCCCCCTCGATGCGGGCCAACTCCTCCCGCGGGGGTCCCTCTTTCAGCAACCTCTCGGCGCGCTCCCGGGCCGCCTCCGCCCGGGCGATGTCAATCTCGTCAGCGTGCTCGGCGGCCTCGGCCAGGACGATCACCTTGTCCGGACGAACCTCCATGAAACCGCCGCTGACGGCGAAGAACTCCTCCTCGCCGTCTTTCTTAATCCGCAGCTCGCCCTCCTGCAGGGCGGTGAGGAGGGGGGCATGGCGAGGCAGGATGCCCAGCACCCCCTCGACGCCCGGGGCGATGACCATGTCCACGTCGTCGGTGTAGACCACCCGCTCAGCCGTCACAATCTCCAGCCTGATCTTAGCCATCCGTCATCCCTTTCAAGCCATCACCAGCTTCGGTGTGGCGCAGCCTAAGTAACTGCGCAAAAGTTCTTTGTACTTTATTCACATGCCAAAAACCGCTACCAAGGGGCGTCCCCGCCCCGTCTAAGGGCAGTTTGGTCACGAAATCGGGGCGAGGACGCCCCTCCGCAGCAGGGGAAGGTAGGCTTATGCCGTCGTGTACTAGGCTCTTCCTTCCTCCCGGGCCTGGTGGTCGCAAGCGCTCACCTACGAACTCAGCAAAGGTCCGCTCTGAGCATGGGCCCGGTGAGCGCTTGCGAGGTACTCCTCCACCACCTCGTCAATAGTACCCTTCATGTAGAAATACTGTTCCGGGATGTCGTCGTGCTTGCCCTCCAGGATCTCCCTGAACCCTCGAACGGTCTCCTTGATGGGCACGTAGACCCCGGGCCGGCCGGTGAAGGCCTCAGCCACG
>JBHIEC010000146.1:0-6160 GCA_046760425.1 Anaerolineae bacterium
GCTGAGAGAGCGAAGCCCCTACGGGGCTGTGGATCACCAGCCCGAAGGGCTTTGTCCTTTCAGCCCGATGGCGCTTGCCCTGAGCGAAGCCGAAGGGTCAGCCTCGGGCTTCCCCCGACGGCATGGAGATCGTCGGTCTCGAATTCTTGCAGCATTTTGCCTACTTTGCTCAGGCAAGGGCGAGATGAGATGGAAGGAGGGGTACGTGAAATTCCCTGGAGCTCAGACTCCCATCGCTGGTGACCGCCGGCTCACCTGGAAGGTCTTCGGCGTGCTGATGGCCGGCGCTCTGGTCGGGCTGCTGGCGGTGCTGCCCTACACCCTTACCCTGGCCGGACCCCTGCCGCCGTTGCCCATCCCCCTCTGGCTGCTCCTGATCCTGCAGACGGTGCAGAATCTGGTGCTGTTTGCCATTGCCATCGGGTTAGGCCTCTGGCTGGGCGGCAAGGTAGGGCTGGGAGCGCCAGTGCTGCGGGGCTGGCTGGCCGGCGCCCCCGAGGCACGCTCTCGATTCCAGGCCTCGCTGCCGCTGGCCATCGGTGCGGGTGTGGTGGTTGGAGTGGTCATCCTGCTGCTTGAACGGATCGTCTTTGCCCCGCTGCTGCCTGAGACGCTGCGCGCGGCTCCGCAGCCACCCCCCTGGCAAGGCTTCCTGGTTGCCTTCTACGGCGGCATCAACGAGGAGCTGCTCCTGCGCCTGGGGGTGATGACCCTGCTGGTGTGGGTGGGGGCGAAACTCACCCGGCGGGAACAGCCCAGCGCAGGGGTGGTCTGGACGGCCAACGTGCTGGCAGCGCTGCTCTTCGGTGCCGGTCACCTGCCCACGCTGGCCACACTGGCTCCGCTGACAGCCATCGTGGTGGTGCGAACCCTGCTGCTCAACGGCATCGCCGGCGTGCTCTTCGGCTGGCTCTACTGGCGCAGGGGTCTGCTGGCGGCGATGGTCTCCCACTTCAGCGCCGACATCGTGCTGCACGTCATCGGGGCGGTGTAAGAGTAGACGCACCCTTGCGAAGGTTGCGAATAGCCTTGGCAAGGGGGCGATTTCCGTTTGTATACCCAGCTATGGCGCGTGGCCGCTTCGGGCTGGCAACGATCGTGTCGGTATTGCTGACCATGGCCTTGCCGCCTCTGGCGGCGGGCATTCTCTTCCTGACCTGCTGGCGGCGATGGAGATAGCTCTACTCTCCGAGAGGCTATGAATGTAGTGATGGACCGACTAAAGGATAAAGCCCATCTGATCATGCTGGGCGCGGCGTTGCTCAACTTCGCCATACTGCCTCTCTGGCGATTGCCCCTGACCAAAGCGACGACACAAGCGGTGGGTTATCCGCTGTTTGGGTTAGGACTCATCCTCTTCCTGCTCTCGCTTCTCGCCCTGAAACGAGGCATCAGCGGCGAGATCGAGCCGGTGACAGAGCTGGTTACAGGCGGCATCTATGCCAGGTTGCGACACCCCATGTATTTGAGCTTCGCCATGTCCATGCTGGCGCTTGATTTATTATTCGGAAGCGTCTTGGGCATTCTGGTAACTCTCTTCGCCTTCCTTCCCAGTATGCTCTGGCGGGCACGCCTGGAGGAACAGGCTCTTGCCCGGCGCTTCGGCGAGGCGTGGAAGGACTACGCGGAAAGTGTGCCCTCCCTGCTGCTCTGGGACTTTAGAAAGAGGCGGAAGAGGGATAAGCGATGAGGGATGGATATGGATAGCCGAAAGAAAGAATTACCGCTCTGGCAGGTTCTTGTCGTGCTTTTGGGGGCACCCGCGCTCTATGTGTTGATGTTTGTGATCAGTGGGGTTAGTTTCGCGACCTTCTCCCGTTATGCCTTTATCGCAGGTATGGTGACTGAGTATATCTTCTTGGGCATAGTGGTGTGGTTTCTGCGCCAAACGGGGAAGCGGCTGGCGGATATCGGCCTTGTAATGGACCAGTGGCGTCGAGAAGCCTTGCTCGGCTTGGGTTTGGGTGTGGTGCTATTTATGCTGTCTGGCATAATGATTACTACCGTGGAAAGATTCTTGCCCTCTGCTATATCTCGGGAGCCGAGACCTTTGTGGGCTTCTCTACTCTTTGGCTTTGGCGTGGTCACCGCTTTTGCGCCCATTGAAGAGATCATCTGGCGTGGTTATGCCGTCACGTTCTTGCGTCAGCATCTCAACACTTGGGTTGCTGTAATCATAGCATCTGTTACCTTCGGGCTCATGCACTGGTGGGGCGGGATAGCGCTTATGGTTGAAGCCTCGATAGTGGGGATTCTTCTTTCGGGATTGTATCTATGGCGTGGAAACCTTGTTGCCAACATCGTCTGTCATTTCGTATCCGACTTCCCGTTGTTTCTATTCATGCTATTTGCGGCGTGACCACTACGTTGATGGTCTCCCGCCTGGGTGTTGCTGGACCGTCGCCGGGTTGCCTGGGGCTAAACCCCCAGGCTGAAAGGGCAAAGGGCGCTAAAAGCGCCCTGATCCGAGCGCCCTTCAGGGTGCTTTGCTCTTTCAGCCCGACGGCGCTTGCTCTGAGCAAAGCCGAAGAGTTAGCGTCGGGCCACCCTTTTTCACCTTCCAGCCGGAGTTCGTCGGCGGAGGCGCCGTGGGCCTGCTTTTCACGCTGGAGGGGCGCCGGCTGCTCAGCCTGGGGGACACGGTGCTGCTGGAGGATGCCTGGCGTGGACTGCGTCCCGAGGTGCTGATGGTGCCCATCGGCGGGGTGATGACCCTGGACGTGGACGATGCGCTGCAGACGGTGGCGGCCATCGAGCCGGAGGTGGTGAGCCCTGTGCATGGCAATTGGCACGTTCTGTTCTACCGCCATCCGGCCAACGAGGAACGGTTTGCGGCTGAGGCGCGAAGGAGGAGATACCTGTGCTTCCCGTTAAAACCGGGAGAGAGCGCCGCGGTGTGAGCCCTGCAACAGAAGTACGGCGCGAGGCTCTCATTGCCTTGCTGCTAGTGCTTCTGCCCAACCTGGTGCTGACCGGGGTGGGGCTCCTGATGCGCGGCCCGGCTCAACAGATAGCCGGAGCCCAGGCGGCGGGCCACTTCGACGCAGCAAGGTTCCTGCGCCAGGTGGGACTGTACACCTTCCTCCTGCTGCCAACGGGGCTTTGGCTGGGACGGCGTCAGACCGGATGGGCGGCCTGCGGCTGGGGACGAGCGCGGATAGGACGGGCAGTGGGGCTGGGGGTGCTTCTGGGGGCAGCAGCGTTGCTCCTGCGGGCGCGGCCCTTCGCCCCGGAGCGGCTGGCGGTCAGCGACACCTGGTGGGCGCTGGACACCTACGCCGTAGTCGCCCTGGCCGAGGAGACGCTCTACCGGGGCTTCCTGCAGGGCCGGCTGGCAACTTGGCTAGGGCGCTGGTGGGGGTATCTCACTACGGCCCTCTTGTTCACCGCCGTCCACCTCCCGGCGCGGCTGCTGGGAGGGGAGCCGCTGGCCCAGGCGCTGAGCTACGCCACGGCCCAACTCCTGCCCATGGCCCTGCTCTTCGGCGGGGCGATGCTGGCAGCGAATCACACTGCCGCGCCGACGCTGCTGCATCTGGCCTGGAACTGGGCCAGCGTGATCAGGAAGTGAAACCGGGGATACAAAATGTGAGATGTTGCCAGGTGAGGCGGGCTGTTCGCAAGGGAGGTGGACCATGCCACCGGAGCTTGGGAAGGAGAAGAGGCGTCAGAAGGAGCGGCCACCCTACTTCATTGATCCGGAGCGGGCTCCCAAGTTCACTCAGATGGAGGGACTGGAGACGACGGTGTTGGCCGGCCTCCACGGCGAGCAGATGATGATGGTGCTTAACGCCACCCTACCCGGACACAGCGTGCCCATCCACTCCCACCCGCACGAGCAGATCGGGATGGTCTACAGTGGGCGGGCGATCTTGCGTATCGGCGATGAGGAACGGGAGGTGGGGCCGGGGGATTTCTACTGCATCCCCGCTGGCGTGCCCCACAGCGACACCGCCCTGGGCGACGAGCCCTTCGTGATGTTGGACGTTTTCTACCCGGTGCGGGAGGACTTCGTCGCCCGGTGTCAGATAGCGCCGGAGGAGCCAGAGGGAGCGCAGTGACCCGACCCAGAGCAACGATAAGCAGCCCCAATGAATACGACGCCTTCTTCCGGCGGCACAGGTTCCAACCAGTGGGCGAGGTGGATCGGGTCACGCTGCGGGAGAGCGAGGAGGTGTTGGTTCTGCTGCGGAGGCAACTATTCACCTGCCCGAACAAGCTGAATTCGGCTGGTTTCAGGCCGAGCGAAGCGAGCAGTTACCTGCGGAGGGAGAGAGGAAGTGATTGTCCGCGAAGCCCGGCCTGACGAGGCAGAGGCCATCCACCAGGTGCTGGCTGCCGCCTTCCGGGGGTTGCAAGGTCGGGGATACAGACACCAGGCGCTGGAAGCGGCCATCATCTCACCGGAGGAGATCAGCCAGCGCATTATCCAGGGCGGCCACGTGCTGGTCGCCGAGGCCGGGGGACAGATCGTGGGCACAGCGGCGGGGTTAGAGGAGCACGAGGCGCTGCATGTCTGCTCGGTGGCGGTGCATCCCAACTGGCAGGGTCGGGGGATCGCCCGGCGGCTGATGGAGGCGCTGGAGGACATCGCCCGGCAGCGTGGATGTCACAAGCTGTGGCTTCAGACTGCCTGGGCGATGACCGAGGCCATTGCCCTGTACGAGCGGCTGGGCTATCGCCAGGAGGGTTACCAGCCGCGCCACTTCTATGGCGAGGACTTCCTGATGTTCGGCAAGGTGCTGGAGTGATGGAGAAAATTGAAACGCCCAGGAACCTGCGAGTCATCGCCACCACCGCCTTTCTGGCCGGCCTGTTTTCCAGCATGATGCAGGCTGTGTGGCAGCCCTTCGTGCTCAGCCTGGGCGCGCCCATGAGCACGCTGGGCTTCCTGGAAAGCCTGGGCGGGCGGAGGGGGCTGGTGACCGCCCTGATCCAGCCCGCCAGCGGTTGGCTCTCTGACCACTTCGGGAGAAAGCCCTTCATCGCCCTGGGCAGCTTCCTCGGCCTCTTGCTCGTCTTCTTCTACATCCTGGCATCCGCCCTCGAGGACTGGCGATGGCTGCTGCCGGGCGTCGTCCTCCTGGGAGCTACCCTGGTCTCCCGCCCGGCCGAGAGCTCGCTGATCGCCGAGTCGGCGCGGGCCAGCCAGCGTGGCACGGCTTACAGCATTCTGATGGCCTCCTGGATTGCGCCGGGCATCTTCGCACCGTCCCTGGGTGGGTTCATCGCCGACCGCTGGGGCTTCACCCCGGTCTTCCTGGTGCGCCTCGTCCTGGAGGCCCTGCGCTTGCTGCTTATCCTCTGGCTCCTGGAAGAAACCCTGGTCAGGACGACCAGAGACATTCCTCTGGGCCAACTGAAAGGGGTGCTGGTCAGGATGGTCATGCCTCCCATGGAACTGCGTGGCTTCTACTGGGCTACAGCCGTGGACATTTTCGTCTGGGGACTGGGGAGTGCGCTTCTTTTCGGGATGCTGAGCAAGAGCTATGGCTTCACCACCTTCCAATTGGGGATCATGTCCAGCCTCTTCTCCTTTGTATGGGCGCTCTCCCAACTGCCCATCGGGAGGCTGGTAGACCGCTACGGCTGTAAACCTTTCCTGGCCCTCTCAGAGGCGATAGGCATCCTCGTCGTCGGCGGATGGCTGTTCAGCACCAGCTTCGCCGCCTTCGCCGCTCTGCACGCCTGCTTTGGCCTCATCGCCGCCACCTGGGTGCCAGCACAGCAGGCGCTCCTGGCCAACAGCGTCCCCGAGAGACAGCGCGGAGAGGCCATGGGGCGGCTCTCCGCCTTCCGAGGGTTGATCGGCTTTCCCGCACCTTATCTTGGCGGCCTGCTCTACGACCACTTCGGGTTCAAAGCCCCCATCATAGCTAACCTGGTGGGCATCGCCGTTGCCCTGGTCACCATCATCCTGGCGGTGAAGGAACCGTCCAGGGAGTGAAAAGTACTACGTTTCGTAAGCTCTACTGAAATTGGGTCTTGACTCTCCCCCCACTGGAGGGTGTATAATAAAACATGAAGGCCTTCGATCTGCGAGACGTGCACGGAGGGTAGAACATGTTCAAAATCGGCGAATTTTCCAAACTCAGCCAGGTGACAGTGAAGACGCTGCGCTACTACGACGAGATCGGTCTGCTCAAGCCGGCTAAGGTAG
>JBHIEC010000147.1:0-6150 GCA_046760425.1 Anaerolineae bacterium
AGGGGCTGTTCCAGGCGTAGAACCCCCAGGTGGCGCGGGAGAACTCGGGCCGGCCGCCCATTCTGCGGGTGTTGTAGTAGAAGCCCAGCCGGTCACCGGAGGCCGCCGCGTCGGCAGCGATCTCCTGGAAGGTGTGTATCGGCAGCCAGCGGTCCACCGACCAACCGCTGTAGAAGCGCACGTCGGTGAAGGGGTCCGCCTCTGGGGGCAGCACCTCCGCGCCGTCCAGGCTGACCTCCACCAGCGCGCCCGGCACCTGCTTGATCAGGGGGGCCAGCCAGTAGAACTCCGCCTCCTTCTCGGGGTCGCCGAAGGGTTCGTCCACGGGGTAGAAGTACACCTCCGGCCAGCCCCGCTCCTCTCGCAGGCGCAGCACGGTGGAGACCACGTCAGTGTAAACCGCTTCCAGGGTGTCGGTGACCACCCCCAGGTGTTGCAGGTCGCGAGGGAGTCGGGAGATGCCACGCCAGTGGGCCGGGCCGGTGAACCCCAACTCGCCCAGCAGGTCCATGTGCCGGATCAGGTCGCTGTAGTCCACCTGGACGGTGCCGTCCTCCTCCAGACTGACGCCCACCGGGGTGTAGACCATGCCGGAGTTCATCCCGTGGGCGCGGATGTCCTGGTGATCTTGGCGCAGGTAGGTGGAGGGGTCGCCGGGCAAAGGGACTCCGTCGAATTCCCGGAGCGGGCGGTAGCCCATGCTGAAAGCACGATCGGGTGGGGTCTGCAGGGCGAAAGGCAGCACCTCCAGGGTCAGGGTTAGGGCGCGAGTGGGCGCGTTGGCCGGGGCGACGGTGATCACGCCCTCATACGTGCCCGCCACGGCGTCGGGTGGGACGTGGATGGTGAGCCAGTACTGCCGGGAGGAGTCGGCAGGAATGTCCTGGGGCGTGTTGTAGTCCAGGATCTCCGGCACCAGTTCGGTCTCCTCCGGGCTGCTGTGGTTGTCGCGACGCCTGGTGACGACCCGAACGACGCGAAGGTCAATTTCGGTGGCAGAGATGACGACGCTGGAGGCAAGGGGACTCGAGGGAACTCGGGGGAGCTCAGGGGGTAACCGTCCAGGTGAATCACATGGATTTGTCATTGCGAGCGAAGCGAAGCAATCTCCTGCCTTCAATTGCAGTCGGCGGAGGGGCTTGCTTCCCCTCGACTTCGCTCGGGACAGGCGTCGCTGCGCTCCTCGCAATGACACCCCTTGAACGCCTATCTCAGGGGAACTGAGGGTCAGGTCGCTCACGCTCACCACCACGTCTGTCAGCGGCCGGCGGGCGTAGAGGGCGAAGGTCAGAGGCTCGTACTCGCTGGGGGCCGCGAATGCCGAGAGGGTGGTGATCTCATCCGGCTCGGGGATGGTGTCAGGCAGGATGTGCTCCAGCCAGGAGCGGGCGTACAGGACGTAGTCCGGGTAGGGGTCGAGGTAGCTGCGGTCAACGGACGGTTTCTCAATCCCTGACGGCGTCCACGCGGGGTCAGTGGTCAGGACGATGGCGTCCATCTGCATCCGAGGGCTGTCGGGGTCGTCCCGGCGCAGCCGCAGGGTGTGCGGGTTGCCTTGGGGGTCCAGGTTCAGGTCCAGGCCGGTGGGGTCGAGCCGCACCCACCGGAAGGTGGGGTCGGAGCCGTAGGTGGGTCCCAGTTCGAGGACTGTGGCCGGGATCGAGGGCTGGCCGTCCACGGTCCAGGAAAAGGGGGCATCCATGGGCCAGAGGGCCATCCAGACGTGGCGGTAATCCCCCGGGGCGGGAACGCGCAGGGCGTAGTCGGCGTACCAGTAGCCGGGCGGGTCAAAGGGCCGGCCCTTGCGACCGGGGAGGAAAAGGAGGTACTCCCGGCCGCTGCACGCGGCGCAGAAGGGGCCGCGGGTGGCGTGGCTGGCGTAGGGGAAGTTGCTACTGGCGAACTCCTCCGCCTCCAGCCAGACCCAGTGGATCGGCGGCGCGGCCTCGACAAAAATGGGGCTCTGTCCCAGGGTCAACGTCACCTGACCGTTCACTACCGACAGCCTCTCCTGCGAGAAGAAGGCGGGGTAGTCCCCCTCGTTCAGGTCGGCGCCGCTCTCCGCGTCAGGCACCGCCCGGGTGACCAGCGCCTGCCCGGTGAAGTCCACGCTGAGGGTGATCGTCCGCGTGTCCCCCGGGCTGTAGTCGGGTTCGGTGAAGGTGTCCCACCAGACCACGTAGACCGACCGTCCCTCCCGGCTGAACCGATAGGCGTAGACGTTCTCTACCCCGTCCACCACCGTCTCCACGTTCCCCCAATCGCTCCCCCCCAGCTTCTCCGCCATCAGCCTGTAGGTGTAGTAGCCGAGCTTCTTGACCCCCAGCCCCCGGTCGTCCGAGCCCTGTCCGTCGTAGATCAGGCCGGTGTGGTCGAAGTAGCCGTCGTCGTGCTTGAAACCCTCCATGAGGCCGAAGGCAGGGAAGATCTTCTCGACACCCAGGGAGAGGGGGTAGACGAAGCGCTTCAGCAGGTCCCCTGCCTGTTGCGCCTCTGACTGGTAGGGCCAGGTGCCCGACCAGTCGTCGGCCGGGTCGCCGCTGTAGGTGCCCATCTCGGTGATCCAGATGGGGATGTCGCTGAAGCCGGTCTCGTCCAGCTTAGCCTGAATGCCGGCCAGGGCCTGGCCCAGCCGGCGGTAGTCGCCGCTGGCGTCCCCGTACCAGTGGAGGTCGAAGATGTCCACGTACTTTCCGGCCAGGGCTTCCAGGTGGGAGGCGTAGCGCTGGTCGAAGCGCTCCACGTAGCCGTCGGGCATGCCAGGTACACCGCCGATGAGGACCTGGCACTCGGAGCAGGCGTCCTTGATCGCCGCGTAGGTGATGCGCTGGAGCTCGGGGAAGTCGGCCAGGAAGTTGAGGGGCTCGTTGCTCACCTGCCAGTAGCGGATGGGGACGGTGAGCCCGGGCATGTCGTCCACGCCGTCACCGTCGTAGCGCTCCACGGCAGCGCGCACGAAGGCAGTGTAGGCCGCCTGGTCCACCGGCAGCCAGGAGCCGGGCCGTCGCCGGCCCTGGGGGACCAGGGGCTCCACGTCCACGTTGGCCAGGATGTTGATCCCGGCGGGGACGGCGCCATACTGCCGGTCCAGGGGCGTCCAGTCATAGGTGGGGTTGTTCAGGTCGGGCTGGACGAGGAACCAGAAGGCGTAGAGCCCTGGGCGGTGCCAGCGGATGCCCATGTTTTGCGCCTCGGCGAAGGGGTCAGGCCCGGGCACGTCAGCGGGGTGGAAGCCGAAGGGGGAGTCCTCGTAGGGGAGGGTCTCCGTCAGTGGCGTAACGAAGATGGGTGCCTCAGTCACGGTCAGGGCCGTGCTGTCCACCAGTTCCGTGGCCCCCTGCCCGTCGGTCACACGCAACAAGCCAGGCTCTTGAGAGGAGAAATCTACGATCTGCTTCCCCTGATCGGAATAGAGAACGTAGACAGGGGTCCCCGCCCGGGAGAGGCGGTGGGCGGCCACGCCGACGGCCTGCCAGGTGGTGATGGCTTCCTCATACTCCGCGTCTTGCAGGGCCTCGACCATGCCCGGCAGCGAATAGGGGTAGGGATCGCCGGGCTCCCAGTGGAAAGAGGAGACGCCAGGGTTGGCCCCCTCCCAGGCCAGGAATTCTTCATACACGTCCCGTACCGTGGCGTAGCGGGCGATGGTGGTGCCCCGGGGGGTAGCCTGGCCGATGAAGTTCTCGTTGAGCCAGGCGAAGAAGGCGGTGATCTGATCCCGCACCTGGCCCGTGACCTGGGGATGGGTGGCCACCCCCCACACCCAGACCTTATCGTCTTGCCCCAGCCGTTCATGTTCGCGCCATTCCAGGAAGGCCATAAGGAAGCGCCGCTTGAGGTTGTCCAGGCGCAGGTCGGCGAACCAGCGCCACTCCGGCGGGCCGTGGTATTCGGCCTTGCCGATCTGGGGGAGGTGGGGCACGGCCACGTACTGGGTGTTGGAAAGGTCCTCGGGCAGACCGGGGCCGACGCCGGGCCTCCAGGGGTTCCAGACCAGGTGGCCGATGTAGTACGCGCCTTGCTCCCCTGTCCCCGGGGCGATGGTGAAGCCCTGGTCGGCGTACAGACCGGGGTAGCCGACCTGGCCGTTCCCAGCGCGGTTGTTTTCAGGGCCGATGACGCGGTCCACCATCGCCTTGTTGTCGGTGACGATGCGCTCCGCTGTCTCGGGGTCAAGGTTGGGCACCTCGGGCCAGTTGTGGGGGCTGGCGTGGAAGCTCTTGTGCCAGTGGGTACCCACGTCGTGCCCGTCGTTCAGGTAGTCCACGAAGTCACCGGAGGGCGGATCCTCGCCGCAGTGTCCGTCCTCCAGACAGAACTCGATGTACTCGCCGTTGGACTGGAGCGACAGGCGGACGCCGTAGATCGCGGCCATCTCCCGCAGCCAGAGGACCTGGTCACGGCGAGCGAGGTACATGTCGTGTCGCTGGGACAGGGGCACCTGGGGGAGAGGCTCGATGTGCACGTCGAAGACCACGTTGATGGACGGCTCGTAATGGTTAACGCCCCCCGGGGTCGGCGTGGGGGTGGGCATGGCACCACTCATGTCCTTCAGGAGAAGAGGCAGGTAGGTTGTCCGAAGCCCGGGCTGCGATGTGGGGGTCATGACGATCGCGGCCGGTAAGCGCTGGCCGGGGTAGGGGTCCGCCCGGGGCTGCAGGATACGGTGGGGAGCCATGACCCAGGTCTCGATGGTCTCGGTCACGTAGGGGCCGTCCGCCCCTTTGGTCTCGGCGGCGCGGCTCAGCGGGGAACAGACCAGCCACACCGTCACCCAGGCTGACACCAGTGCCACCAGAGCGACGGCCAGGATCAGAGGTTTCTGTCGCTTGCCCATGCTTCGTCTCTCGTTAGGTCATCTGAGAGTGCAGCCCAATGGCTGCTCAGAGTCCAGCGGTTAACCTATGGCTTGGGCACGCTAACCCAAAATGCAGGTGTAGCCCCACCCTCTGATGGGGCTACACCTGCCGGTATGTGACCGCTAGGGCGCGAAGTGGATGGTCATGCCCTCGGCGCTCCACTCGCCGCTGGCCTCGCCGACGCGGTATACGCCCCGGCCCTTGAGGAAGGCCCAGCCGGTGCCCTGGGCGGTGAACTCGATCAATCCGCCCCGCATTCGCACCGTCAGGTCGCTGCCGGCGGCGACGATCTTGCCCCGCCAGCCGACGAAGAGGATGCCGCCGTCCACCTCCCGCCTGATGCCACGGCCATGGGCTTCCAGGATCTCGGCGCCCTTGACCCACACCGCTCCGATCCCCCGTCCCTGGACCTCGACGCGGCCATCGCCATGCACCCTGGCGATCCCAGCGCCTTTGGCCCACAGGGTGCCCGTGCCTTCGAAGGTCTTGGCGCTGGCCACGGTGGTCAGGGCCAGGCTGGCCAGCACAGCCACTGCCACCAGAATGAGTATCCGCTTTTTCATCGTCGTGTACCTCCTTGTCTGAATGTGATGCGGTCCCGGAACCTCATTCTGGCCTGATTATGCCACGGGGGTGTTATGGAGGGGTTAGGGATTTGTAAAAGGTGTGTAAAATCAAGTCCTCTGGCCTTCCGCCGCAAAAGCTGGTATAATAAAAGGCGCCCCAGGGAACTGAGGGGGCGCCTAAAGTGCCGGAGGTGGGAGTCGAACCCACACGAGGTTGCCCTCAACGCATTTTGAGTGCGTCGTGTCTACCGTTCCACCACTCCGGCTTCATCGCCATATAGTATAAACGAGAATAGCCGTTCAGTCAAGTGCATTTTTGGACTTCTTTCAAGAACGGTTCAGCGATGGCGCGTTTTCGCTTTAGGCAAGGGACATTTGGAACCTTTATCCGGCATTAGCCCGATCTTTAGGAGCCACCGGTAAAACGCAACGTCGCCGAATTGCACTCTATAACTCTGTTGAACAGTATATCCACCTCGCGGGTTAAGGGTGATCCTACTTATCCAAACCCAATTAGCTCGACATTGTTAAATCCCGTCAGAAACCAGGTTTTTTGCGTCCAAAATCAGGAGATATGGCTGTTCCAGTCGCGTTCACTGGCTCGAACTCTACCTAATTCAAAGAAAAACCTGGTTTCTTATGCGGAACATATCTCAAATCTAACAATGTCAAGTTAGAGATCACGATGGATGAGCAGGCGCTGATCAAAGCGGCGCGCAAAGGCG
>JBHIEC010000148.1:0-6148 GCA_046760425.1 Anaerolineae bacterium
AGGATAACCTGGACATCGAGCACGCGCGGCAGGTGCTGGACGAGGACCACTACGATCTGGAGGAGATCAAGGAGCGCATTCTGGAGTATCTGGCCGTGCGCAAGCTGCTGCGGGAGCGGGGCCTGGCGGAGGCGGAAGAGGAGTCCGCCGTGACGGGCCGCGAGGTCCGTGCCGGCGCCATCCTGTGCTTCGTGGGCCCGCCGGGCACAGGCAAGACCAGCCTGGGCCAGTCCATCGCCCGCGCCCTGGGCCGCAAATTCACCCGCATGAGCCTGGGCGGCATGCGCGACGAGGCCGAGATCCGGGGCCACCGCCGCACCTACATCGGAGCCATGCCGGGCCGTATCATCCAGGCCATCAAACGCGTAGGCACCCGCAACCCGGTCTTCATGCTGGACGAGGTGGATAAGATCGGCATGGACTGGCGGGGCGATCCCTCCTCGGCTCTCTTGGAGGTGCTGGACCCCCAGCAGAACCACGCTTTCCGCGATCACTACCTGGACGTGGACTTTGACCTCTCGGACGTGATGTTTATCACCACCGCCAACCTGCTGGAGCCCATCCCCCCACCCCTGCGCGATCGCATGGAGATCATCCAGTTGGACGGCTACACCGAGTACGAGAAGATCAGGATCGCCCAGGGGTATCTGGTGCCACGACAGAGGCGGGCCAACGGCCTGCAGGAGGGCGAGATCGTTTTCACCGAGGAGGGGCTGCGGGCCATCATCCGCGACTACACCCGGGAGGCGGGGGTGCGCAACCTGGAGCGGGAGATCGGGCGGGCCTGCCGCAAGGTGGCCACCCAGGTGGCGGCCGGCAAGCTGAAGGGGCCGGTGGTCGTGGACGCCGAGAAGGTGCGGGAGTTCCTAGGCAAACCCCGCTACTACTTCGAGGCCGCCCAGCGGACGGAGATCCCCGGCGTGGCCACGGGCCTGGCCGTGACGCCCGTGGGCGGTGAGGTGCTGTTCATCGAAGCCACCAAGATGAAGGGCCAGAAGGGGCTGACCCTGACGGGGCAGTTGGGCGATGTGATGAAGGAGAGCGCCCAGATCGCCCTGAGCTACGTCCGCTCCAAGGCGCCGGAACTGGGGATCAACGGGGACTTCTTCGACACCTACGACATCCACCTGCACGTGCCGGCGGGGGCCACACCCAAGGATGGCCCCTCGGCCGGCGTGGCCATGGTGACGGCCATCGTCAGCCTGCTGACCGAGCGCCCCGTGCGGGCCGACGTGGGCATGACGGGTGAGATCACCCTGCGAGGCCAGGTGCTGCCCATCGGCGGGGCCAAGCAGAAGACCCTGGCCGCCCACCGCGCGGGCCTCAAGACCGTCATCCTGCCCCGGCGCAACGAGGCTGACCTGGATGAGCTGCCTGAGGACGTGCGCGATGAGATGACCTTCGAGCTGGTGGAGACCATCGATCAGGTGCTGGAGGCCGCCCTGCGGGGGGAGCCCGAGCAACTCCGCCAGGTGGCTTAAGGCAAATTCTGTTAGCGCGTTAACCGATGGGTTAAGTTGTACGGAGTGCAGACGCAAGTCTGCCTGTGGCAGGCTTAGTAGTTTACCCAGCGCTTATACGCGCTAATCGAATTCTTATGCAACTCTAACGTTGCTCTAGCGCCCATCTAACACCATGGTGCTACAATAGGGCTGGATTTGGGAGAGATTCTAGCACACCACAAAGGAGGTGAAGAGAGATGGCTCTGATGCGTTGGGATCCTTTTCGCGAGATGATGTCGCTGCGCGACGCCATGGACCGGCTCTTCGAGGAGAGCTTCGTCCGACCCAGCCGCTGGCTGGTGCCCCGCTGGGAGGGGGTGGGCACGCTGCCCATTGACATGTACGAGACCGACGAGGACGTGGTGGTCAAGGCCTCCGTCCCCGGCGTGAAGCCCGAAGAGCTGGACATCTCCGTCACCGGCGACACCTTGACCATCAAGGGCGAGACCAGGGCCGAGGAAGAGGTCAAGAATGAGTACTACTACTGCCGGGAGCGCCGCTACGGAGCCTTCAGCCGCTCGGTGACCCTGCCGGTGTCCGTCAAGGCCGACAAGGCTGAGGCCGTGTTCAAGAACGGCGTCCTGACCCTGACCCTGCCCAAGGTCGAGGAGGTCAAGCCCAAGACCATTAAGGTCAAGGCCAAGTAGCAGGACGTAGACAAGTAACCAGTAGACAAGTAGACAAGACTCCATTCCTTGTCTACTTGTCTACTTTTCTACTTGTCTACCTGTTTCCCTTTCCGGAAATCCACAAACCGGTACCCCACACCCCGCTCCGTCAAGATGTACTTAGGGTGGGAGGGGTCCGGCTCGATCTTCTGGCGCAGATAGGTGATGTACAGCCGCACATAGTGATCGGCGCCGCGATACTCCTGGCCCCACACCTTGGCCAGCAGCATGTCATGGGTCATCACCCAGCCGGCGTTGTTCACCAGGTGGTACAGCAGCCGCCATTCGGTGGGGCGCAGCTTCACCCTCTCCCCCCGGGCGATGACCTCCCGCCGCTTGAAATCAATGGATAAGTCCTCATCAATCTCCAGGACCGCCTCCTCGGCGTGGGCTGAGATGGCCACCCGGCGCAGCACAGCCTTAATGCGGCTGATCAGCTCCCGGGGGCTGAAAGGCTTGCCCAGGTAGTCGTCAGCCCCCAGCTCCAGGCCGTAGATGCGGTCCTCCTCCTCAGCGCGGACAGTGAGCATGACGACCGGCACGTCGGACACCTGGCGGATCTCCCGCAGGGCCTCGAAGCCATCCATGTGGGGCATCATCACATCCAGAACGACCAGGTCCGGCAGATCCTCCCGCACCCGTTCGATGGCCTCCAGCCCGTCGTGGGCCTCGATGACCCGGCAGCCTTCCACCTCCAGGTTCATGCGGATGAAGTCCACCATCTTAGGCTCGTCGTCCACCACCAGGATCAGCTTGTTCTTGAGGATGTCGTCTCTGAGCATAGCCCCTCCTTTTACGAACCCTTCCCTTCTGAGCGTGGCAGGGTGAAGTAGAAGGTCGTACCCCGCTGCGGCATGCTCTCCACCCAGATGCGGCCGCCGTGCCCCTCCACGATGGCCCGCGCCATGTACAGCCCCAGTCCGGCCCCCTCAGCACGACGGACCCGCTGGCCCTGCCCCCGATAGAAGCGCTCGAAGATACGCTCCTGTAGCTCAAAGGGGATGCCCTCCCCCTCATCGCTCACGCTCACCCCCACCCGCTCGTCCTCAACCCAGCCGGCCACCCGGATCAGCCCGCTCCGAGGCGAGTATTTGGCCGCGTTGGACAGCAGGTTGTGCAGCACCTGGCGGATGCGCTCCGGATCGGCACGCACCACGGGAAAGTCCGGTGGGAAGTCCACGGCCCACAGGTGGTCCTGGTCCAGGGCCCGGAACTCCGCCACCAGCCGCTCGGCCAGTTGATCCAGCCGCGTCTCGCTGAGACGCAGGGGCAGGCCCCTGGCCTCGATCTGCGCCGCGTCCAGCAGGCCGTCCACCAGGTGGGTCAGGTGCTCGGCCTCCTCGCGGATGACGGCCAGGCTCTCTTTCAAGGTCTCCGGGTCCCACTCCACGTCGGTGCGGCTGAGGGTCTCGGCGTAGCCCAGGATCAGGGACAGGGGCGTCTTCAACTCGTGGGACATGCCGGCCAGGAAGGTGGACTTGGCCTCCTCGGCCTCCTTGAGCTGGCTGATGTCCACCACGTTGGCCACCACGCTGGTGAGCCGGCCCTCGGCATCGTACAGGGGCGAGAAGCTGGCATAGACGTAGGCCCCCTGGCCGCCGTCCCGCCGTCGTACGTAGCCCTCCAGGGACTGCACCTCCCCCTTGGGCGGCGGGAAGGCGATGGATGGGACAGGCACGCCCTGCTCGTTGGTCAGGGACAGGACATGGTCATAGGGTTGGCCAGCGGCCTCATCGTGATCCCAGCCGGTCAGGCGCTCCAGGGCGCGGTTGGTAACCTGCACCCGGCCGTCGGGCTCCAGGATCAGGATGCCTTCAGCGCTGCCCTGGATCACGGCGTCCAGCCGCTGCTTCTCCTCGACCATGGCCTGGAAGAGGCGGGCGCGCTGGATGGCCATGGCCGCCAGGTGGGCGAGGGTGGACAAGAGGCGGATGTCCTGCCGGTGGAAGGCCCGGTTGGCCTCATGGCTGACGGTCAGGACGCCAATAACCTGCCCCTGATCCATAACGGGCATAGCCAGGGTGTCGTCCCTGAGGATCGGCTCCCCTCTCTGGATCACGGCGGCGGTGAGGCCGTCGGGTCGGGCCGGAAACCGGCCGCCATCCTCCTCCGCCCTCGGGCCAGCCACAGCGCCCATCACAAAGACATCCTGTTCTCGGTCGTAGAGGCGGATGCTGCCCCGCTGGGAGTCCGCCACCGCACAGGCCCGCTGGGCCACCGTCTGCAGCACGGTCGGCAGGTCGGCGGTGGCCGTCAGGGCCAGGGCCGCCTCGTAGAGCTGGGACGTCTCCTGGGCGCGGGCGGCCATCTCGCCGTACAGGCGGGCGTTCTCGATGGCGATGGCTGCCTGGTCGGCGAAGCCAGCCAGCACCTCCTGATCCAGGGCCGAGAAGAGGCCCCGGCCGGGGCTGCGGAAGACGTAGATGACCCCCACCAGCCGCTCGCCGACGGCCATGGGCAGGGCCATGACGTGCCCCAATTCGAGCCCGCTGGCCGTCACCACGGCTGCCAGCTTGGTTCGCAGCCGGGGGATGGCCCACTGCTGGACGCTCAGAGGGATGTCGGCCAGGAGGGGGGCGAAGCGGGGCACCAGGCGGGGATCCACGCCGTAGCTGGCAGCGATGGCGAAGGTGTCGTCCGGGCGCCGCAGGGCGATGAGTCCCATTCGGCCGCCCAGGATCTCCACGGCGTACCGGATGACCAGGCGCAGCACCGACGGCAGGTCCAACTGGGCGGTGATGGCCCGCGCGATCTGGAGCAGGTATTCCCTTTGTCGTACTTGGTACTCAACTGAGATGGCCATCTTTCGTCATCTCCGCTCCCCAGGCAGCCTGATTATACCATACTTCTCGCTGCCAGGTCAACGGCTCGGGCAACCATTGGAGTGCGGTCGCAAGCGCTCACCTACGAACGGCTCGACTGAGCCTTCGGGCCGAGCCTCAGGCCGAGGGCTCGCCGAAGTCTGGGCAAGAGTGTGCTGCACGTACAAGCCCGCCTTAACGAAGCCCCAGCAGGCTTGCGCCCTTCGGGCTGGGCCTCAGGACAAAGCCTGCACTCCCAGTGTGTTACGGTCTCCTTGGGGTCTTTGTCAAATAGGGAGAAAACTGGTATAATTCCAGAGCTTTGAGGGGAGGGATTTGGAGCTCTTTCGTGGTTCAAGGCTCTGGCATCGCTTCGTGGCCTTCGCTTTCCACTTGCTGTACGGCCCCTTCGCCTGGGCCTACGACCGGGTGAGCTGGGCCGTGTCCAGAGGCGAGTGGCGGCGCTGGCAACGGGCTGTCCTCCCCCGCCTGCAGGGGCCACGGGTGCTGGAGATTGGCTTCGGCACGGGGGACCTCCTGGTGGACATGGCGGCGCGGGGCTACCAACCCTGGGGGATTGACCTCTCCCCCCGCATGGTGGCCCTCGCGGCCAGGAAGCTCCGAAGCCGTGGGGCGACGGCCCACCTCTGCCGGGCGCGGGCCCAGGCCCTGCCCTTCCACGACGCGGCCTTCGATTCCGTGGCCACGACCTTCCCCGCCAGTTTCATCAACGAGAAGGAGACCCTCTGGGAGATCAGGCGCGTCCTGAGACCCAGAGGACGGCTGATCATCGCCGATGGGGGACGACTCCTGGGGCGCGATCCCCTGAGCCGCTTCCTGAACTGGGCCCTGGATGTCACCAGCGGCCCGGTGGAGCCCCCGGCCGAAGCGCAGGAGACACGCGAAGGGGAACCGGATTTCGTGATCGAGCAGGAGGTTAAACGCTCGCACCCCGTTGGTCTATCTGCTCTGTCTCAGGATGTTCTAGGACGTGGTGTGAGCGTTCAAGAGGTGCGCTACGAGCGCAGCACAGTGCAAGTGATCGTGGCCCGCAAAGAGGGGGATTAGTACTACAACGTGACTTTCCTCTCCCACCTGCTATAGAGGGGCGTCCGCGCCCCGTCTTGGCGGGTCCAGGCCGCCCTCAAGCGGGGCGATGACAAGTGGTCACGCTCAC
>JBHIEC010000149.1:0-6042 GCA_046760425.1 Anaerolineae bacterium
GGCGGCGGCCATCGAGGCCTACCTGCGGAAGCTGAAGTACAACGAGCAGATCAAAGCCCCGCCGCCCGGGCGGGACGGGGTGGACTACTTCCTGTTCGACAGCCAGGAGGGCTACTGCGACTACTATGCCTCGGCCTTCGTGGTGCTGGCCCGCGCCGTGGGCATCCCGGCTCGCATCGCGGCCGGCTACTCCCTGGGGGATTACGAGCCTGAGATCGAGGCCTACCGCATCCGGGAGTACGATGCTCATAGCTGGCCCGAGGTCTACTTCCCCCGCTACGGCTGGGTCGAGTTCGAGCCCACAGCCGCCGATCCTCTCATCGTGCGACCGCGCCCGCCCGATGAAGGGCCGAAATCCGAGACCGACAGGGGTCCGCGGGAAGAGGATGTGGATCGCAACCTGCCGGAGGACGAGGAGCAGTTCGGGGCGGATTCCGAGCTTGGTCCTGGTGTAGCCCTCCCTCTGGGGCCAAGGTGGGGACCCAGGCACTGGCTGGCTGTGACCCTCCTGAGCCTGTCCCTGACTGGCGCCACAGTCCTCTGGTCCCTGTGGAAGCGGGGTCTGCAGGGGTTGAGCCTGGTGGAGAAGAGCTACGAACGGATGTCGCGCTACGCCCGCCTACTGGGGATCAAGAGCCAGCCCTCCCAGACGCCCTACGAGTATGCCGCCGACCTGATCATTGCTGTGCCCCGGGGGGAGGCCGACATCTTTCTCATCACCGATTCCTATGTCCGAGAGCGGTTCAGCGGCCGGGAGATCAGCCAGGAGGGGAGAGAAGAGATAGAGAGCGCCTGGCGTCGCCTGCGAAGTACCATCTGGTGGCGGCTGGTGGAGAAGGCCATCTACTTCGTGGCGGGGGAGAAATCTGCGGAGGAGGAGCGCGGGGCTGAACCCCCGCGCTAAGAGAACCAAGCCCCTACGGGGCTACAGATCGCCAGCCCGAAGGGCTTCGCTCTTTCTGACAAGCGGTCACGCTCGCCCTGATTCATCTCTGCTCTTAGCCGTAAGCCGCGTGACCGCTTGTCATCAGCCCGACGGCTTCAGCCTCGGGCCCTTTGCTAGCTCCAACCGCAGGAACCCGACCACTCGATCCAACACCCGCTCCGCTATCTCCTCCTTGGGCAGGAGCGGCAGCTCGGTCACCTCGCCCTGGTGGTCAATGAGGGTCGCCTGGCTCTCAGGGGCCCCGAAGCTGACCGGCACGGGGTTGGCCACGATGAGGTCCAGCCCCTTGGCCTCCAGCTTGGCCCGGGCGTTCTCCACCAGGTCCTCTGTCTCGGCGGCGAAGCCCACCACGACCAGCCTTGAACCCCCAGGCTCAGATTCCCGCCAGCGGGCGACCTGGGCCAGGATGTCGGGATTGCGCACCAACTTCAGGGTCAGTCCCCCTTCGCCCTTCTTGATCTTCCGCTCCCGGATCTCAGCCGGGCGGTAGTCGGCCACGGCGGCGGCCATGATCAGAACGTCAGCACCTGGCAGAGCGGCCAGCACGGCGTCGCGCATCTCCTGGGCCGTGTCCACCGGGACGAACTGCACCCCCGGTGGCGTGATCAGGGCCGTGGGCCCGGCAACGAGCGTCACCTTCGCCCCTCGATCCCGCGCCGCCTCGGCCAGGGCATAGCCCATCCTGCCCGAGGAGCGGTTACCGACGAAGCGCAGGGGGTCAATGGGCTCCCGGGTGCCGCCAGCCGTGACCACCACCCGCCTGCCGGCCAGGTCGCCCCCTTGCCCCAGCACCAGGCGGATGGTGCCCAGGATGTCCTCCATCTCCGCCAGCCGCCCCACACCCACCGCTCCAGAAGCCAGCCGCCCATAGCCCGGCTCGACGATGGTGACCCCCCGCTGCCGCAGACGGGCCAGATTCTCCTGGGTGACAGGGCTCTCGTACATGGCTGATTCCATGGCCGGGGCGATGATGATGGGCGCCCGCGTGGCCAGGGCGGTGGCGGTGAGCATGTTGTCGGCCAGGCCGGCGGCCAGCTTGGCGATGGTGTTGGCCGTGGCCGGAGCGATGACCATGAGGTCGGCCCGCTGGGCCAGGGTGACGTGGCCGATCTCCATCTTGGCCAGCAGGCGGTGTCCTGAGCGTGTCGAAGGAGTGAACATCTCGGTGACCACGGGGCGGTGGGTGATGGCCTGGAAGGAGAGGGGCTGGACCAGCTCCGTGGCCGCCTCAGTCATGATCACATCCACGGTGGCCCCTGCCTGAACCAGACGGCTGGCCAGGCCCACGGCCTTGTAAGCGGCGATGCTCCCCGTGACCCCCAGGACGATGTGTTTATCTCTAAGAATCCTCAACCTGATCCACCTCGCTCAACACTTGAAGACAAACCCACGACCAACCTTTGGCCATGGGTACTATACCACATTTTGCCCAACTTCGCAAACTTTACTGGTTCATCTCGTAGATCAGCCTCAACCCCTCCAGGGTGAGATCCGGGTTGACGGCCTCGATCACGGGTGTCTGGCGGGCGATCACCCCGGCCAACCCTCCGGTGGCGATGACCCGCGCCTGGCCGCCCAGTTCCTTCTTGAGGCGACGCACCAACCCCTCCACCAACCCCACGTAGCCGTAGAGCACCCCCGACTGCATGCTCTGCACCGTGTTGGTGCCGATGGCTCGCTCAGGCAGCACCAGCTCGATACGGGGCAGCCTGGCCGTGGCACGGAACAGGGCCTCAACGGAGATGCCGATCCCAGGGGCGATGGCCCCACCCAGATAGTCGCCCTCGGCCGAGATGCAGTCGAAGGTCGTGGCCGTGCCGAAGTCAACGACGATGGCCGGCGCCCCGTAGAGCCGCTTGGCAGCCAGGGCGTTGACCACCCGGTCGGCGCCCACCTCCTGGGGGTTGTCGTACCGGATGCGTACCCCCGTCTTGATCCCCGCCCCCACCACCAGAGGCCTCGTACCCAGGTACCGCTCCCCCAGCTCCACGAAGGTGGGCGTCAGGGGGGGCACAACGCTGGACAGGATGCAGCCGTCAATGTTAGAGAAGGACAACTCTTGTTGGGCAAAAAGACTAGCCAGCAGCACGGCGTACTCATCAGCCGTCCGCCGGGCCTCGGTGGCGGCCCGCCAATGGGCGATTAGCGTCTCCCCATGATAGACACCGAAGACAATGTTGGTGTTGCCGATGTCAATAGCGAGCAACATAACTCTATCACTCACGGGGCGGCAGGCCCCCCTGGTCAGCGAGATCGCCCTCGACGCCGATGGCCTGCCGCACGCGCTGGGACAGGGCCCCAAAGGCCGGGTTGTACACCATGGCCAATTCCCTGGGGCGCGGGAGATGGACATCCACGACCGCCGCGATCCGCCCGGGCCTGGGACTCATGACCAGCACCCGGTCGGCAAGGAAGATGGCATCCTGGATGGAGTGGGTGACCATGATGGCCGTCTGGCGTTGTGTTCCCCAGATGCGCAGGAGCTCCAGGTTCATGTGCTCGCGGCTCAGGGCATCCAGGGCCCCGAAGGGCTCGTCCAGCAGCAACACCGCCGGGTGGTGGACCAGGGCCCGGGCAATGGCGATGCGCTGCTGCATCCCCCCGGACAACTCGTGGGGATAGGCGTCCTCGAAGCCCTGTAGCCCCACCAGAAGGATCATGTCCAGAGCTCGCCTGGTGGCCTCATCGCGGGGCACCCCCTGAACCTCCAGGGGCAGGGTCACGTTGCGCAGCGCGGTGCGCCAGGGCATAAGGTTGCTGTGCTGGAAGACGAATCCGATCTCGCGGCGCGGCGTGGTCAGAGGCTGGCCGTTCATGAGCACGCGTCCAGTCGAGGGCACAAGCAGGCCACCCAGAATCCGCAATAGCGTGCTTTTGCCGCAGCCCGATGGCCCCACGATGGTCAGGAACTCCCCCCGGCTGACAGCAAAAGAGATGTCCTCCAGGGCCAGGAGTTCGCCTTGTGCCCCGTTGTAGACCTTACCCACGCCTTCGGCCACCAGCACCGGCGTCTGCGCCGAGGCGAGGAGCTCGAGGGCCGGGTTCGCCAGAGCTGACTCCATCACCATACGCCCATCCCCCTACTGGGTCTCAACAAACCGATTGGTGAACATGGTGTTCACATCCATCTCCGTATCAATCAACCCCATCCGGCGCATGATTTGCTGGGAAGTATCCCACGCCTTGGGGTCCGAGCGGCCTAGTTGGTCGCTCTCCCAGAAGTGGACCGACTCCCGCAGGATGGCCAGGTTGGTCTCCCGGTTCTCCCCTCCGGCCTCGGGCACGTACTTCAGGCAGATGTCAAAGGCCCCTTCGGGATCCTGGATGGTATCACGTAGCCCCTTGAGGGCGGCCCGCACCATCCCCTGCACCAGCTCAGGCCGCTGGGCGATGGTCCGCTCGTTGGTGATGAGGCCATTGGAGACCAGATCCACGTAGTCAGCCACGTAGATGACGTCCACGGTCTGGCCCGCCTGTTTGAGCTGCAGGGGCTCGTTCATGGCATAGCCCAGGGCGGCATCTACCCGCCCCGTCGTCAGGCTCTCCACCTGTGTATATCCGATGGTCACCAGGTCCACGTCGGCCTCATCGAGGCCAGCCGAGTAGAGCAGGGCTCGCCAACCGATGTAGCTGGCGCCATAGGTGGCCGGGATGCCCACGCGCTTGCCCCGCAGGTCAGCCGGGCCCTGAATCCCAGACGAGGCCAGGGACACCACACACACCGGAAAGCGGCGATACCAGTTCATCACGTAGACCACAGGCAGCTCCTGAGCGCGGGCCAGGATCACCTGGTCGCCGCTGGCGATGGCGAAGGACAGTTCCCCCGTGCCCACTAGCTTCAGCAGGTCGGTCTCCCAGCCATAGTCGAAGGCGACCTGGATCCCCTCCTGGGCGAAGTACCCGCGCTCCACTGCCACGTAGAAGGGGGTGAACTGAACGTTGGGGATGTAGCCCATGGCCAGGGTCACCGCTTGCAGCGCCTTGGGGGATGGCGTAGGGCTGGCGGTTGGCGATCCACAGGCAGCCAGGAGCGATGAGAGCATGATGAACGTAGCAAGAAGCGCATGCTTCATAGTAGGTTTAGACCTCCTAGCCATTTTTTGTCTGCCACGACAGGAACAGGCTTTCCAGGGCAGTCACGATGATGTACAGGGCCAAAGCGATGGTCATGAGGGTGAAGAGGGCCACAAACATGAGGGGCGTATCGAACAGCCCTCGCGCCAGGTTGACCAGGAAGCCCAGGCCCCGGTCCGCCCCGACGAATTCCCCCACCACCGCGCCAATCACCGACAGGGTCACGCCGATCTTCAGGCCGCCGAAGAGCACGGGCAGTGCGCTGGGCACCTCCAACATGGTGAAAATCTGCCACCGCGTAGCTTGCAAAGCCCTCATGAGGTCAACCAGGTCGTCATCCACCGATCGGATGCCGACCACAGTGTTGACCAGGATGGGGAAAAAGACGGTCAGGGCGCAGACCAGCACCTTGGACAGGGTTCCAAAGCCGAACCAGATGACCAGCAGCGGGGCCAGAGCCACGATGGGGATGGACTGGGAGGCCACGATGTATGGGGAGAGGAGCCGTTCCATCAGCCGGGATTTGGCCAGGGCGTAGCCCAGGCATGTGGCGGCGACCAGCCCCAGAGACAGGCCCCCGAAGATCTCGCCCAGGGTGACACGAGTGTGCCGCCACAAGCTGCCATCGGAGAGGACGATCAGGAACTTCTGATACACCTGGCTGGGGGAGGGCAAGATGAAGGACGGATAGTCGGTCAGGTGTACCACCAGTGCCCAGAGCCCCACAAAAAGGGTCATGGCTGTGGGGATCACAAGGTACTCGGAGCGGCGGCGGACCAGGTCCACCAGCCGAGTCCAGGGGGGCTGCGGCGCGGGCTGCATTGCCCTGACTGCTGGCGCGGACCGCAACTCCCTCGTACTTGCCTTCTTACGTGATAGGATCATAGGTCTTGCTCACCTCTGGGTAGTCTCCCTGTTGGGTGTTGATGGCCACAAAGGGCGGCGGATAAATCACGCCGCCTGGGTAGAACACGCCCAGGCACCGTCATTCATGCGGTGCCATCATTATCAACATCCCCTCA
>JBHIEC010000150.1:0-6041 GCA_046760425.1 Anaerolineae bacterium
AACCACGGCTACATCCCGCCTTCCCGCTACTGGTCGGGCGCCGACACCTGGCGGGCGGCCGACTACCTGGCCCGACACGGGTATCTCACCATCGCCCCTGACTTCCGGGGCTGGGGTGGCTCCGACAGGGGCCACAACTTCTTCCGCAGCGGCCTGGTCATTGACGTGCTGAACCTCATCAGCTCCCTCCCCTCGCTGCCCCAGGCCGACCCCGAGCGAGTGGGTATGTGGGGCCACAGCATGGGCGGCGGGGTGACCACCAAGGCCATCGTGATTGACCCGCGCATCAAGGCCGCCGTGCTCTACGCTCCCGTCAGCGCCGATGACACGGTGGTAATGCGCCGCTGGGGACGCTGGATCCGGGGCGGCGACCCGGACGACCCGATGTGGCGGTCCTACCGTCAGGCGGTCCGCGACCGGGCCTTCCTGCGCCGAACGTCACCCATCAACTACTTCGACTCCGTGACGGCCGCGGTGCAGATCCACCAGGGTACGGCTGACACGACCACCCCACCCCGCTGGGCCCAGGCCATCCGCGACGGCCTGGAGGCGGCTGGGAAGCAAGTAGAGTACTACGCCTACCCGGGCCAGGGTCACGCCTTTCAGGGTAAAGCTTGGAGCCTGTTCATGCAACGGGTGACGGCCTTCTTCGACCGCCATCTGAGCACGGATGAAGGAGGTTAGATGAGAAAGCTGCTCGTCGCCTTGCTGATGTCTATTGCCCCGACCTTGGCGGCCTGCGGAGCCCCAGAGCCGACCCCCACCACCGTCACGCCTCCGTCCCTGACTGCCACCCCTACGTCGCCCGCCTCGACCGCTGCCCTAACTCCAACCGCCGCCCCGGAGCAGCCCCCCTCGACCGTTGCTCCAACCGCAACTGCAACCGCTACCCCGGTGCCGCCTACCCCAACCGCTCCGCCTGCCGCCATCTTCCAGCCCGGCGTCGAGGTGGTAGCGTCGAACCTGGAGGTGCCCTGGGCCCTGGCTTTCGCCCCCGATGACCGCCTCTTCTTCACCGAGCGACCCGGCCGGGTGCGCGTGATGGTGGAGGGCCAACTGCGCCGCGAGCCGGTGGCTGAGCTCCCCGTGGCCGCCGTGGGCGAGGCAGGCCTGATGGGCCTGGCCCTGGACCCGGACTTCGCCAGCAACGGCTACCTGTACGTCATGTACACCTACCGCGCCGATGGCGGCCTGCGCAACCGCATCTCCCGCCTCACCCTGCGAGGCGACCGCGCCGGCGATGAGGTGGTGCTGCTGGACGGCATCCCCGGCGCCGGCATCCACGACGGCGGCCGGCTCAAGTTCGGCCCTGACGGCAAGCTCTACGCTACCACGGGCGATGCGGCCAATGGTGAGCTGGCCCAGCGGCTTGACTCGCTGGCCGGGAAGGTCCTGCGCCTCAATCCCGATGGCTCGGTGCCGAATGACAACCCCTTCCCCGGCTCGCCGGTCTACTCCTACGGCCACCGCAACCCCCAGGGGCTGGCCTGGCAGCCCGCGACGGGCGCGCTCTTCATCACGGAACACGGCCCTAGTGGCGAGATGGGGCTGTGCTGCCGGGACGAGATTAATCTCATCGAGCCCGGGGCGAACTACGGCTGGCCGCTGGTCACAGAGGCCCCCGGCGACCCTCGCTTCGTGGACCCGGTGCTGCACAGCGGCCTGGATACGTGGGCCCCGGCTGGAGCTGCTTTCTACGGGAATGGAGAAGCGCTGGCGCCCTGGCGGGGAAACCTGTTCTTTGGTGCTCTGCGCGGGCAGCACCTGCATCGGCTGGTGCTGGGCGGCCCACAGCTCCAACAGGTGGTCGCTGAGGAACGGTTGTTCGAGGGGGAGTACGGACGGATCCGGGACATCGTTTTAGGGCCCGACGGATACCTGTACTTCACCACCAGCAACCGGGACGGCCGGGGCCGCCCGGCGCCCGACGATGATCGGATCCTGAGGATCGTGCCCGGGTCATAAAGGGGAAAAGGGCATTGGGGTAAAAGTCGCACGGCAGGCTCGAAAGCCTGCCCCACGTGTCACTTTTGCCGTAATGCGAAAAAAGGGAGCAGATGAGTTCTCATCGCGAGACCAACTTTTCACGTAGCTGATCCCATGGCCGCAGCCGTCAGCTTCCCCCTTAGGGCCCGCTTCAGCCTTTGAAGATCGTTCTGGAAGGTGGCTGAGGTGAGGCGCTCCGTGGTCATGATCAGAGCGTCCTCCCGGTTGTTTGAGTAGTAGCCTCTGCGCCGGCCCACCGGCTGAAATCCGTATTTGCGGTAGAGGCTCTGGGCGGCTACGTTCGAAACCCGCACCTCCAGAGTCATCACCTCGGCGTTCAGCTCCGTGGCGCGGTCGAGCATGGTCACCAGGAGCAGCTCGCCGATGCCCCGCCGACGGTGCTCCGGGGCCACGGCGATGGTGCTGATATGGGCCTCACCGGCCATTATCCAGAAGCCGCCATAGCCCAGGACGGGCGGCCTGGGGGTTTGACGGAGCGGCTCGACTGAGCTCGCCGAAGTCTCAGGCCGAAGCTCCGGGGGCGCCAGCCAGCGCTGGACCAGGCCCCGCCAGCCCCCCTCTGGGCGTGACAGCGCGTCATCTCGACTCGCCACCTCGATGGGCCCTTCCGGTTGTGGGGCGATTTGGGGCCGGGCGACGAAGTAGTGGGCCATGCTGTTGTGGCGGAGCTCGTAGCGATAGGCGTTGGCCGACCAGGGGGTAGGGAAGGAGACCCGCTCAATGCGCATCACCTCATGAATGTCGGCCGGCCGCATGGGCTCGACCAGGTAGGGCAGTCCGGTATAGTCCACGGTCACTCACCGATGGAGGGGCGGTGCAGGTAAATGGGCGCCAGGGTGGCCAGGTCATCGGCCTCTCCCCGCTGGAGGCGCTGCCAGGCCAACTCGGCCAGGTAGCCGGCTCGCCGCAGGGAAGCGGCCGGCGAGGCGATGACCGCCCGCTCTCCCAGCCGCTGGCGCAGCAACCTGGCCCCCTGGGCGTTGATCTCGCCGCACAGGAGGACGGGCTCATCCCCCTCGATCTCCAGCTCAGTCCAGGTGGTGAGGAGGTAGTCAGCGGAGCGCGGGAGAGGGCCATCCTTAGGATAGAAGGCGGCGCAGATCCGCCCCCGCCCGGCCTGGATGATGGCCCAGGTGGGCAGGCCCCAAGGGGCGTGGGCGTAGGCCAGGACATCCAGGGTGGGGAGGCCGACCAAGGGGATCTTGAGGGCGAAGGCCAGGCCCTTGGCCACGCTCAGTCCGATGCGCAGGCCGGTGAAGGAGCCTGGTCCCAGGGCCACGGCCAGGCCTGTCAGCGCCCTGGTCGTGATCCTCTGCCCCTCCAGCAGACGCACGATGTTGGGCACCAGCTCCACGGTGTGGTTGTTCTGGGAGCGCCACGTATGTTCACTCAGCACCCCACCCTCCTGGTAGAGAGCGATGCTGGCAAATTGCGTGGCTGTGTCAATAGCCAGAAGCATCTCTACACTCCGAAGGCCCGACGCTTGAATTCTCGGAGCAGCTCCTCGTACCGCTGGCCCGTGGCCTCCATAAGGAGACCGCGCTTGGTCTCATTCAGGTGCTTAAGGGTGATCCACAGCCGCTCCCGGGGCAGAGCGGCCTGTGCCCTCTCCGCCCACTCGATGACGCACACCCCCTGGCCGTAGAGGTACTCCTCCAGGCCCAGAGCCAGGGCCTCCTCGGCATTCTCCAGGCGGTAGAAATCAATGTGGTAGAGGGGCGGGCGCCCCTTAGCGACCTTGTACTCCCGGATCAGGGTGAAGGTGGGGCTGACGATGGGCTCCCTGATCCCCAGGCCCCGCCCGATGCCCTGGGCCAAGCAGGTTTTCCCCGTCCCCAGCTCCCCCTCCAGGCAGACCACGTCGCCGCCCTGCAGCAACTGCCCCAGCCTTGCCCCCAGCCGCCGGGTCTGGTCTGGGCTGTGGCTGATGAGGTCCAAAGCCCACGGGCCCAGGATAGGGGCCATAACCCTTGCTCCTCCCCTTCTCGACCTCGAAACGAACACCCACTGCAATTATACAACTTTTGCCCACGTTCGACAAGGGGCTGGCCTAAAAGTCAAAAATGTGGTAACATAGAGGCCCTGATACAGGCATAGAAAGGACACAGGAATGCGCTACGCCCTCATCTCCGACATCCACGCCAACCTGGCCGCCCTGGAGGCGGTGTTGACCCATCTTGATGTCAGCACCGTGGACGAGATCTGGTGCCTGGGCGACGTGGTAGGCTACGGGCCCGACCCCAACGAGTGCGTCGAACGGTTGCGGGAATTGCCCCACCGCTGCATCGCCGGCAACCATGACTGGGCCGTGCTGGGCAAGCTGGATCTGGAGGATTTCAACGCCGATGCCCAGCGGGCCTGCCTGTGGACGCAGGAACAATTGACCCCGGCCAGCCTGGCGTACTTGCAGGGTCTGGAGGAGCGGATCGTGGAGGGGGATTTCACCCTGGTACACGGCAGCCCCCGTCACCCCATCTGGGAGTACGTCATCTACCCCTCCATCGCCCAGACCAATTTCGCCCACTTCGATACCTCCTACTGCTTCGTGGGCCATAGCCACGTGCCGGTCATCTTTCGCGATCTGGGCTCAGAGGTCGCAACCGCTCGCATCCTAACCGCTACAGCTCGTGTTGGGTTCGAGCCCGCTGCGAGCGCTGGCGAAGTGGATGTCCGCCCCTTCGAGGTTGGCGTTCCCCTGTCCCTGGGCGAGAGGCGGCTGATTATCAACCCTGGCAGCGTGGGCCAGCCCCGGGACGGCGACCCCCGGGCCTCCTACGTCATCCTCGACGTTGAGGCCAGCACCATCGAGTATCGCCGCGTCCCCTATCCCGTCGAGGAGACCCAGAGGAAGATGGCTCGGGCGGGGCTCCCACCCCGCCTCATCGTGCGGCTGTCATATGGCTGGTAAGAGGGGAACTTTTGCGCCAGAGAAGGCGTCTTAGGGTCGAGAAACCCAAGCCCAAGGAGGAACGAAATGGATGAGAACAAACGCCTGGCTAGCGTCTTCATCGTCGTTATGGCGGTCTCAATTCTATCTGCCGTAACCTTAGGGTGTGCGCCAGCGCGTCCCGCCGCCATGCCCACCCCGGCCCCCATGGTGGTTGAGAAAGCGGTTGAGAGAGCAGCCATCGTGGAAGCCCCTATCGAGGCCGGAAAACTGGCTCCCATCGGTGAGCGCATGATCATCCGCACCGCCGATCTGGCTATCAAAGTGGAGGACACGGAGCAGGCTCTAGCTCAGATCAAGGGCATCGCCACGGCCCTGGGGGGCTATGTGGCTAGCTCCAACATCTGGCGAGCGAGCGAAGGGTTGCGGGGCACCGTGACCCTCCGCGTGCCGGCCGAATCTTTCGACGCCGCCATGGAGCAGATCAAGGACGTCGGTCTGGAAGTGGAGCGGGAGAGCATCTCCGGCCAGGATGTGACTGAAGAGTACACCGATCTGGATGCCCGGCTGCGAAACCTGGAGGCCACGGAGAAGGAGTTGCTGGAGCTGCTGACTGAGGTGCGGGAGAAGACGCGCAAGGCTGAGGACGTCCTGGCCGTGCACCGGGAGCTGACCAATATCCGTGGCCAGATCGAGCAGGTCAAGGGGCGCATGCAGTACCTGGAGCGGATGACGGCTCTGGCCACCATAACTGTGGAGCTGATCCCCAGGGAGGCCATCGTGCGAGCTGGCTGGGCGCCCGGCGGCACACTGCAGGATGCTCTGCGGGGCCTGGTGACCGCCCTTCAGGCCCTGACCGACGTCGCCATCTGGGTCGTGGTCTTCTTCCTGCCCCTGGCCCTATTGGTGCTCATCCCTCTCTCCGCCATCTTCCTCCTCTGGCGCCGCTGGCGGCGGTGACAAAAGGGGCTCTGGAACCTCCAGAGCCCCTTTTCTTGTTCCCTCACCTTGCTGCCACCTCAACCCCGTAGGGCTCGAACATCCACCACAATTGGACTTTGGACAAACGCCGAGAAACCAGGTTTTTGTTCATCTGATGGGTGCTTAATACAGATTTAAGATGTTCTTTAATGCTTGACGCTCAAGC